>JAZNTV010000031.1:0-56284 GCA_045591985.1 Acutalibacteraceae bacterium
GGACGGCAACTTGTACTACGTCAGCGGTACTTACGGTGCGCTGAACGTGAACAAGACGTTCACCGTGTCGGCGGCGAAGACCAACGGTCTGTGCGCGGCGGGTAAGTACACGGCGGATGCGAACGGTGTGTTGACTCCGGCTTCGTAATTGCCTAACGTAGGGGCGGCAACCTGCCGCCCGTGAGCAAAAACTGAAACAACAAGGGTAAGCGAATGATCGCTTACCCTTGTTTTGCTTGTATAGAGGTGAAC
Organism: Acutalibacteraceae bacterium; assembly: GCA_045591985.1. Classification (GTDB taxonomy): domain Bacteria; phylum Bacillota; class Clostridia; order Oscillospirales; family Acutalibacteraceae; genus SIG588. The sequence continues at coordinate 253 of JAZNTV010000031.1, forward strand.
ACATGTAGACGACCGTGCCCTTCTCCGTTGCGGTATCATAAAAAAGTCCTCTCGAAGACAGATCTTTGAGAGGACTTTTTGGCAGGCATTTACGAGAGCGTTTCCACGTTGTAGCTGAAGGTGTCGATGCAGTTGTTGTAGAGTTGGGTGTAATCGGTGTAACCGGAAGATTTGGAAATGCTGTAGGCTGCCTGCATATCCATCGTTCCGTCCGCGCTGACGATCACATCGCGAATCTGATAATAGAAATAGTATGTTGTGGGGGACATGGAGTCGTCGTCCAGCGTGACCGAGAAGACCAACCACAGCGTGTTGTAGGTGCTGCTGGCGGTATTCTTCGGCGTGGTGAAGATGGCGTTGTGCAGGGCCATGTCTTCGCCGATGGATTGCTCACTGAAGGAACTCCAACTGTTGTGGACCGTGTCGCTCCAATCTTCATACATTCTGTTGGTGAGATCTTCGGTGAATTCGGCGGTCATTGCCGTGAACGAATCGGCCGAAATATCGGCAATGACGGCGGCGTATTTGCCGAGCGTCGGCACAGTGTAGTCTTTGCTCATATTTTCGAACACCACACCGTGTTCGATGAGATAATCGGTGTCATAAGAACAGGTGAGCGTGATGGCGTCGCCGGCCTTCAGATCATAAGACGAGCCGTCAAAAGAGAGGTAAATCGAACCGCTGTCAGAATTGTCGGAACGTGCCCAGAATACGTAATCCGGATTATCGGCTTTGGTGGTGATTACGAGGTCGCCAACCGTCGTTTCGGAGTCGGTGGCCGACAATACCGCACGACCTTCACCTTCCACGCCCGTGAAGATCACGGTGTGGTTGGCCAACAGGTCATAGGTGGAAGGTGCCTTCAGATCCGAGACGGTGTATTCTTTGCTCAGCCCCGTCAGAATGACACCGTGTTCACTGACAAGGTTGGCGTCGGTGCGCGCCGTAAGCGTTATCTTATCGCCGTTCGAAAGGTCATATACATCGTTGTCGAACCCTTCGATGCCGAAACCTACGTAGATGGTGTCGCTGTAATCCGAATTGTCGATATAGAACTCCACACGGTTGTAATCTTCGGAAACCTTGAAACGGATGTTGCCTACGGTTTCGTCGGTTTCTTTCGGCACAATAGCGGCATAGCCGTTCCCTTCATACCCCTCGAAGGTGACCTCAAAATGGGAGAGGACGTCGAAAACCTTTGCCTCGGCAAGGCCTTCCACCGTATATTTCACCGTGGTATCTTTCACTTTGATGCCCAGTTTTTCGGCCGCTTTCTTATCGAAGGAGAGGTTGAAGTTGACCACATCGCCGTTCGAGAGCGCATTTTTTGCCTTGCCTTCGGGATAAACGATCTCGACCGTTAAACCATCACGAAGCGATACGGCTTGATCCGCAAGTGCTTCCGCGTTCTTAAGCGCGTTGAATTTTTCCTCGCTTTTATAGTCTTCGATGTTTTCACCGGTCACCTTTTCGAAAAGGGCGACATAGTCGATCTCGTAATTCACCGAGGCATAGTGGTTGTATCCTTCGGTGGTGATGGTGATGTACTTATCCAGGCGGACAGTTTTGCCCAGAATTACGGCAACGACCGCCGCAAGGATACCCAGCACAATGACACCGATACCGACAAGGCCGATGATCTTGTGTTTTTTGGTGAGTACAAACGGTTGCTTTACCGGTTGCACGGGGGTGACGGCGGCCGTTTTGGTGCCGCAATTGTCGCAAAATGCGGCGTCATCGGGAAGTTGCTTCCCACAGTTTTCACAGAACATATGGCGTCTCCTTCTTCTAAACAATATTATGTACGTTACGCTATGGGGAGTATAGCATACTTTTTTGGGGGTGTCAACGACAAACATGTGATAGAAACAGCGAAGGCCGAAAATCGACCTTCGCCGTTTGTCAGATCTGTTGCTTTGTTTTTTGATATGCAATACGCGGATCGCCGTTGGCAAGATAAATGATGCCGCAGGGAGAAAAGCCGTATTTTTGAAGAGAACGTTGCATCGGCTTGTTGTCCGCATGGGTGTCGATGCGCAAATTGTCACATCGGGTAAAGGCGTAATCATAGCAGGCGGCAGCCACGCCGCGACGATGGGCGGCGACGGCGATACGGTGGATCACGCCGTAGGGGCGGTCGTTCAACCATGCACCTTCGATATGCGCATAGGTGGGGTCGGGTCCGTCGAAGTAGCAAAATACACCGAGGATCTCACCGCCGTCTTCACACACAAAACTGTGTCCGTCGTGGATATCCTGTTCTACTAAGGCAATGGGAGGATAGCCGCCTGCCCATTGCGTAGGGTTGCCGTTTTCACGCATAAATTGTCGCGCGGATTCGTAAATCGTAAGGATCGTTTCACGATCCTTCGGTGTTGCGGGACGAATGTTCATAGCCGGTCACTCCACGGGAAGATATTCGATCTTTTTTACGGTATATTGCAGGATCAGTCGGGCGTCGGTGGAATCCACATCGCCGTTTCGATCTACATCGGCGGCCGTAAGATCGAGTGTGGCGGGGGCAGTTTTACCTACGGCGTATTGCAAAGTAAGACGGGCATCGGTGGAGTTGACCGTGCCGTTACCGTTGGTATCACCCCACAGGATAAGTGCAGGGATCTCTTCGCCGCCCTCGACGTATTTTTCACACACGGTACACCACGTACCGGCGGTATAGCCTACTTTGCCCACGGCGGGTTCGATGCGATCGCGGTGTTCAGTGGCGTGTGCGGGGTCATGAGTGTACCACTCGGTCACGGAGACATCGCATCCGACGTTTTGGCAACGGTAGGTGATGGTATCCCCCGTCACATTACCGTTATTCCACACATGGGCATCTTCGCTGTGTTGCAGCGTGATGTTGTCGATATAGGCATCTGCCAATCCGCTGTTGCCACGATAACCGACAATCACGCCGACAATGGTTTTTTGGTCGGCCGTGGGGCCGAGTGTGAGTGTGATATCGGTCCATTTGCCCACGGTGCCGCGGATCTCTAGCGTATCGGCATTGATATCGCTGAGATATGTGCCGTCCGCAAAGAGAAGATCCACATAGACGTTCTTCCCGCCTTCGCTTGCCGCATACAGTGAATAGGACAACGTGAGCGGGGAAGAGGCGGAAATAAGGGCGTCGGCAATTTTGTAGATAGCTACCGCGTTGGTCGATGCCGTGCCGCTGAAACGGAAGGCATAACTGCCGCTTTTGGCGATGCCGGAGGTGATGGCGACTTCGTATGTACTGAAAGCGGTACGATTCAGCCATGTGGGGTTGTTCAGGCACACGTCCAACTGACCGAGTGCGGTCTTGAAAGTGGCACCGTTGTCGTCGGTATAGGTGGTTTCGCGGGATTCGAAACTGTTACGCCAGTAGACCGGGCCTTCGGAATGGGGAATGTCGATGGTTTCGCGCACGGGCGTTTTGCCCTGCATCATATCGATGACCGCCCCTGCCGCCCGCAGATAGAAGTCGTTCGACAGCCACCAGCCGTCCGTCGCATAGGTGAGGAAGTATTGGTCGGTGGGAATCTCGAAATAGTCGGCGGCGGCTTTCATAATGGCGGTGCCTTCGTCGTACTCATCCCACATAGCGAAGTATACGCTTTCAATGTTGTAGTCGCGTTTCAGTATGTACGCCTGTTTCCACAAAAAGTCGCCGGCATAGCGGGGATAGTGATTGACGTAGCCGTTGTTGCGCATATTCGTCCAGCCGAAACCCGAATACAGCACGGGTTGATAGTCGATGCCGTACTGTTCGCAGAAAGCGAGGTCGATCTCCACGTGGTGTTTCAGCCATGATTCCACGTTGTTCATATTATAGCGGCCGGGTGTCCATAGCGAGAGCATATCGAGTTTGGTGAAAGGCTCCATATATTCGCCCGTCGCCTTGTCGTAGTTGTTGTCGGGCGAGCCGCCGATGACGTAGTATCCGCGGGAGTGAAACCAGTCGATCAGGATGGTGGCGGTAGTGCCGCAGAAGTATTCCGAGGCGGGGTCGCCGTGCAAGCCCCACAGGCACACGACGGGCTTGCCGTCGGCGTGGCCGTAATTGGGGGAGGAGGCAACGCCTTTTTCTTCGACGTTATAGATGAAGTCCAACTGCACGTTGCGGATAAAGGTTTCGGGATCGTTACGGGAGGCGTAGGAGAAGTCGTACATTACGTAGAACAGACGGTCGTGTGCTTCGGCTTCTTCCTGAATGATCTGCAAGGTGTTTCTTCCGTTACTGCGCATAGGATAGGTGGCGGAATAAAAACGTTGTACGGCGAGACCGTCGATGTCGTATTCTTCCGCCCATTGCATATGGGTCTTTATGATCTCGCGGTCGGCGGAGTTGAACAGCAGTGCGGCGTTGCCGTTGCCGAGGTCACCCAGCCCCGATTGGTAGAGGGTCGCCCCGTTTTCCACATAGTCGTCGGTGTAGGGATAGATCTCGGGGTGGACGTTACCGGCGGTGGGCAACTTGGCATCCTGACTCCAGTGATGCCAACTGGAGTCGACATCGTTGCCGGCGTGAAACCACACCTGATAGCCCGCGATGCCTTTGCCGATGATATTGTTTTGTTCCGTCTGCGGGGCGAAGGCGGGCGGTGCTTGATCGGTGTTGTCATTACACCCTTCGGTGATACTCAAAGAGTGGAGCACACCGCCTCTTAAACGGAAAGCGGCACCGAAATTTTGCCCTGCGTTTCCGAAAGCGGCATTGGTCAGCGGGATCTCCACGGTAACGAAGTCGCCCGAATTGAACCGTTGCACGTGCAGTAACTCGTAGTTGTTAGCGGTACTGCAATATTGAAGCAGTATGGCAGAATTGCCGACATCCAGATAGGTGAGCGACAGGGTGAGTTCAGCGGCGCTGTTCAGTGCCGTGTCGGTCACGCGGAAATACATATACTCTTCCACGTCCGCTACCGCGCGCCCTTGTACGGTGGTGAGGGTGTAGGCCGAATCGGACGATTGCGGTGCCGAAGGGATCACGTCGATGGAACCGTTTGTGGTGATGGGGTCGGTAAATGTGGCACTGACATCGTGTGAGATCCCCTCGCGTACGGTGATCGAAGCGATGGTGCCGCTGCAAAAACGAAACGCAGAACGGAAATTTTGCCCCGCATCGCCGAAAGAGGCGTCATACAAAGGGATCGAAACGGTGCGGAATTGGCTAGAATTTGTGCCGTAGATACGCGTGGTGGTGTATGCCGCATCGGTGCCGCAGTATTGGAGGGTTATCGTACTTGTCGTGTCGTAAAAGGTGACGGTTACCGTCAATTCGGCGGCGGCACACAGGACGGGGTCGGTGACTTGAAAATACGCGTACTTGTCTACCGTCATGACCGAGGTGCCGGCAACTGTGGTGAGGGTATATGCCGAGTCACCTTTGCCGGCAGCGGTCATGGTAATGCCGCCGTTTAGGGTGACGGGGTCGGTAAATGCGGCGGATACGGTGTTGTCGGCAGCCTCTGCGGTGTAGGGGGAGAGGGGAGTACACAAGAGCGACAGGCACAAAAAGCCGGCAAGCAGCCCGCGCCACAGGCGCGCTGAGGTAAAACGAATGCGCATAAGGATACCTCCGAACACATCTGACTTATATACAAAAGCAGTATACCATATTTTTTATGGCGCTGTCAACAAAGTTTCTCTTGTCAAACGGCAGTTTTGGGTGTATGATTTGAGGGAAACGTAAAAACAGGAGCGATTAAAATGGTAACACGGATGGAACACGATGCGCTGGGTACGGTCGAAGTGGAGGCTTCCCGCTTGTGGGGGGCACAGACCGAACGCAGTCGGCGGAATTTTGCGATCGGTGAGGAAAAAATGCCGCGCGGATTGATCGCGGCGTTTGCCGAACTGAAAAAAGCCTGTGCGGCCGTGAATGTCGCCGAGGGGAAATTAAGCAGCGAAAAGGCAGAGGCGATCATAGCCGCGGCCGATCGCATTTTGGCGGGCGAACTGGACGGTGAATTCCCGCTGGCGGTATGGCAGACGGGGAGCGGTACCCAGACGAATATGAATGTAAACGAGGTGATCGCTCGTGCGGCGGCGGTGCCGCTCCACGAAAACGACGACGTGAATATGTCGCAAAGTTCCAACGATACCTTTCCCACGGCGATGAGTGTGGCGGCAGTGCTTTCGGTGGAGCAAAAGGTCATTCCCGCCGCCGAAGCGCTGGTCGAGGCGTTTCGGCAACTGGAAGAAGCGCATCGCGGCGTTATCAAGATCGGTCGCACCCATCTGCAGGATGCCACGCCGCTGTATTTTTCGGATGAGATCAGCGGTTGGCGTGCCGGTGTGGAAGAAGCGGTGACCATGCTGCGTGCTTCGCTGTTGCGGTTGCGTCGCCTGGCTATCGGCGGCACAGCGGTCGGTACGGGGCTGAATGCACCGCAAGGGTTTGATAAGGCGGTGTGTCGCCGTCTGTCTGAACAATGCGGCACGGAATTCTTGCCGGACGAAAACAAGTTCCATGCACTGACCATGAAAGATGCGTTTGTATTTACTCACGGTGCCCTGAAAGCGTTGGCGGCGAATCTTATGAAGATCGCCAACGACGTGCGCTGGTTGGCATCGGGGCCGCGGTGCGGTATCGGCGAGATCTGTATTCCCGCAAACGAACCGGGCAGTTCCATTATGCCGGGCAAGGTGAATCCTACCCAGTGTGAAGCGGTCACGATGGTGGCGGCTCAGGTGATGGGGAACGATGCCACGATCGGCTTTGCGGCGTCGCAGGGGAATTTCGAGTTGAATGTATTTATGCCGGTGATCGCCTATAATTTCGAGCAGTCTTGCCGCTTGCTGGGTGACGTCATGTGCTCGTTTTGCGAAAACTGCGTGAAAGGGATCACGGCGGATCAAAAACGGATGGAAGACCATCTCTCGCGTTCACTGATGCTGGTGACTTGCCTGTCACCGCGCATCGGTTACGAAAAGGCGGCAGCGATCGCCTTGGACGCCTATCGACGCGGGATCACGTTGCGCGAGGCGGCGTTGGTCGACGGTGGCATTACGGCCGAGGAGTTTGACCGCACGGTACGTCCCGAAAACATGGTGTGATCTAAAAAATATTGGCCAAAGTGAGCCGCTCACTTTGACGGAGGTGTTCCACACGGTAACGACACCGTGACAATTCTTCCGCCAAGTGGGCGGTATCTTGTTGTGTGAGTAACGGGAGAAGCGAGGCACTTTCTTCGATCGCATCCAATTTTTCATGCGGAAAGAAGAGCGGAAGGCGGCGACTGTCCCGCTCGAAATCGCGGCAAAACGCGTCGACAGCAGTGGCGGCGGAATCGCGATCGCCGTGTTGCAGCGCACGTTCTGCCTGCTCCAATGCGTAAAGCAGGCGGGCGGTGCTGTGTTCCAACAGAAAGTTGGGGGCTATACAAAGCAAGAGGGTAAGGGCCAACAGTACCACGGCGATCAACAAGCGCTTCATACGGTTTCCTCCCTGCGTAAAAGATAAATGTGACCCCCGCGATCGGCGGTCAGCAAAAAGACCTCTTCCAGTGCGCACTGTTCTTCCTGCAGAAGGCGGTGCAACCACGGCATAGTGTGCCCGCTGAGCGACAGGCCGACCGGCAAGGGCTTGCCGTCGCTTACGATCAGGAAAGGGGTGTCGTCATCGGGCGGGGTGAGCTGCAGGTCTTTAGGGGTGACGGGGCGTGCGGTCGGTTGCAGAGACAGGCTGATTTGTCCGCCGGTTTCGGCAACCGCATATTGTACGTCCTGCAGATCGAATACTCCTTGCTGACGTAAGGCGCTCATAACATCATCCACCGTGAGACGTAACCGCTTCATAGCTTTACGGTCGAGCTTGCCGTCGACAATGATCCATACCGCTTGCCCACCCATCATGCGCTCTACGAAGGGGAATTTCAGCATGGCACCCGAAAGCAGCAGCTCGAGCGAGACCAGCACGGCGATCGGGATGAGACCGCTGAACAGCGGGGCACCGGTGTCTTCCATGGCCACTGCCGCCATATCTGCCACCAACAGTGTGACAACCAATTCCGAGGGGGTTAGATCCCCGAGTTGTCGTTTGCCCATCACACGCATGGCCGCCACCAAAACTGCATAAATGATGACGGTGCGCAGTGCTACGATAGCCATATCGATCCCTCCTTTTTTGTGAGTATGCCCTGTATGGTGGGAAATATGGGGAAAGACTTGCAAAAATACCGGTTTTGGTGTATGCTGAAAGACAGAGTTATGTGTGGAAAGAAGGTGTGTGCGGTGTTGCAACTGATAATGGGGCGTTCAGGCTACGGCAAGACCTATGCAGTAACGGAAGAGATCGTCCGCTGTGTGGAAGCGGGGGAGAGCGGCATTGTGGTATTGGTGCCGGAACAGGCTTCGTTCGAGACCGAACGGGCGTTGTTGCGCCGTTTGGGCGCCGCGCGCGCCGGTGCGGTACAGGTGCTTAGTTTTACCCGCCTGGCCGAAACCGTAGCACGTGAGTGCGGCGGTATGACGGGCAAAATGATGGATAAGGTGACGCGTACTTTGCTGATGAGTCGCGCACTGGAACAGATGAAAGAACGTCTCACGTTGTATCGCCGTCATGCCGCGCGGGCGGATTATGTACAGGCGGTACTGGACGTGTTGGCGGAATGTAAGCAGTATGCGGTAACACCGCATCGGCTGGAGACGGCGGCCGCGACATTACCCGAGGGGACACTGCGACAGAAACTGGAGGAACTCGCGTGTATCATGGATGCCTACGAGGCGCTGGCGGCCGATAGTTATATGGATCCTGCCGATGCCCTTACGCATTTGGTCGAGCAGTTGCCGCGCAGCCGTTTCGGCGAAGGGGCGCTGTTGTTGGTGGACGGGTTTCGCGGGTTCACCGAGCAGGAAATGCAGGTGATGGCATTGCTGATGCGCCGTGCCGCCCGCACGGTGATCACACTGTGTACCGACACGTTGGATACGCGCGACGAATATGCGCTGTTTGCGCCGGTGACGCGAACGGCCGCCCGTTTTGTGCAGATGGCGCGTGACAATGGGGTGGCGATCGCAGAACCGCGGTATCTTACCGAAAATCACCGTGCGCAAAATGCGGCGTTGCGCACATTGGAGGCGGGGTGCTTTGCCGACGACAGCCTCCCCCTGGAAGAGGAGACGGCGGCGGTCGCGGTGGCAGGATATACCGATCGCTATGCCGAATGCCGCGCGGTGGCGAACGAAATACGTCGCTTAATGCGTGAAGACGGCGTGCGTTGCCGCGATATAGCCATTGTGGCGCGCAACTTGGCGGATTACGACGGCGTATTGGACGTGGCGTTGGCACGGGCCGATATCCCGTTCTTTATGGATCGGCGGGAGGATGTCTATACCGAACCGCTGATGGCGTTGATGCAGTCGGCTCTCGCCGTCGTCAGCGGCGGGTTTGCCGCCGAACCGGTTTTGCGTGTGATGAAGACGGGGTTGGCAGGGTTTGCCGCGTCGTCGATCGCGCGTGTGGAAAATTATGTGTTTGTCTGGAAGTTAAGCGGCCGCCGCTTGCGCGAGGAATGGACAGCGAACCCCGACGGTCTGGAGGAAATGACCGACAAAGGGCGGGCGCAGTTGCGTCACTTGAACCGTTTGCGCCGCCGTTTGCTCACACCGCTTGAACATTTGGCCGACAGTTTGCGCGGCGATGTGACGGGGCAAACGTTCGCACGCGCTATGTATCGCTATCTTGAAGAGGCTAAAGTGGCAAGGTTGGTGCGTTTACAGGCCAAACGGTTACGCGCGGCGCGAGACCCTGCCGCCGCCGAGCGTATGGAGACGATGTGGGAACTCCTGATGGGGATCCTTGATCGTTTCGGCACCGCGTTGGGCACGGTTTCACTTTCGGCGGCGCGGCTGGATGAGCTGTTTGCGCTGGCGTTGGCGGCGACCGATCGCGGCAGTATTCCGCAAGGGTTGGATGCGGTGCAGATCGGCAGTGCCGAACGTATGCGTTTTGCGGCTCCGCGTGCGGTATGGATCCTTGGTGCTAACGAAGGGGTGTTTCCCGCCTATCCCGCGACCGGCGGCTTGATCACTGATCGCGAACGACAGGCACTGTCGGAAATAGGGGTTACGTTATCGGAAACGGGAGATCGCCAAGCGGTAGAGGAACAACTGTATGCGTATTTAGCGGTGGCAGCTCCTTCCGAACGGCTGTATGTCAGTTATATCGAAAGTGTGAGCGGCGAAGCAATGCCGCCGTCGGCGTTGGTGGCGGGCGTTGTACGATGCTTGCCGTGCCGTGTGACGCAAGAGGCAGAGGTTCCCGAAACCGACGACGAGGCTTTTCGCGCGCTTGCTGAACAGTTTGAAGACTTTACAGCAAGACGTGCGGCACTGCAAGCCTATTTCGCCGATCACCCGCAGTATGCGGCGCAACTTCGTGCGATGGAACGGGCGGCGGCGCACCAAACGGCAACCTTTTCGTCCTCCGAAGCGGCGGGGGAGTTTTTCGGAAAACATATGACATTGTCCGCCTCACAGGTGGAGACGTATTATCAATGTCGTTTTCGCTATTTTTGTCAGTATGGATTGCGGGTGCGCCCGTTGCGTCCGGCCGAACTCGGCAGTTTAGAGTTTGGCAATTTGGCTCACTTTGTGATGGAAACGGTGTTGCCGCGATATGTGGCAACGCAATTCCGGGATGTTACGCGCGCTGCCGTGACGGAAGATACCGCCGCCGCCGTTACGATGTATGTGGATACGGTGATGGGCGGTGCGGCAGATAAAAGTGCGCGCTTTATCACCCAAACCGGGCGGTTATGCCGCACGGTAGGGGCGCTGTTGTGGCATGTGGTACAGGAGTTGCGGCAAAGTCGTTTTGTGCCGACGGAATATGAACTGGCGGTGGGTATGGATGACGGTGTGAACGCGACGGTGCTTACCCTGCCCGACGGGGCAACGGTGCGGGTGGTCGGTAAGATCGATCGTGTGGATGTCTATCATGCGGGTGAAACGGCCTACGTACGGGTGGTGGACTACAAAACCGGTGCGAAAAACTTCCGTTTGGACGAAGTGGTAGAGGGCATCAATCTGCAGATGTTGTTGTACCTTTTTTCGCTGTGGGATAACGCCGGTGACCGCTACGGCGGTGCGGCGACGCCCGCCGGCGTTCTGTATCTGCCTGCCAAACTGCCGGTGGTAGCGGTAGCGGCGGGGGACAGCGAGGAAGAACGTGCCCGCGCACGCTTAAAAGTGATGCAAATGAACGGATTGCTGTTGAACGATCCCGAAGTTATCTCCGCCATGGAGGCCGACGGTCAGGGGATATTTATCCCTGCCAAACTGAAAGCGGACGGCACTCCCGACAGCCGTGCGGCGGTGGCGACCCTCGCACAGTTCGGTCAACTGAAAAAGCGGGCAGAGGTACTGTTGCGAGATATGGCGGCAACGCTGCGACGCGGCGATGTGGCGGCGATCCCGGCCGGCAGCGAACGGTTGGATGCGTGTGCTTTTTGCGATTATGCCGCCGTGTGCGGCCGCGAGGCGGGCGATACGGTGCGTGAGATCAAAACCTACGATACCAAAGCGGTGCTGGCCATGTTGTCGGAAGACGATGAAGAAGAAAATGAAAAAATGTAAAAAAAGGCTTGCATTTTTTCGAATAGTGTGGTATACTCGCTATGTTACGGAAGTGCGGGCTGTGGTCGGTTCGTAAAACTTCCGAGTTACTGAAAGAGGTGACATCTGATGAAAGAGTCGATCCATCCTGACTACAAGCAAACGACCATTACCTGCGCTTGCGGCGAAGTGATTGCAACCGGTTCCACCAAGGAAAATATCCGTGTTGAAATTTGCTCCAAGTGCCACCCGTTCTTCACGGGTAAGCAGAAGCTGGTCGATACCGGCGGGCGCGTTGATCGCTTTAAGAAGCGTTTCGGCATGCAGGAAGGCAAATAAGTTTGTAGCAAAAACAGGGCTGCCGCAGTTGCGACAGCCCTGTTTTATTCCAACAGAGAAGGGTGAGTATATGGGACAGGATTACCGTACCGTCTTCCACGCGGCGGCGGATGAATTCACCGAAAAGCGGTCGCGTTTTATCGGGCATATTGCGCCCGTAACCACCGAAGAAGAGGCGCAGGCGTTTGTGGCGGCGCGCAAAAAAGAGTTTTGGGATGCAAAACACAACGTGTGGGCCTATATCCTGCGCGAGGGCGGCATCCGTCGCTTTTCGGATGACGGTGAACCGCAAGGCACCGCCGGCATGCCGGTACTCGATGTGTTGCAAAAAGAGGGGCTGACCGACTGCGTGGTGGTGGTCACCCGTTATTTCGGCGGTATTTTGCTTGGCGGCGGCGGTTTGGTGCGCGCCTATTCTCATGCGGCGCGCATAGCGGTGGATGCGGGCGAACGGTGCGACATGCGCTGTTGCCGAAAGTTGTCGTTGGCGTGTGACTATGCACAATACGGTTGGGCGGGGCCGCTGGTGGCGGCACACGGCGGTGTGCTTGACGATACGGCGTTTACCGAAGAGGTTACCTTGCGTTTCCATCTGCCGTTTGAGGCGATCGGTCCGTTGCAAAAAGCAGTGACCGAGCAGAGCGCCGGTACGCTGTTTCTTGTCGAAGAGGGCGAGGATTTTTATCCTTTTGCGGTAGAAACATAAATTTTTTTATTTTTTTGTGAGAAAAAGAAGGAGTTTCGGCTTTTTGTGCGTATATGCTTATAAAAGGGGGGATCTCTGTGACTGTACGGGAACGATATGAAAGAGAAGAACATACACGGTTGTCGCCCGTTGCGGCGTTTTCCGACGAAGCACAGCGGGATCGTGAGAGCACACCTTGTCCGTATCGCACCGAGTATCAGCGCGATCGCGATCGCATTTTGCATTGCAAAGCGTTTCGCCGTTTAAAGCATAAGACACAGGTGTTTTTGTCGCCTGAAGGCGACCATTATCGCACTCGTTTAACGCATACGTTGGAAGTGGCGCAGATCGCGCGCACGATTGCGCGGGCGTTGCGGTTAAACGAAGATCTTACCGAAGCCGTGGCGTTGGGACACGATCTGGGACACACCCCCTTCGGACACGCAGGCGAACGTGCGCTCGACCGCCTGATGGAGAGCGGTTTCCGCCATTACGAGCAGAGTGTGCGTGTGGTGGAACGGCTGGAGAATGACGGCGCCGGTTTGAATTTGACGGTACAGACCCGTAATGGCATCGTGACCCACACACGCGGTGAAGAGGCGACCACACTCGAGGGACGCATTGTGCGTTTGGCGGACAAAGTGGCCTACATCAGCCACGACATCGACGACGCGGTGCGTGCGGGGGTGCTGAACGAGGCCGATGTGCCGTCCCACTTGAATGCGGTGTTTGGCGAAGGACGCGCGGCGCGCATCGACCGTATGGTTACTGCGATCGTCGAAAACAGCACCGATACGGTGCGTATGGATGCCGCGACCGAAGCGGCGTTTGAAGAGTTACATGCCTTTATGTATACATCGGTCTACTTAAACCCCGTCGCCAAAAGCGAAGAGAGTAAAGTAGATGGGTTGATCGAGCAGATGTTTATGCATTTTGTAAAACGTCCCGAAGCGTTGCCGGCGGAATATACCGCCATTTGTGAGACGGAAGGTGCCGCACGAGCGGTGTGTGATTACATTGCCGGTATGACCGATAACTATGCGCTGGATGTGTATCGTTCCTTGTTTATCCCCCGCAGTTGGGGTGTGAAGATCGTTGAATAATTGAAAAAAACCCGGAAAGAAAGGGGGGAGTTTTATGGCCATACCCGACAGTTTTATCGAAGAGGTCGTCAGTCGCAATGAATTGGAACCGCTGGTTTCTTCTTATGTCCGCTTAAAGCGACGCGGACGCACGTTGGTGGGGCTTTGCCCGTTCCACGGCGAAAAAACTCCCTCGTTTACCGTATACAGCGATAACAATTCTTTTTACTGCTTCGGTTGCGGTGCAGGCGGAGATGTTATCACTTTTGTGCGGCGAATGGAAAATCTCGACTATGTGGATGCTGTGAAGTTTTTGGCCGATCGCGCTGGGTTGCGTATGCCGGAACAGGGTGTGAATGATGCGGTATCTAAGTTGCGGGTGCGGGTGCTTGAAGCCAACCGCGAGGCGGCACGTTTTTACCACAGCATGCTCAGCGACCCGAAAGGCGCGGTGGGGCTGCAATATTACCGCCAACGCGGATACAGCGACAACACGATTCGCCATTTCGGCTTGGGATATGCCCCTGATTCGGGGTGGGCGCTGCGGGATGCCTTGCGCGCCAAAGGGTTTACGGACGAAGAACTGATTGCCGCGTGGCTGTGTAAACGCAGTGAACGCGGGCATTTATACGATATTTTCCGCGGCCGTATTATGGTACCGATCATCGACATTCGCGGCAACGTCATTGCGTTCGGCGGGCGTGTGTTGGACGATTCCAAACCCAAATACATCAACACATCCGATACGTTGGCCTACAAGAAGTCGGACAACCTGTTTGCGTTGAATTTTGCTAAATCGTCGCTCGGCAAAATGCCGGACGGCAACACACAACTGATTCTGTGCGAAGGATATATGGATGTGATCGCCCTTCATCAAGCGGGGTTTACCAACGCGGTGGCGGCACTCGGTACCTCTTTCACTGCGGAGCACGCACGGCTGATCGCGCGATATGCCGCCGAAGTGGTGCTCACCTTCGATGCAGACGCAGCCGGACAAAAGGGTACGGGGCGCGCCATCGACCTTTTGCGTGAGACCGGTGTACGCATCAAAGTGGTGCGGGTACCCGATGGCAAAGATCCCGATGAATTTATCAAAAACAACGGCGCCGAGCGGTTCCGTTTGCTGATGGAGCGTTCGGCAAACGACGTGGAATACCGTTTACTGGAACTCGGTCGGCAGTTTGACCTTACAACCGCCGACGGCCAGGCGCGGTACTTAAAAGGAGCGGCGGAACTGCTTGCCGGGCTGTCCAGTCCGATCGAGCGGGATGTATATGCCGGCAAGATCGCTTCGGAGGTCGGTGTTACCAAATCGGCGTTGTTGGATCAGATCCGTCAGGTAGGACGGCGGCGCGCCCGCAAACAAGAAGGGCAAAAACTTTCCAATGCGGTGCGGCAAAGCGCCGCTGCCGTCAAGAAAGTGAACCCCGAAGCGGAGACATATTGGCGTGCGGCTCGTGCGGAAGAAGCGCTGATCGGCCTTCTGATCCGCAACCCCGATTACATCGGGCGGGTGGCTGAGGTGTTACCGCTCGACGGAATGGTCACAGCGTTTAATCGCGATCTGTATGCGCATCTGGTCACGCGGCATCGAAACGGGTTGTTGGTGGAACCGTCGCTGTTGTCGTCCGAATTGGATGTGGACGGTATGGCTTATCTGATGCGTATGGTACAAGAGGCGTCCGAGCGGGCCAACACCCCCGAAGAAGCACTCGGATGTGCCGCCGTTATCACAGAGGAAAAACGCCGATTGGCGGTGCAGGAAGGCACCCCGTCGGATGAGGATATTCAAGCGTATCTTGCTAAGTTACGACAAGACAAGAAATAAAAGTAAGGAGACATACATATGAGCACGAATGTGAATGAGCAGGAGAAGAATACGGCGGTTGCCGAAACGGCGGAACAGGAAGCGGCTCCCATCACCGATGCGGCGATATTGCTGAAAGAAAAGCGATTGAACGATCTTGTGGTAATGGGTCGCGCCAAGGGAAAGCTGACCACACAAGAGATCTTGGATGCTACCGAAAATGCCGATTTCGATCTGGAGTTGGTAGACAAACTTTATGAATTGATCGAATCGCAAAACATCCAGATCGTGGACGATTTTGCCGATGACAATTTAAACGACATCGAATCGGTCATCGAACCGCGTGTGGATGGTGAAGACGTCGGCGACAGTGTGATGGTGGACGATCCCGTAAAGGTGTATCTGAAAGAGATCGGCCGTGTGCCGTTGCTGACGCCCGAAGAGGAGATCAGCCTTGCGGAGCGTATTATGGACGGTGACGCGGGCGCAAAAAAACGCTTGTCGGAAGCCAATCTGCGTTTGGTCGTGAGCATCGCGAAGCGCTATGTCGGTCGCGGTATGCAGTTCCTTGATCTTATCCAAGAGGGCAACCTCGGCCATATCAAAGCGGTGGAGAAGTTCGATTGTACCAAGGGATTTAAATTCTCGACCTATGCTACGTGGTGGATTCGTCAGGCGATCACGCGTGCGATCGCCGACCAGGCGCGTACGATCCGTATCCCCGTGCATATGGTGGAAACGATCAACAAGGTGAAGAAAGTCTCCAGCCAGTTGTTGCACGAAAACGGTCACGAGCCGTCGGTGGAAGAGATTGCCGAACGCCTTGAAATGCCGGTCGATAAAGTGCGCGAGATCATGCGCGTGGCGCAGGAACCGGTCTCGCTCGAGACGCCGATCGGCGAGGAAGAAGACAGCCATCTCGGCGATTTCATTCCCGATGACGATGCTCCCGCACCGGCAGATGCCGCTTCGCACACGTTGTTGCGTGAGCAACTCGGCGAAGTGCTTTCGACCTTGACGCCCCGCGAGGCAAAGGTGTTGCAACTCCGTTTCGGTCTGGAAGACGGCCGCCCGCGTACGCTCGAAGAAGTGGGCAAGGAGTTTGATGTTACCCGTGAGCGCATTCGTCAAATTGAAGCGAAAGCATTGCGCAAATTGCGCCACCCCAGCCGCAGCAAGAAGTTGAAGGATTTCTTGGATTAAGGTACGGAACTATGCATATCAATTTGGAATCGGATTATGCGGTGCGTATTGTGCACCATATGGTGCACCTGAATGCGCGGTGTGATGCTCGCACGGTAGCGGAAGCGACGGGTGTGTCGCTTCGTTTTACACTGAAGATCATGGGCAAGTTGGTGGCGGCGGGGGTAGTGTTGTCGTTTAAAGGGGCTCGCGGCGGCTACGAATTGGCACGTCCCGCAGGCGAGATCACGTTACGGCAGGTGATCGAAGCGGTGGAAGGCCCCTACCGTTTCAGCCGTTGTGCCGACGGGGAATATACCTGTACCCACACCGAAGCGGGGATCTGCCCGTTCTATTCGGTGTTCGACGACGTAACGCGCACGGTGGTCGAAAAACTCGATACCATCACTTTTGACCGTATAGGGGTATAATTCATATGGCTATATTGTCTGCCCACCATGTGGGCAAGCAATTCGGAGAACGCACTTTGTTTTCCGATTTGAGTTTTGAAATACATGAACACGACAAGGTGGGGTTGGTCGGCGAAAACGGCTGTGGCAAGACCACCTTGTTTCGCATGCTTACCGGTGAATATTCCATCGACGAAGGAGACGTGGTGTTTCAAAAACATGCCCGTATCGGTTATTTGGAACAGCACGCCTGTTCGGGTGAGGAACACACGTTGTGGGATGAGGTAGAGGCTGTTTTTGCACCTGTTATGGCGGTGGAACGGGAACTTGCCGCTGTAACACTCCGCTTGGAAGGGGCGGCGGCAGGGGATGCGACTCTCATAGAGCGCCAGCACGAACTGCAAGAGCAATTCGACCGTATGGGCGGCAGTTACTACAAAAGTCGCGTGCGTTCCACGTTGCTCGGTCTGGGCTTCCCCGAAACGGCGTTTTCTCAACCCGTATCCTCCCTTTCGGGCGGCCAGAAATCCAAAGCCGCTATGGGGCGTCTTTTGTTGTCGGACGCTAATGTGCTGTTGCTTGACGAGCCGACCAACCATTTGGACATTACATCGGTGGAATGGCTGGAAGATTTTTTGCGCGGATATGCGGGTACGGTAGTGGTCATTTCACACGATCGGTATTTTCTTGACCGTATTACCACCCGTACGCTCGAAATTGCGAACGGGCGGCTGTATATGACCAACGGCAATTATTCGGCTCACCGCGCCGCCCGCGAAAAGGACAAAGAGGTGGAAGCACACCACTATAAATCCCAAATGCGCGCGATTCGCAAACTGGAGGATAACATTACTCTCCTTAAAAGTTGGAATCGTGAAAAAAGTATTCGTGCCGCCGAAAGCCGTGAGAAGCGGCTGGAACGTTTGCGGGCGGAGTTGACGGTTCCTGAAAGCGAACGCGACAGTATTCGTTTCGATTTTACCGCCGAACAAGTGAGCGGTAACGAGGTGTTGAATGCCGGGGATATCTCGATGGGATTCGGCGGTAATACACTGTTTCGCGGTGCGGAACTGCACATTCGCCGTGGCGAACGGGTGTTTTTGATCGGGCCGAACGGTTGCGGAAAGACCACTCTTTTAAAGATCTTGGCGAATCGGCTTACCCCGCGCAGCGGGTATGCTTTGCCGGGTGCTAAGGTGCGCATCGGCTATTACGACCAGACGCAAGCGGGCTTAGATAACGACAAAATGGTGATCGACGAGATATGGGACAGTTATCCGCGCCTGTCGCAGACCGAAGTGCGCAACGCGCTGGCCGCCTTTTTGTTCCGCGGTGAAGACGTGTTTGCCGAAGTCGGAAAACTTTCGGGCGGTGAACGGGCACGCATTCTGCTTTTGAAACTGATGCTTGCGCGGGATAATTTTCTTCTGCTCGACGAGCCGACCAACCACTTGGATATCACTTCGTGCGAAGCGTTGGAAGAGGCGCTGGAGGGATACGACGGTACGGTGTTGATCGTCTCGCACGACCGCTATTTTATCGATCGTTTGGCGACCCGTGTGGTGCGCCTGACCGCGAACGGATGCGAATCCTATATCGGAAACTATACGGACTTCTTGGAAAAACAAACGGTACAGCGCGCCGAAATTGCCGTTGCGGCGCCGCCGAAAGAAAATGCCTATAAACAGCGCAAAGAAGCGGCTGCAGCACGGCGTAAACAGCAAACACAACTCGCTCGTTGCGAGGCGGCGATCGCCGAAGCAGAGGCGCAGGCGGCGTCGCTGCAGGAGGAGATGAATTCCCCGACGGTGGCGACCGATTATGCCCGCTTGGCCGAAGTGACGGCAGAATGGGAAGCGACTTCGCGTCACCTGGAAACATTGATGGAAGAGTGGGAGACGCTGACGCTCGCGCTGGAAGAAGAATAAAATACGAAAAACGGTAGACAACCGCGTGGGTTTGTGGTACACTGTAAGAAATTGGATGTTGAGGAGGTGAGCAAATGGAGAAGTGGGATCTTTTGGATGCACAGGGCAACGCGACAGGGCGTACCATCATTCGCGGTGAGCGGTTGCAGGCCGGACAATACCATTTGGTAGTACACATTTGGATCGTGGACAGCCACGGCCGTTTGCTCATTCAAAAACGATCGCCCACCTTGCGACTGATGCCCGGCATTTGGGCGGCTACCGGCGGGTCGGCGGTATCGGGCGAAATTTCGTCGGATGCGGCGCGCCGCGAGCTGGCGGAAGAACTCGGCATTTTGACTTACCCGAATGAACTGGAGTATCTCGGCCGTTTACGCCGTCGCAACTCGCTGTGTGATTTGTGGTTGCTTCGTTCCGATGTGGCGGAGGAGACGTTACATCTGCAAAAGGAAGAGGTTGCCCGCGCCATGTGGGTGACGTGGGATGAGTTGATGGATATGGTGCGTCAACGTCGTTATCACAATTACGGTCGCCAGTATTTTGCGTGGTTGCACCGTCATATTTACGGAGAGGATGGCGAACCGCGTGCGGATTGAGCGGTTGTTGAATCGTTTGGTGAAAAAAGGAACATTGGGTGACGAACAGGCCGCCCGTTTCGCGTATGGTAAGGTCGCGGGATGGGTCGGTCTCGGTGCCAATGTTCTTTTGTTTTTTATGAAGGTATTGGCAGGTGCGATCGCGGGCAGTGTGGCCATTGTGGCGGATGCGTTCAACAACTTGTCGGATGCCGGCTCATCGCTTGTGACCTTGGTGGGATTTCGCCTGTCCGAAGCGCCGCCCGATCGTGAGCATCCGTTTGGCCACGGGCGCATGGAATATCTTTCCGCCATGGCAGTGGCGGCACTCATCATGGTAGCGGGTGTGGAGCTTTTAAAGACTGCAGTGGAGAAGATCTTCCATCCGGCGGTGTTGTCGTTTCGATGGTTACCCGTCATCATTTTGGTGGTGTCGGTCCTCATAAAGGGCGGCATGGCGTGGTTCTATCGTCGTGTGGACAGGGTGGTGGATTCGCAGACATTGCGAGCCGCCGCGACCGACAGTCGCAACGACATTCTTTGCACGGCAGGGGTGCTTGTGTCCACCGTGGTGGGCAGTGTGGCCGATATCGCACTCGACGGATATGTGGGTGTGTTGGTGGCGCTGTTCGTTATGTGGTCCGGTTTTTCGGTGATGCGCGAAACGGTATCGCCGTTGTTGGGGCAAGCGCCCGACCCGGCGTTGGTGAAAGGCGTCAAGGAAACGGTGTTGAGCTATGCCGGCATTGTGGGCGTACACGACTTGATGGTACACAACTACGGGCCGGGTCGCCTTGTGTTGTCGCTTCACGCCGAAGTGCCGTGTGAAGGGGATATGATGAAAAGTCACGATCTCATCGATTGTATCGAACGGGATTTGGCCGAGCGGTTTTGTGCGGTGGTGTGTATTCATATGGATCCGGTAGACACGGCGGATGAGCGCGTGGGGCAATTGCGTATGCTCACGCAAACGGTGATGGAAGATGTGGATGCGGTGTTGTCACTCCACGATTTTCGGGTGGTGTTCGGCGAAACGCACACCAATGTGATTTTCGACTTGGTTATACCGTTTCAACACAAAGCTCCCGCGGATACGGTGCGGGAGATCGAGCGTCGCTTACAGGTGATCGATCCGCACTTGCGGGTGGTGGCAACGGTGGAACATACCTTCGAATGAGGTGGGGATATGGCATACTATTTGGTGTATAACGGCTTTTGGAATCCGAACGGGTTGCCCGAATCGGCTGCCGCGCTGGTGACCGCCGCCGAATGCGAAGGCCTGTCTCTTACAGCCACGCCCAACACGGCGTGGATCGCGAAATACGACGGATGCGGTACAACGGTCGGCGGAGCACACGGTGAACTGTGTCGTGACGACGTGGTACTGTTTTGGGATAAAGACACGCGCCTGGCTCATGCGATGGAAGCGGTGGGGGCGCGCTTGTTCAATACCGCCACAGCGGTGGAGATGTGTGACGATAAATTGAAGACCCATGCATTGCTTGCCGAAGCGGGGCTACCCATGCCGAAAACGTTGGCCGCCCCGATGACCTATGTGGAAAATTCGGCAGCAGGGTGTGCGACCTTTTGGGAGGAAGCCGAGCGGATACTGGGATTTCCCATGGTGGTAAAAGAGTGTTTCGGTTCACTCGGTGGACAGGTGTATTTGGCAAAGGATCGCCTTGAGTTGGAAACACTGACACTTTCGATGGGGGCCAAACCTTTTTTGGCGCAGCAGTTTCTTGCTTCCTCGGCGGGAGACGATAAACGATTGTATGTGGTGGGCGACCGCGTGGCGGCGGCTATGCACCGTCACTCGGATACGGATTTCCGCGCGAACATCGAAAACGGCGGGGTGGGGTTTGCCTATACGCCGACGAACGAGGAATGCGAACTGGCGTTGTCTGCCTGCCGTGCGTTGGGGTTGCATTTCGGCGGGGTGGACATTCTGGACAGCGAGCAAGGGCCGCTGTTGTGTGAGATCAACTCCAACGCCCATATGGCGGGCATTACCGCCGCTACCGGTGTGGATGTAGCACGAGCAATTATTCGATACGTAAAGGAGTGTGCCCCATGAGTGATATGTTGGTAAACGTATACGCTCTTCCCGCACCACCGACGACGGAAGAAGGCGTCCGTATTACACGGGTGCTGCCGCCTGATTTCGGTAAAGTTGCAGCTTTTGTCGAGTCGCATTTCGGTGAAGGATGGGCGCACGAGTGCCAAGCGGCCCTTTACCAAACACCGCCCGCTTGTTTTGTGGCGGTGCGGGAACAGGCGATAGTCGGGTTTGCCTGTTACGATGCGACAGCACGCGGTATGTTCGGCCCCCTCGGGGTGGATGCCGCGGAACGCAGACACGGTATAGGAGCGGCGCTGACCTATCGGTGTATGGAAGCGATGAGAGAGGCAGGCTATGCTTATGCTGTGATCGGTTGGTGTGACGGTAAAGAATCGTTTTATGCGCGCACGGTGGGGGCGACGCCGATCGAAAACACGGGGGATACCGTGTATAGCCGTATGATATAAAGGAGTGATGGTTGTGAATACCAAAGGACAAACAGCAAGAGAATTGTTTGGGCAGGGATATAATTGTGCCCAGGCGGTGGCAGGTGCGTTTGCCGACGAGATGGGTTTGCCGCTCGACACGGCGGTGCGTATGGTATCCGGTTTCGGCGGCGGCATGGGTCGTCTGCGGGAGGTGTGCGGCGCGTTTTCGGGCGTAGTGTTTGTGATGGGCACGTTGTACGGTTACGATGACGCGGCGGCCGACGAGGAAAAGAAACGCTTGTATGCGGATATTCAAGAGGCAGCGGCCGCTTTCCGCGGAGCAAACGGGTCGCTTATCTGTCGTGAATTGCTGGAAACGCGCGCCGGTGCCGCGACGGCGAACGGTCACAATCCGCTGTGCGGTGATATGGTGGAAAGCGCCGCAACGTTGATGGAAGCGTTTATAAACGCACACCCGTTGGGGTGACGGAACGCTCAGTGTTTGTTGTTATAGATAGTAAAAACGCTCCTCAGACGAGGAGCGTTTTTTGGCAGTTGAATTCCGTGAACCCTCTTTATCTTTTCGGCGTGGTGTGGTATAATGGGCAAAAAACGAAAACGACGGGAGGCAGAGACATGCAAAAGACGGTTGTTTTAGCGCAATGTGCGTTGTCGGCGGCCATGCTGGCGCTGTGTGCATGGGTCGTTGTGCCGACCGTCGTGCCGTTTACATTGCAATCCCTCGGTGTATATCTCGCACTGTTGTTGCTCGGCGGAAAATACGGGACCATAACCGTGGCAACGTATTTGTTGCTTGGTGCGGTGGGACTGCCCGTCTTTGCGGGCGGCGGCAGTGGTATCGGTGTGTTGTGCGGTGTGACCGGCGGCTTTTTGTGGGGCTTTTTGCTGATCGCGTTGGTGTTTTGGTTGTGGCATCCGAAAACGACAAAAGGGCGTATGGCGGCGTTGGCAGTGGGGCAGGTACTTTGTTATCTTGTCGGCACCGTATGGTTTTCCGCTTTATCGGGTGATCGTCTGGGTGTGTCGTTTATTACTTGTGTGTTGCCCTTCGTGTTGCCCGATGCGCTTAAAACGGCGTTGTCGTTGTGGTTGGCGCCCCGCATACGGAAAGCGGCAAAACTTTAAAAACTGTTCATACGATTGTCACAATTTCCGCTTATACTAAATGGCAAGGAGTGGATGACATGTTTCAACGGTTACAATATACATTGACGCGGTTTATGCAGGGGCGCTACGGTGTGGACGCGTTGCAAAAAGCGCTTATGTGGGTATACGGCGGTGTGATCGTGCTCAATCTGTTTTTGAACAGCCGCGTGCTTATCGTGCTTGAATTTTTGTTGTTGGGGTGGCTTTTGTTTCGCACGCTTTCCCGCAATATTCCTGCTCGTATGCGGGAAAATGAGTGGTATTGGAAACGGTCGGCGGGCGTGCGCCGCTTGGCAAAACTTCAAAAACATCGTTGGTGCGACCGTAAAACACACGTCTATCGCGTCTGTCCGCACTGCAAAGCCGCGGTGCGTTTTTCCAAAACCAATCGTGGCCGCCACGCCTGTGATTGCCCGCGTTGTCGCAAAGAATTTCAAGTAAAGATATAATAAATAAAACACCCCATCCATATAGTGTAGAGAACACAGTAGGGATGAGGTGTTTTCTATGAAGGGAGTTGTGGAGGAGCGCGCGGTCGAACTCGGGGTGTATATCATCGAAAATAACGCCACCGTGCGAGCGACCGCCAAAAAATTTCATATCAGTAAAAGTACGGTACACAAAGATGTGGCGTGCCGCTTACGTACTCTCGATCCGCATTTATACGGGCAGGTACGCGGCGTGTTGGAAGTCAACAAAGCGCAACGACACATTCGCGGCGGACTTGCCACACGCGAAAAATATCAACAGGAACGCTGAAAAGACTTGCAATCTGTGTTTT
Organism: Acutalibacteraceae bacterium; assembly: GCA_045591985.1. Classification (GTDB taxonomy): domain Bacteria; phylum Bacillota; class Clostridia; order Oscillospirales; family Acutalibacteraceae; genus SIG588. Next base: position 24,243 of record JAZNTV010000031.1, read on the forward strand.
GGGGTATTATAATAGGGGATGTAGAATAAAAATAAAGGAGATAACAAACTATGATTACCAAAGATACGTTGATCGGCGATATTCTGGATATGGACCGCACGGTGGCGCCCTATTTCTTGGAAATGGGCATGCATTGTCTCGGTTGCCCCTCTGCTCGCAGTGAGACGGTGGCACAGGCGTGCGAAGTGCACGGTGTGGATTGTGACGAGTTGGTTGCCAAACTCAACGCGCACATGTCGAAATAAGAGGAAGAACCAAACCAAGCGGGCAGACCAACCGTCTGCCCGCTTGTTTACAACTGGAGGTCGCGATATGAAAGAGTTGGGCGTGCGGCTGTCGGCCGTGGCGGCGCGGATACGGGAAGGCGCGCGGGTGGCAGACATCGGTACCGATCACGCGCTGTTGCCTGTGTGGCTTTTGCAAAATGGGCGGTGTCCGGCGGCTGTGGCGTCGGATATCGGAGAAGGGCCTGCCGCTGCCGCTCGTCGCACGGTTAGCGGTGCCGGCTTGGAATCGGCGATCTCGGTGCGTGTGGGAGACGGACTGGCTTCCCTGTTGCCCGACGAGGCGGACGATATCGTGATCGCCGGTATGGGCGGTGAAACGATTGCCGAAATCTTGTCGGCAGCGCCGTGGGTGGCGGATGCCCGCTATCGTTTGGTGTTGCAACCAATGTCGAAACCCGAACGATTGCGCCGGTTTTTGGCAGAGAATGGGTTTGAGATCATCGAGGAAGACGTGGTCGCGGAGGGAGAACGCCTATACATCGTGATGACAGCCGTTTTCACGGGAGTGTGTAGTGAACCGGGACTTGCCACGGCGCTGATAGGCCGCATACCGCACACGAAAAACGGGATCCGATATGTGCAAAAACTGGGGGGCAGAATAGCGGAACACCTGTCGGGACTGCCCCTGCGGGAAGAGTACGATGCCGAACGTCGTGAGCTCTTGGTGGTAGCTCAAGCCGTTACCGTGTGGTTGAAAGATTGTTGAAAAGGTTGATAACTTTACAGAGGTAGGTGAGGGATATGGCATTAGACGGCGCGTTTTTGGCGTGTTTGCGCGAAGAATTGACGGCGGCTTTGCCCGAAGCACGGGTGGACAAGATCCATCAGCCTTCGCGAGAAGAATTGGTGATTCATTTGCGGCATCGCGGCGGCAGTGAACGGTTGTATCTTTCGGCACGCGCCAACTCGCCGCGGGTGCATTTTACCCGAAATGCCCCCGAAAATCCGGCGTCACCGCCTATGTTTTGCATGTTGTTACGCAAACGGCTTACGGGTGGTCGCTTAATAGCTATTCGTCAAAACGGATGGGAGCGTGCACTGTATTTTGACTTTGACTGTGTGAACGAACTCGGCGACATCGTCCGTTTAACCTTAGCGGTGGAGATCATGGGACGACACAGCAATATTATTCTCATTGACGAAAACGGGTTGGTGGTAGATGCGGTCAAACGGGTGGATATGGAGATGTCTTCGGTGCGCCCCGTATTACCGGGGTTGCGTTATGAACTGCCACCTTGCCCCGCAGGCGTGCTGGATCTGTCCGTTTGCGAGCCGTGCGAAGTGGCGGCGGCCGTGCGTCGCGCCCCGTCGGCTCCCGCGGCCAAGGCTTTGCTTGCGACGGTGCACGGACTTTCGCCGTTGCTGTGTCGTGAGGTGATCCATCAAGCGTTGCGCGGCACGGACAAACGCAATGACGAATTGAACGATGAGGAGACAGAGCGTCTCGCCTATTACCTTAAACGGGTAAAAGAGACGGTGTTGACGGGGGTGAGACGGACACCGTATGCCTTGCGTGATTTAAAGGGTGCTCCGCTCGAATACAGTTTTATACCGATTACACAATACGGTCTCACGGCCGTGGGCAGGGAAGAGACATCGCTTTCTGCTTTGTTGGATGGGTTTTATGAGCAGAAGGACGCGGAAGAGCGCCGCCGCGCGCGGGCGCAGGATATTTTGCGTGTGCTTACCAACGCAACCGACCGTACGACGCGCAAACTTGCCGCACAGCGCGAGGAACTTGCACGTTCGGCTAAGCGCGAGGAAGTGCGTATATGGGCCGATTTGATCCAAGCCAATGCCTATGCTATTCCAAAAGGAGCGGAAGCGGCCGAACTTATCAATTATTACGACGAAAATTGCGGTACCGTGACGGTGCCGCTTGATCCGTCGCTCACAGCGGCGCAAAATGCACAGCGATATTATAAAGCGTATCGTAAGGCACAGACCGCCGAGCGGGTGTTGGTGGAACAGATTGCGGCGGGTGAAGAAGAATTGCTGTATCTCGACAGCGTGTTTGATGCACTCTCGCGTGCAACAACCTTCCGCGAACTCGGGGAACTGCGGGAAGAACTGGCGGCAGGCGGGTATCTGAAATGGCCGCGTATACGACAAAAGGTACCCGCGGCGGAAGGGCCGCTCCGTTTTCGATCCGGTGACGGTTTTCTCATTTTGGTGGGGCGCAACAATCTGCAAAACGACCGCTTAACTTTAAAGACCGCCCATGGCGGCGATTATTGGTTCCATGTCAAAGCGGCGGCAGGTTCCCACGTTATTGTGATGACCGAAGGGGAGACCCCGCCCGACACGACCTTGACCGAAGCAGCGATATTGGCTGCGACACACTCAAAAGCGGCCGCGTCCGCACAGGTGCCGGTGGACTACACCCGCGTTCGCTGTGTGAAAAAGCCCGCCGGCGCCAAACCCGGACGGGTGATCTATGTGGATTATCAGACGGCCTACGTCACACCTGACAAGGCGCTGGCTGAGCGGCTGCGCGAAAAGGGGTGAGCGGGATGGAGATGAAAGTGATCGCCCGTATCCATACCGAATTTCCCGAAAAGTTCGGTATTCCGCGGCAAAGCGGATTGGCACCGACACGCGGCACGGTGGTGTTTGAGCCTCCGTATCGTAACCCCGACGCCCTGCGTGGTATCGAAGGGTTTTCGCACATCTGGCTGTTGTGGGAGTTTTCCGAAGCGGTGCGGGAGGAATGGTCGCCCACGGTGCGGCCGCCCCGACTCGGTGGCAACACCCGCATGGGCGTGTTCGCCACCCGTTCGCCGTTTCGCCCGAATCCTGTCGGATTATCGTCGGTGAAATTGGTCGCTGTACGGCAGGACAAGCAGTATGGACCGGTGCTGGATGTGGAAGGTGCCGATCTGATGGACGGCACCCCTATCTACGATATCAAACCGTATTTGCCGTTTGCCGACAGCCACCCCGAAGCCACGGGCGGCTTTGCCGACCCGGTGCGGGAAAACAACCTCGCGGTGGTGTTGTCGGCGGAATGTGCCGCCGTATTTACGCCGCAGCAGGTGGAAACGCTCTGCGAAGTGTTGGCGCAGGATCCGCGTCCTTCATATCAGGAGGATGCCGAACGCCTTTACGGCATGGCCTTCGCCGGCCACACCGTGCGTTTTCGTGTGGCAGGGGATACACTTACCGTGTGTGAAGTCGAATGAAAAACGCCTCTCAATGAACATTGAGAGGCGTTTTGATTATCGTTCTTCGCGGAAATAGGGGAGACCCAAATGGGCGGGCGGCTGATGTTCACGCTTTTTGCGCATACTGATGATAACCAACACCAGGATGGTCACAACATACGGGAGCATCGTTACAAGGTATTGTCCCATGCGGTTTTCGCCAAACTGGATGATGGGTTGCAACACATACAAAGCGCCGAACAAAAGCGAACCGACAATGCCGATGGTGGGCTTCCACAACGCAAAAATAACCAGTGCAATGGCGAGCCAACCGCGGTCACCGAAACTGCCGTCGCTCCATGTGCCGAATGCATAGTCCATAATGTAGTAGAGACCGCCCAGACCGGCCACGGCACCGCCGAGCACAGTGGCGAAGTACTTATAGCGAGAAACGGGAATACCGGCGGCATCGGCGGGGGCGGGATTCTCGCCTACCGCACGCAGATTCAATCCCACGCGGGTGCGCCGTAACACAAAGGCGGCGACCAATGCCAACACAAACGCCACATATACCAGAAAACCGTAGGAGAAGAACAACTCACCGATCGGCCCCCATGTTTTGGCGAAGGGGAGTGTTGTGCGGAAGAGATTACTGGTTTGGCGAATGGACAGTGAGCCGCCTTCGCCGAACAGTTTGGCAAGCGAACCGCCGAAGAAATCGCCCACACCGATACCGAAGGTGGTCAGTGCCAAACCGGTCACATTCTGATTGGCGCGCAACGTAATGGTCAAAAAGCTGTAGATCAGCGCCAAGAGCGCCGAGCCGCACAGCGAGCACACCAGCGGAATCAGAATACCCAATACGGGGTTAAGCGGTCGCCCGCCCATCGCTTGCTCATAGAAGAAGGCACCGATGACGCCTGAAACGCCGCCTACGTACATGATGCCGGGGATGCCCAAATTGAGGTTGCCGGATTTTTCGGTGATGATCTCGCCGGTAGAACCGAAAAGCAGCGGTGTTCCTTGCTTAATAGCGGCGACAATGAAACTGCAAATAAAAGTTATGACATTCATTTCGTTACATTGCCTCCCTTCATATCTTCAGACGGCGCAGACGCACCTGATACTCAATAAAGAATTCGCAACCGATGATAAAGAACAGAATAATACCGGTAACAATATCCGACAGACTGGAATGTAAACTGAGTTCTTTGGCGATCGCCGTGGCACCTTGTTGCAGGAAAATAATAAGGCCGGAGGAGAGAATCATCGTAAAGGGGTTGAATTTGGCCATCCAAGCCACCATCATAGCGGTGAAGCCTTGTCCACCGGCGGTGTTCGGGCCGATGGTGGGGGCGGAGGAACCGTTGACCAACAGGAAACCGGCAAGCCCGCACACCGCACCGGAAACCAGCATGGTGCGAATGATGACCTTCTTTACATTAATGCCGACATAGCGGGCGGTGTTTTGGCTTTCACCAACGACCGTGATCTCGTAGCCTTGCTTACTTTTCTTAAGATACACATAGATCAATACACATACCACCGCCACTATGAGTATGGTGATGAGATATTGCTTCCCAAACAATTTCGGCAGCCAACCGGCGCGAGTAGACATGTTGATGGTACCCACGTTACCGGAGTTCTTGGGGCTTTCCCACAACACTTGTAACATCTTCACCAGATTGATAGCCACATAGTTCATCATCAGGGTGAACAGCGTTTCGTTTGTGTTGTATTGTGCCTTAAAAACAGCGGGGATCATACCCCAAACGGCACCGGCCAACATACTGGTTACCAGTGAGCACACGATCACCAACCAACTGGGAACTGTATCACCCAAATAGATCATGCAAGCGGCCGAAGCCATGCAACCGGCCAATATTTGGCCTTCACCGCCGCAGTTCCAAAACTTCATTTTGAATGCCAAGGTAACACCCAACGCAATACACAATAAAATGGAGGTTTTGCGCAACAACATCCAAAAAACGCGGGGATTCTCGAAGTTGCCTTTAAACATTTCGGTATAGACCGCTACCGGATTCAAGCCGGTCAACAGCATAATGATCACACCGGAAACCACCAGGGCAGACAAAATAGCGGCCGCACGGATCAACCACGCTTTCCACCATATCATCTGTTCACGCTTGGCAATGTGGAGCCAAGGTTCATGGTGTTTTTTAGTTTTGTTATCGGTTGTCATTCGGTTCGCCCCCTTCCGCCTTAAGCGTATCCGCTGTGACCGTTTTTGTCATGAGCAGACCGATCTGCTCTTTGGTGGCGGTGCGGGCGTCTACGATGCCGGTAATGTGTCCCGAACCGATGACCATAATACGGTCGCAGAGTTCGAGCAACACATCGAGGTCTTCACCGACGAAGATAACGGCCACACCTTTTTCTTTTTGCTCATTCAGTAGGTTGTAAATGGTGTAGGAGGAGTTGATATCCAATCCGCGCACAGGGTAAGCGGCCATCAGCACCGTGGGGGCGGCGGCGATTTCACGTCCGACCAGCACCTTCTGCACGTTGCCACCCGAAAGGCGGCGCACCGGTGTGCTTGCACTGGGAGTCACCACTTCCAATTCCTCGATAATATGTTCGGCCAGATCGCGCGGGGCTTTGCGTTCCAAGAAGATGCTGTTGCCTTTGCGATAACTGCGCAGCATCATGTTGTCCACAATATCCATGTTGCCCACAAGCCCCATACCAAGACGATCTTCGGGAACAAAAGACAGACGCACACCGAGTTCGCGGATCTGAAGCGGGGTCTTGGTGGTCAGGTTATCCATTTTATCGGTTTGCGGATTTTTATACAGTACCGCGCCGCTGTCCAACCGCTGTAAGCCGGCAATCGCTTCCAACAATTCGCGCTGGCCGGAACCGGCAATGCCGGCAATGCCCAAGATCTCACCGGCATGGGCTGTGAAAGATACGTCATCCAGCACTTTAACCCCTTCGCGATTGGAACAATTGATATGATGTACTTCCAAACGGGGGCAGACATCCTGCGGTTCGCTGCGGTGGATGTTCAACGCCACTTTTTTGCCGACCATCATTTCGGTCAGTTCGCTTTCATCGGTCTCGCTCGTGTTTACGGTACCCGCGTATTCGCCTTTGCGGAGCACCGTCACGCGATCGGACAGCGAGAGTACTTCGTGCAGTTTATGGGTAATGATGATGATGGCTTTACCCGCATCGCGCATGCGACGCAACACCGCAAACAGCTTTTGCGTTTCCTGCGGCGTCAATACGGCGGTAGGCTCATCCAGAATCAAAATATCGGCACCGCGGAAGAGAACTTTAATGATCTCGACCGTTTGCTTTTCAGAGACCGACATCTCATAGATCTTCTTTTTGGGATCCACCTCAAAGCCGTATTTTTCACAGATTTCGCGCACCTGCGTTTCGGCGATCTTTAAGTTGTATTTGCTGTCGTTCATACCCAACACGATGTTTTCGGCGGCCGAAAACACGTCCACCAACTTGAAGTGTTGGTGGATCATGCCGATCTTGTAATCAAAAGCATCTTTGGGTGAAGAGATGATCGCTTCATGGCCGTCGATGAAGATTTGGCCTTCATCGGGGAAATAAATGCCGGAGATCATATTCATCAAGGTGGTTTTGCCGGAACCGTTTTCACCTAAGATGGACAGGATCTCGCCGCGATGGACCGAAAGATTCACATTCTTGTTTGCCACAACGCTGCCGAACGTTTTGGTGATGTTCCGTAACTCTACGGCAGGAACGGGGGATAGCGAGGTTTCAGACATCGTGTAATAGCCCTCCTTGTGTTTCTTGCTTTTCTCTCTCAAAAACCAATCACAAAGCGGTTGGCTTTTGAGAGAGAAAACCTCAACGGGCGAGGCGGGTTTCCCGCCTCGCCCGTATCTGTTTCGGTTTCCTTATTTGGTGGTTACGCCGTCAATTTCGATGTCGAAATAGGGGGCGGAACGATATTCGGATTCCAGGAACGCGCCGTTCTTGATAACTTCGGTCTCACCGGTGAAGGTGCCGTCGTCATCCACATCCGCCAAGTAAGTGGTCATTTCCTGACCGTCCTTGGTCCAGGTGTTGGTAGCAAACACTTCCAACTCGCCCTTGATGAGCTTGTCCTTGATTTCGGCAATCTTTTCAGCAGTGCCGGCCGCGCAAGCGGTGCCCAGATCGGTCAGTTCAACCGAACCGGTCCCCAACGTACCGGTCCAGTCGGTATCGATGGTCTTGTTGTTTTGCACGCAATCAATGATGTACTCGAAATAGGGAGCCCAGTTGATGCGGGAAGCCACCAAGAAGGTGTTCGGGCAAGCCTGAGCGGTGGAACCGTTGTAAGCCACGTTAGGCACACCGGCCGCTTCGCAAGCATCGGGAGCGCCCATAGAGTCGGCGTGCTGGGAGATCAGAACGCAACCGTCTTTGATCATCTGGTCGGCGTATTCTTTCTCTTTATCGTAATTGTACCAGTCGTCGGTGTATTTCACATCGATGACAGCAGAGGGGCAAACATAGCGAGCGCCCAGATAGAAGGAAGTCATACCGGATTTCACTTCGGCATAGGGCTTCGCACCAACGTAACCGATGCGCGCCTGATCCTCGGTGATCTTGCCGGACGCAATCATCTCGTTGAGTTTCATACCGGCAGCAATACCGGCCAGGAAACGGCCTTCATAGATCGAAGCGAACGCATTGTGGAAGTTCGCAACGCCGGCGGTATGAGCCTTCACACCGGTAGCATGGCAGAACTGTACGTCCGGATACTCTTTCGCAGCAAGGATCATGTTGTCTTCGTGGCCGAAGCTGTCTGCGAACACGATGTCGCAACCGTCTTCAGCCAGCTCACAAGCCTTGTTGAAGCAGTCGTCGCCCTCTTCGGGGATACCGGTGACAATGATGACCTGGTCATCGGACAGGCCCAACTTGTTCTGCACGTCTTTGGCAGCGTTGATGAAGTTGAGGTCGTAGGTGGAGTTCTCATCGTGCAGCATGATGAAGCCGATCTTGAACTCGTCTTTGGCCGGGCCGCTGCAAGCTGCCAGCGAGAAGATCATCACGACAGCAAGCAGGATGGAAATGAGTTTTTTCATATGTTTTCCCTCCAAAAAAATTTTATATGTAAACTTGCGTTTACACCGTTATTGTGCGCGGAAGGTGAGTGAGGAATCACTCATACTTTCCACGATGGCGAGTGATTCCACTCGCAGACCCGCTTCGCGCAGAGCGTCGCCGCCCTTTTGGAAGCCTTTTTCAATAGCAACGGCGGCACCCACCGTTGTGGCTCCGGCTTGATCTACCAATTCTGCCAGACCAATGAGTGCTTTGCCATTTGCCAAAAAATCGTCCACCAACAACACACGGTCATCGGGGGAGATGTATTCGCGGGATACCATGATCTCGTAATCGGTGTTGTGGGTATAGGAGTGGACGGTAGTTGTGAGCATGTCGCCCGACACATTTTTACTCTTGTGTTTTTTGGCGAACACCGCAGGTGTTCCCAAAGCGGCGGCGGCCGCCACGGCGACGGCAATACCGGAGGCTTCGATGGTGAGCACTTTGGTGACACGGCAGCTTGCGAACAGACGGGCAATCTCTTGTCCCATTTCCATCAGAAAGGGCACGTCCAACTGTTGGTTTAAAAACGAGCCGACCTTCAAAATATGGCCGGGCAAAACGGTGCCTTCCCGCAGAATCTTTTCTTCCAATGCCTTCATCGGCCGTCACGCTCCCACTTCGCGTACATGAATATATATAAAGTATAGAAATAACATAGGTTAATCGTATCACATGGGGCGACAAATGTCAACAAAATATGAACGATTTTTGGAAATTTTAGTTTGTGATGCAATCGGCCACATAGATGCCCATGGCACCGGATTGCGAGAGCCCGCGGCAGATGCCGCTGCCGTCGCCGATAATATACACATTGTCCACCAACTCGAAACGGTCGTTGCGAAAAACGGGACGAATGGAGTAATATTTACTTTCACAACCGTATAGCAAGGTGTCGTCGTTGGCGGTGCCGGGGGCCACGCGATCAAGCGCATAGATGGTTTCGATGATGTTGGTAAGAATACGGTGGGGGAGCACCAACGAAATATCACCCGCGGTAGCGCGCAGTGTCGGAGTTACCGTGTTTTGCGAAAGGCGGTGCTCATTGGTGCGCCGCCCGCGGATAAGATCACCGAAACGTTGTACCAATACGTTTCCTTTGCCGATCATGTTGGCCAGGCGGGAGATGCTTTCGGCATATTCGGTGGGTTGATTGAACGGTTCGGTGAACCGAATGGCAGAGAGAATGGCAAAGTTGCAGTTTTCGGTCTTTTTCTCTGCCTCGGCATACGAATGTCCGTTGGCGGTGATGATACCGCGGTTGTTTTCTGCAGATACGATGCCGCCTTTGTTAAAACAGAACATACGGCAACGATCTTCAAATGTCTTGGTCTTGTAAAGGATCTTCGGCTCATAGATCTTATCCGAAAACTCTTTCCAGATAATGTCTTTCATTTCCACACGCACACCGATGTCGATGTGGTTGGATTTCATCGGCACGTCAAAGGCACGGCAGAAATCCGCCACAAAATTGGCACCACCGCGCCCGGTAGCGATGATGATCGATCGGGTTTCCAGCACGTTGCCGTTGGTGTAATGCACACGATACCCCGTATCCGTTTTTTCAATGTGTGTGCAGTCATAAAACGGGAGAAGATCGGTACCGCTTTCGGTGATCGCGCGAATAAGGTTTTGCATGGTGACATAGTTGTGGTCGGTGCCGAGGTGCTTTACGTTCATATCCAGAAGACGAAGATTGTTTTGCAGACACTTCAGTTTCAAATCTTCGTTGGAACGATAGACCTGCGGAACACCGGAGGTACAGTATTCACCCAGGATCTTGTCCACTTCGTGGATATACTGCATGGCTTTCGCGTCGCCCAATTCTTCCCCCAATGTGCCGCCGTAGGTGGTACCGAGATTGAATTTGCCGTCCGAAAAGGCACCGGCGCCCGCAAATCCGCTGGTAATGCTGCACGTTTTGCAGTGCACACACCCCTTCCCTTCCTTGGAGGGACAGTGGCGCTTTTCAAGTGTGTTGCCGCGCTCGGTCACGGCGAGTTTCAGGGCAGGGGCGTTTTGATGTAAACGGTAGGCCGCCATCAAACCGCCGATACCGCCGCCGATAACAACAACGTCATACTTCATGAGATCATTTCGCTCCTTTAATTACGAATAAGTACACCGTAAACAGTATATACCCAATCTTTGCGTTTGTAAACACCAAAGCGAATGGTAAATAAAAATGCAAGATTTGGAAAATGACTTGCATTTTCGGCGATTTTGAGTTATAATACGCGCGTTAGGGAGGGGTTGCTATGGAGGAAAATTTAATTACCTGCATGGAGCGACACAGCGGCGAGTTTTCAAAAGGTCAGCGACGTATTGCGGAATATATCCGCGATCACTACGAGACCGCGGCGTTTATGACGGCGTTTCGTTTGGGGGAAACGGTGGGGGTCAGTGAATCCACCGTGGTGCGTTTCGCGGCGCAGTTGGGATTCGATGGCTATCCGGAGTTGCAACGTGCAATGCAAAAACTCACTCGCAGTCGTTTAACGTCGGTACAGCGGGTAGAAGTCGCCCGCGAGCGGATGAACGACGATGACGTGGCACAGACCGTCATGTCTTGTGATATTCAAAATATCCGCAAAACGCTGGCGGAACTTTCGGAGGATCAATTCCGTGAAACGGTGGAAAGCATCGTTGCGGCCCGTCGGGTGTATATCTTCGGTGCGGGCAGTTGTCAGGCCCTGGCCGGCTTTTTGGCGTTTTATTTGAATTTTCTGATCCCCGACGTAAAATTGATCACTCCCGGCGGCGAGGCGGAAATATTAGAGCAGATCATTCATATCGATGAACAAGACGTGATGATCGGCATCAGTTTCCCGCGCTATTCTTCCCGCTCGGCTAAGACATTGCATTTTGCCAAATCCCGCGGGGCCCGTGTGGTGGCGATCACCGACAGTGCGATGTCACCGATCGCGCGCTTGGCGGACGACTGCCTGCTTGCCCACAGCGATATGGCTACGATCGTGGATTCTCTGGTGGCGCCGATGAGCATCATCAATGCGTTGTTGGTGGCGGTGTCGCTGAAACGTATGCAGGAAAATCGTCCCGTGCTTTCAGAGTTGGAGGAAGTGTGGGAAACCTATAAAGTGTATCAGCCGTTCCGTGAGGACACGGCCGACGGAGACGTTTTATGAAGGTGGTTGTGATCGGCGGCGGTGCCGCGGGGTTGATGGCGGCGGGGTTTGCCGCAGAAAACGGCCACCACGTTACGATCGTTGAACGCAACCCTCGTTTGGCTCGAAAGGTGATGATCACCGGTAAAGGACGGTGTAATTTGACGAACGCCTGCACGGTGGACGAATGCGTGGCAAACACACCGCGTAATGGTCGATTCCTTTACAGTGCGCTCTCTGCATTTCCTCCTTCGGCGGTGATGGAACTGGTGGAATCTTGCGGCGTGCCTTTGAAAACCGAGCGTGGTAACCGTGTTTTTCCTGTTTCGGACAAAGCGGTGGATATTGTGGATGCCCTGGTTCGTTTTGCTGACAAGGGAAAGCCCTTGCGTATCGAAGGGCGAGCAAAGAGTTTGCTTTTGGACGAAGGGGTATGTTTTGGCGTGCGTTTGGAAGACGGACGGGAACTTGAAGCCGATGCGGTGATCGTCTGTACGGGCGGTGTGTCCTATCCGCAGACGGGTTCAACGGGTGATGGGTATCGCCTGGCGGAACAAGCGGGGCACACGGTGGTGTCGCCGCGTCCGTCGTTGGTACCGCTCGTGTGTTGCGAGGCGGATTGCGCCGCGATGCAGGGACTGTCGCTGAAGAATACGGCGCTTACGGTAGAGGATACCGTTCGCCGTAAGACGTTATATCGCGATTTCGGCGAAATGCTGTTTACCCATTTCGGCGTGTCGGGCCCGATGATACTCAGTGCATCGGCACATATGACCGCCATGGACGAAGGGCGTTACCGCTTGCATGTGGATCTGAAACCGGCGCTTACGGCGGAACAACTGGATGCCCGTTTGGTGCGGGAACTTACGGCGGAACAAAACCGTGCACTCGGCAATATGTTGCCGGCGCTGTTGCCGCGCAGTATGGTGGTTCCCGCTTGTGAGCGAGCGGGAGTGGAACCTTCGCGCAAATGCCACACGATCAGCCGCGAAGAGCGGCGGAACCTTGCGGCGGTGCTGAAAGATTGGACGATAACCGTCAGCGGGTTTCGTCCGATTTCGGAGGCTATTATCACGTCGGGTGGCGTATCGGTAAAAGAGATCGATGCCAAAACGATGGCATCAAAATTGGTAAACGGCTTGTATTTTGCCGGGGAAGTATTGGATGTAGATGCCTATACCGGCGGATTCAATCTGCAGATCGCGTTTGCTACCGGTGCGGCGGCAGGACGTGGGTTGTCGGGTGATGTGCACGATTGTGCTTTAAAATAAAAGGTGGGGAACGGCCGCTCGTTACGTGTGAAGCCGCCCCATAGGAGAGGAAGCGAAACGAATGAAAACGGTAGCAATTGCAATTGACGGGCCTGCCGGTGCGGGCAAATCTACGATTGCGCGGGCCATTGCGGCCAAACTGGGATATGTCTATGTGGATACGGGGGCACTGTATCGTGCGGTGGGATATGCGGTCTCTGCTGCGGGCGGCGATTGGCACGACGAAGCGACGGTGGTAGGATATCTGCCGAAGATCGATGTGTCGCTCCGATATGTGGATGGGGCACAGCGTGTATTCGTCAACGGGGAGGATGTGAGCGACCGTATCCGAACCCCTGAAATGTCGATGGCGGCCTCCGCCGTGTCGGCGTTGCCGCCTGTGCGGGAATTCTTGTTCCATTTGCAACAGGATATGGCGGTAAAAAACAATGTGGTGATGGACGGCCGCGATATCGGCACGGTGGTATTGCCGCATGCCGATGTGAAGATCTTCTTATCGGCTTCTGCCGAAGCGCGTGCCGAGCGTCGCCGCCTGGAGTTGCTCGAAAAAGGGCAGGATGTGCCGTTTGACGAGGTGTTGGCGGATATGAAAAAGCGGGATTACGACGACTCTCACCGTGCCATTGCGCCGCTTCGCCGGGCGGAGGATGCTGTGGCGGTGGATACCACAACGATGACTTTGCAGGAATCGGTTGAGCATGTATTAAAACTGGTGGAACGCGTGCTGAAGGAGAAAGCAGTATGACCGATCGTATTGTGAAAGCCGTTTTACGCCCGTTCATTTTGTTGACCCATCCGTGTAAACTGGTGGGGCGGGAAAAGATTCCTGCCGACGGCAAGGTGATCCTCTGTGCCAATCACCTTTCGAATTGGGATCCTGTGTTGCTGTTGCTGAAGCAACCGCGCCGCATTGCGTTTATGGCGAAGGAAGAATTGTTTCGTTTTAAACCGCTCGGATGGCTTATCGGCCGTGTCTTCGGCGCCTTTCCCGTTGCCCGCGGCAAAGGAGATACAGGGGCGTTGGATGCGGGAGTCCGTGCTATTGAAAACGGCGATATTATGGGCATTTTCCCCGAAGGTACGCGTTCGCGCGACGGTCGCTTAATGCGTTTTAAGTCGGGCGCGGCGCTGATTGCGGCTCGCACCGGTGCTTCGGTGTTGCCTGTGGGGATCGATCGTCGTGCCAAAGCGTTTCGATCGGTCACGATTACCGTGGGGGATCTCATCACGCCCGAAGAGTTGCATCTTGCGGGGGATACTCCCGATCTGCGGTATGCCACGCGTCTGATGCGTGAGCGGGTTGCGGAACTTTCGGGTCAGGAGGTAGTGTGATGGCGACGGTGCGCTTGGCCGAAAGTGCCGGCTTTTGCTTTGGCGTAAACAAAGCGGTGGATACGGTTTATCGCCTATTGTCCGAAGGAAAGCGTGTGTGTACGCTTGGCCCTATCATTCACAATCCGCAGGTGGTGGAGGATATGGTGGCGCGCGGTGTGAGTATCGTCTCTTCGCCCGACGAGGTGCCGGAAGATGCCGTTTTGGTCATTCGATCGCATGGCGTGCCTGCCGAGGTGTATGACCAAATCGCCAAACGCGGACTGACGGTTTGCGATGCGACCTGTCCGTTCGTAGCCAAGATCCACCGCATCGTAAAAGAGCGTTCCGAGGCGGGGGATACGGTGCTGATCGCAGGGGATGCGGCCCATCCCGAGGTCATCGGTATCCGCGGACATTGTATCGGCCCCTCGTTTGTGTTCTCGACCCCCGAAGAACTCGAAAATTTGTTGTTAAATTCCACAATAGGTTTTGACCAACCGTTATCAATTGTAGCACAAACGACATTTCACGCAGAAGTTTGGAAAAAATGCGTAAAGATTTCAAAAAAACACTGTACAAATCTTTTAGTTTTTGATACAATATGTAATGCTACCGCAAAAAGACAACAAGAAGCGGCGGCTTTATCACGTGAATGTGATAAAATGGTTATAGTCGGCGGACGGCAGAGTTCCAATACAGCCAAGCTGCGGGATGTCTGCGCAGAGAACGCACCGACCGTGCTGATCGAGACGGCGGACGAGCTGTCACAAGATCAGTTCCGTGGTGTGAGATCCGTGGGGATCACCGCAGGGGCATCTACCCCCGCCGATATTATAAAGGAGGTACTTTCAACCATGTCCGAAATTGTCAACAACGAAGAAATCCAGGCGCAGGAAACCGTAGCCGAGGTCAAGTCTCCCGACGAAATGACCTTTGAAGAGCTGATGGAATCCTCTCTCGAGAGCATGAACAGCAATGACCGCGTGCGCGGTATCGTGGTGTCCATTGCGCCGAACGAAGTCCAGGTCGAGGTCGTCGGCCGCAAGCAGACCGGTTACGTTCCCGCGGATGAACTCAGCGCGGATCCCAACGCCAATCCGTCCGACATCGTGAAGATCGGCGATGAACTGGAACTGCTCATTATGCGTACCAACGATCAGGAAGGCACCATTATGCTTTCCAAAAAGCGCATCGACGCGCAGAAAGGCTGGGACACGGTTGTTGCTGCCTCCGAAAGCGGTGAGATTCTCGACGGTGTCGTGACCGATGTTATCAAGGGCGGCGTGTTGGCTGTGACCAACGGCGTGCGCGTGTTCATTCCCGCTTCGCAGGCGTCTGCATCTCGTATGGAAGATCTTACGCCCCTGCTCAAGCAGGCTGTGCAGTTCCGCATTATCGAAGTGAACCAAGGTCGCCGTCGTGCGGTGGGTTCCATCCGCTCGGTGGCTCGCGATGCGCGCCGTGAACAGGAAGCGGCTTTCTGGGCTCAGGCGGAAGTCGGCCAGAAGTACACCGGTACCGTGAAGTCTCTCACCTCCTACGGCGCGTTCGTGGATCTGGGCGGCGTGGACGGCATGGTGCACATCTCCGAACTGTCCTGGTCTCGTGTGAAGCATCCGTCCGACGTTGTCAATGTGGGCGACGTTGTGGAGGTGTACATCCGCGACCTGGATACCGAAAAGAAGAAGATCTCGTTGGGTTACCGCAAGGCAGAAGACAATCCGTGGGAGATCTTCAAGGCGAACTATCCTGTGGGTTCGGTCGTCACGGCGAAGATCGTGGGCATGACCACCTTCGGTGCGTTTGCACAGATCATCCCCGGTATCGACGGCTTGATCCACATCTCGCAGATTGCGGATCGCCGCATCGAGAAGCCGCAGGATGAGCTGAAGAACGGTCAGGAAGTCACCGTGAAGATCACCGCTGTGGACTACGATGCGAAGCGCATCAGCCTGTCCATCCGTGCTCTGCTTGAAGACGCGGCTCCGGCGGAAGAAGCGGCGGAAGAAGCGGCGGAAGAAGTCGTGGAAAAAGCTGTTGAAGAGACCGCTGAGGAAGCGACCGAGGAATAATTCCGAAACAACAAACAACTCCCGTTTGTGCAGTGCACAAACGGGAGTTTCTTTATGTTTTTTACATTTTGTCGTACAAGCCTGCGTATTCACCGCCGCCGACCAGACGGCAGCTCGTGAGGGAGTAGATCTCTACCGTGTAGGATACGCCGCCTGCCTCAAAACGGAGGGTGTTGTCTACGATTGTAAGATCCGGTGTACTGCTTGCGCGGGTGGCGGCGGACACGGTGATCTCCCGTTCGCTGCCCTCGCTGTACCACAAGCCGTCCATTGTCTTCCACAGAATGTCTTCCGCTTTTTTCAAATCCACCTTGTCGGCGTTGACCGTTTCGTCGTCGTTCCACACACGCACCGCACGGCAGAAATGCTTGTAACTTTTGGCATCCTCGTAATCGTCCGCCGCGTTAAAGGCATCGTATGCCGCGGTGAAATCCCCGTCCCGTAATGCAACGAGCGCCGTGTCATATAACCGCGCTTTGGCGGCCTGCAATTCCTGCGGGGCGGTTTTCTCGTTTCCCGCTTTAGTGAAATACTCTACAGCGGCGAGATCGTTGCCCGCTTCCACCGCCTCCATGCCTAAGCAATAATAGGCAAAACCGAGGTAGTATTCGCTGTTGCTGTAGGGGACAATGGCGGAAAACGCTTCGGCAGCGGCGAGATAGTCGTGTGCGTAGATCAGTTTGCGCGCTTTTTTATACTGTATCTGCGGGAGTATGAGCAAACTCGTTACCAAGACGATGACCAGCACCGCCACCCCTGTGCCGACGCCGAGAAACAGGAATTTGCGTTTACGCTTATGGTCGGTATGGGCACGGTGTGCGTCGGCACGCCGCGCTTCTTCCGCCGCTATACGGGCGGCTTCCGCTTCGGCGGCAAGAATGTCTGCTTTTTGCTGATATTCTGCCGCAAGAGCGTCGGCGTCGCGATATCCCGCGATGCGGCGCATCAAGTCCGCCTTGCCCTGCCACGAAGTCTGATCCGTTCCCTGACGTTTCACTGCCTGGTTGTAGATCGCTTCGCGGTTACATTCCTCCGCACGGGCGGCACACGAGGTCGCATGGGCCGCGGCATCTTTATAATCACCGATACCGGAAAATAATTTGGCGGCCGTCTCAAAATCGCCGAACGAGACGGCACGGCTTTCCAGTGCCGCCGCTTGCGCGTAGATACACGCGGGACACTTTCCCTCGGCATCCAAGGGGGCACCGCATTTGTTACACAAGGTTTCTGCCATATCGTCTCACTCCTTCTTGCTTTCAGTATACGGATTTTACAGTCCGTTGTCAAGCGGTTGCAAATGAATAAACACGAGTTCGGTTGGGTTCCCGAAACGAGGGAAGGGGGCGGTATTGGCAAGTCCGCGACTGACGATCAACCGCCCGTCATATAAACCTCCCGTATAGCGCGGGAAGAACCCCTGTCCCGGGGCAAATAGGCCGCGATTTCCCAGACACCACTGTCCGCCGTGCGCGTGGCCGGCAAGAGTGAGATCAATGGGCAAATCGCGGATAAAGGCGGGGTAGTATTCGGGGTGGTGGCACAGCAGTAACTTAAACCCCTCACACGCCGCAAACTCCTCGAGAAACGCGACGTTCGGCGGCGGAGAAGAAACGAAATGCCCCTGTCGTATACCGTGAACAAAACCGGTGGCCACACCGCCGACCGTCAGACCGCACACACCGGTATGTGCGTCTTGTAACAGTGTTACACCGCACGCACGCACATCTTCGTTCTCTTCGGGGGTGGTATGCTCATGGTTGCCATACGTGTATACGGTGGGGGCGAGTGAGGCACACGCCCGCAAAAAAGGAAGCGTTTCGGGGGCGGTGGTAAGGCGGTCGAACAGATCGCCCGTAAGGGCAATCAGATCGGGTTCGGCTTTTTGCAACGCCGTTAAAACGGGGCGAGTGGGGTGTCCGTGCAGATCGGATACCTGTGCTATGGTGATCGGTACGGGAATATCGGCGGGAACGGTGTAATGGGTAAGTTGCATGAGCCACACACGCCTTTCTGTAGAATCGTATGTATTATACCATTATTCTGCCATGCTTTGTCAATTCTCTCGACAAAAGGTTTACAATTTCGAAACAATGCGGTATACTGTCCTGTGAATGGAGAGTGACCGTATGATCGTTGTATTGGAACAGGTGTTGGTACTGTTTTTATTTTCGGCGGCAGGGTTTGTGCTGACACGTTGCGGTGTGACCGATGGCGCACACGGCGGCCTGTTGTCCAAACTGTTGGTATACGTATTTTTACCCTGTAACGTGTTCAAGACATTTGCTACCCGTTTTACGGCGGTCTATCTTCAAGAACACGGCATCGAAATGTTGATCTCGCTTGCCGTGCTGATCGTGGTGGCAACGGCGGCTCATTTTGCAGGCCGCCTGCTCGGGCGCGAGCGATACGAAGGGCGGGTATATGCCTATTCGATGGTGGTGCCGAATGCGGGATATATGGGGTATGCTTTGGCGGAAAGTCTGCTTGGATCGGCGGCACTGCTCAGTATGATGCTCTTTAATTTGCCCGTTTCGGTATATACCTATACTGTCGGATTTTGTATGCTGACCAAACGACGGTTATCCTTCCGCAAACTGTGCAATCCCGTGATCCTCTCGATGTTGCTCGGCATGGCGGCGGGTTTGCTCGCATTGCCGTTGCCCGCCGTGCTTGCCGAAGCGCTTGATACAGCGGCGGGGTGTATGGCACCGACCGCCATGTTGCTCACAGGTATTGTGGTGGCGGGATACCCCTTTGCTTCCCTGCTCACCAATTGGCGCACATGGGTGGTTACCGCTGTTCGTTTGTTTGTGTTGCCGATAGCGGTGGGCGGTGCGCTGTGGTTGCTCGTTTCGCCCGCGGTGGCACAAACGGCGGTGCTTATCTATGCGATGCCGTGCGGGCTCAACAGCGTGGTGTTCCCGAAATCGGTTGGGGAGAACTGCACCTATGGCGCAAGTTTGGCACTGATCTCCTGCGTATGCGCCTGCGTGAGCATTCCGCTGGTGTTTGCGCTGTTCGGAATAAAATAAAATGGATTATCGATAAATTTCCTCTTGATTTTTATACGCATTTGTGTTAGACTAGGTTTCACACAAATGCACATGCGGCTGTAGTTCATCGGTAGAATAGAAGCTTCCCAAGCTTCGGAGGTGGGTTCGACTCCCATCAGCCGCTCCAACAAAGAAGAACAGACCTTTAGGTCTGTTCTTCTTTGTTATAGCAGATATTCGGAGAGTCAGAACCTCGCATTCCGCAGGAATGCACAAGTGTTTGCGTGCTGTATTTTGGATAAGCACCGCAGATGGTGCAAACACGGGGCTCTGATTCCCGTTGTCTTGTCTTCATGACGTTATCTTTTTCACCTTGTATCCCGCCTTTTTTACGGCGGTGCGAATGGCGGATTCGTCCGCGTTTCCTGTGAGGGTTGCCGTGCCGCTCTCATGAGAGACGGCGAGCACCTTCGTGTGTGGCAGGCTTTCAAGTGCTTCGCGCACATGCGCTTCACAGTGGTGACACATCATACCTTTGATATATACGGTCGTGCCTTCGACGGCGTGGGGGAAACGAAAACGTCCGAGGCGCAGGGCGTTGCTGATAACGCAAAAACTCGACAAACTCATGGCGGCGGCACCGAACATCGGGTTTAACTCCCATCCGAACAACGGAATGAATACACCTGCCGCAAGCGGGATGCCGACGGTGTTATAAATGAACGCCCAGAAGAGATTTTGACGGATGATACGCAAGGTGGCGCGGCTGAGTCGGATCGCACCGACGGCGTCGGTCAAACGGTTGTGCATCAGCACCACATCGGCGGCATCAATGGCAATATCGGTTCCCGCGCCGACGGCCAGTCCTACGTCCGCTCGCGTCAGTGCGGGGGCGTCGTTGATACCGTCACCCACCATCGCGACTCGTCCGTTTTCCTGCAGGCGGCGGATGACCGCTTCCTTTTCGTCGGGCAGCACCTCGGCAATTACCTCATCCACCCCCGCTGCCGCTGCGATCGCATGAGCAGTGCGGGCGGTGTCGCCCGTGAGTATCACGGTGTGGAGTCCCATTTTGTGCATCTCCTGCACTGCACGGGCGCTGTCTTCCCGCAACGGGTCGGCCACTGCGAGAATGCCGAGTAATCGACCGTCCTTGGCGAAATAGAGCGGGGTCTTGCCTTCTTCTGCCAGTGCGGCGGCGGTTTCCGTAAACTGTGGGGGAATCGTGGCAAACCCGCCCACAAAAGCGGCGTTGCCGCCGCACAGCGGGTGGGAATCCTGCCGCGCCGTAAGACCGTGTCCCGCCACCGCTTCAAAGGCGGTTACGGGCTGTGCGGTGATCCCGCGCGCTTCGGCGGCGGTAACCACGGCGCGGGCGAGCGGATGCTCGCTTTGGCGTTCGAGTGCGTAGGCGATACCGAGCAATTCCGCCTCTGTGACACCGTCGGTGGGAATGCAGTCGGTGAGGGCGGGCTGCCCTTCGGTCAGGGTACCTGTTTTGTCCATTATCACCGTGGTTACCCGTCCTGTGATCTCGAGCGCGGCAGCGGTTTTGAACAAAATACCGTGTTTGGCACCGACCCCGTTGCCCACCATAATGGCCACAGGGGTAGCAAGTCCCAACGCACACGGGCAACTGATGACCAACACGGCGATCCCGCGCGACAGGGCAAATCCGACCGTCTGACCGCACAACAACCACACGGCGGCGGTGATAACGGCTATCGTCAGCACCACCGGAACAAATATGCCTGCCACCGTATCGGCGGTTTTCGCAATAGGCGCTTTGGTGGCCGCCGCATCGCTGACCATACGAATGATCTGCGCGTGGGTGGTGTCTTCACCCACACGGGTGGCTTCGCATACCAAAAACCCGTCGCGGTTGACGGTGGCGGCCGAAACCGTGCCGCCTACCGTCTTATCCTGCGGAATACTCTCGCCCGTGAGGGCGGCTTCATCGACGGCGCCGCCGCCTTCGCGGACAATGCCGTCTACGGGAATGCTTTCTCCGGGACGCACCACAAACCGATCGCCCACCCGTACTGCCGTGACGGGTACGGTGATGTCTTCGCCGTCACGACGCACCGTTGCCGTCTGCGGAGCAAGCCGCAGTAAGCCTTTCAGCGCGTCGGTGGTACGCCCTTTCGAGCGCGCTTCCAACATCTTGCCGAGTGTGATGAGTGTGAGGATCATCGCCGCCGACTCAAAATACAAGTCGTGTGTCGCAGGGTGACCGGCTGTCATACGATATAGCGTAAAGACGCTGTATCCGAAGGCGGCACTGCTACCGAGAGATACCAACGTATCCATGTTCGGCGCCAGATGCCGCACCCCCTGTACCCCGCGAAAAAATACCGCCTGATTCGTCACCATCACGGCTGCCGTGAGTAACAACTGCGTGAGTCCCAACGCAAGCGGTGCGTCGGCGAAGGGAAGAGGCAACCCTACCATGCCGCCCATCGAAAGATACATGAGCGGCAACAAAAAGATCAGCGAAGCGATAAAGCGTCGTCTGAGTGCGGTTCGTTCGCCGCGGTTGTCGAGCGAATCGGACGGTTGCGGCGCGGTCGGAAGGTCATTCGGCACAAACGCACCGTATCCGGCGTTTTGCACCGCGGCAATGACGGCACTGTCTGTTGCTGTGCCCTCTACTCCCATGGAATTGGTGAGCAGATTCACATGGCACGCGGTTACCCCCGCTACCGCGCGGACCGCTTTTTCGACACGCGCACTGCAAGCGGAACAGGTCATTCCCGTAACGGTAAAGGTTTTCATACAGTCTCCTTATTTCATCAATTTCTGTAAAGTCGTCACCAATTCGTCCAATACGGCGGTGTTGCCCGCCGCCATTTCCCGTGTGACGCAGGTTTCGATATGGCGGGTGATGAGTTCGCGGTTGAAGGCGTTTATCGCCGCATTCACTGCGGCCGACTGTGTGAGAATATCCACACAGTATGCGTCCTTCTCCACCATGCCGCGCAAACCGCGAATCTGTCCTTCAATACGGTTTAAGCGGTGGATCAACTTTGTGCGTTCTTCTTCCGTACGCACGGTATGCGTATGACAACAATCCATGGTAAACACCTCATAATTCTTTATACCCCCTTGGGGTATATATAGTATATACCCTCATGGGGTATTTGTCAAGAGGGAAATTTCAGGATTGACAAAACCGTGCGGGCGTGATATAATCCAATAAAACCGAAGAGGAAAAGTGAGTATGCTTTGATACGGTGGTACAGCGATCTGCGGGCGGTGTAAGCGCAGGACACACGGCAAGGCGGAATGGGTTTCCGAGGGCGACCCGAACACGCGACAGGCGTTGGTAGGGAAGACGGAGAAGACGCTCCGTTAACAAAGGTCCCGCGTATGTTGGTACGCGTTGAGTGGGCGCATAAGCGCCAAGCAGGGTGGCACCGCAGGAGTAACAGCTCTTGTCCCGGCAGAAATAGGCAGGGACAGGGGCTTTTTTGCACCCTTCCCCACAAAAAGGAGTTTTGACAATGAACGAGCAAACCATTCCCTACAAGATCTATCTGGAGGAAGACGAGATCCCGAAGCAGTGGTACAATCTGCGGGCAGACATGAAAAACAAGCCTGCTCCGCTGCTGGATCCCGAAACGATGCAACCGATGAGTGCCGATAAACTGCGCACGGTATTTTGCGAAGAATTGGTACAACAGGAGTTGGACGATGTAACGCCGTATTTCGATATCCCCGCAGAAATTCGCGACTTTTACAAAATGTATCGTCCCTCGCCGTTGACACGTGCCTATTATCTTGAAAAGGCGCTCGGCACTCCCGCGAAGATCTATTATAAGTTTGAAGGCGGCAACACAAGCGGCAGTCACAAACTCAATTCGGCCATTGCGCAAGCGTATTATGCCAAAAAGCAGGGTCTTCGCGGTGTGACTACCGAAACGGGTGCGGGCCAGTGGGGCACGGCGCTGTCGATGGCGTGTGCGTATTTCGATCTCGATTGTCGCGTATATATGGTGAAGGTATCGTATGAGCAAAAACCGTTCCGCCGTGAAGTGATGCGGGTATACGGCGCATCGGTCACACCGTCGCCGTCTGAATCCACGGCGGTAGGACGCAAAATTTTGGAAAAACATCCCGGCACGGGCGGATCGCTCGGCTGCGCCATTTCGGAAGCGGTGGAAGCGGCGACTGCGACGGAAGGATATCGCTATGTGCTCGGTTCGGTGCTGACGCAGGTAATGCTCCATCAATCCATTATCGGCCTTGAAACCAAGACCGCGCTGGATAAATACGGTATCAAACCGGATATTATTATCGGCTGTGCGGGCGGTGGTTCCAATCTCGGCGGTCTGATCGCGCCCTTTATGGGTGAAAAACTGCGCGGCGAGGCGGATTATCGCTTTATTGCGGTGGAACCCGCCTCGTGTCCCAGCCTTACGCGCGGTCGCTTTGTCTACGATTACTGCGACACGGGCGCGGTGTGCCCGCTTGCCAAGATGTATACTCTCGGCAGTAACTTCATTCCTGCAGGCAGTCATGCGGGTGGTCTGCGGTATCACGGTATGAGTCCCGTGCTGTCGCAATTGTATCACGATGGGTTGATGGAGGCACGCGCTGTGGAACAGACTTCCGTGTTCCGTGCGGCACAACTGTTTGCCCGCACCGAGGGGACGTTGCCCGCCCCCGAAAGCAGCCACGCGATTCGCGCCGCTATAGACGAGGCTTTGAAATGCAAGGAAACGGGCGAGGAGAAGACCATCGTCTTCGGCCTTACCGGCACAGGATACTTCGATATGTTCGCGTATCAGCGGTATAACGACGGCGAAATGACCGATCATTTACCGAGCGACGAAGAATTATCCCGCGGATTTGAAGGATTGCCGATTTTCGACAGTTGACAAACGGGCGGATTTGAGATACAATCGGGTTATAAGGTTAAATCTTTAAAATAAGGAGAGATAACTATGTTCTGTAAAAACTGTGGCAAAGAGTTGGCCGAGGGCGCGGCGTTTTGCGCTGAGTGCGGTCAGCCGGTTACCCAAGAGGCTCCCGCAGCGGAAACGCCGGTGGCAGAAATTCCGGTAGAAATGCCTGCCGAAGAGGCGGCATCCGCTGTGCCCGCGGAAGATGTTACTGCGGTCGCGCAGGCGGACGACGGTGCGGCGTTGCAAGAGGCGGCATCCCCCGCTGAAACGCCTGCTCCCGTGGTCGAAGAAGCTCCCGCGGTGCCGGTTTCGAAGAAACGCCGCTTCCCGTTTAAGTGGGCGATCGCGGCGGCGGTCGCAGTGGCGGCGGTCGTGGCGCTGGTGCTGAATATGGGTACCATCGTCGGTTCGGTCATCAAGACTTTCGGTTCGGATACCGACTATTACAAGTATGTGGAACTCAAGACCGTGAAAAACGGGACCGATACCGTAACGGACTATTACGGTCTGTTCAAAGACACCTTTACGGATAGCAACCAAAAGGTGGAAGGCAGTTTCCGTCCCGTGTTGGGCGACGATGCGCAAGAGTTGTTAGAACTTCTGCCTGTCGATATGGAACTGGATTGGCTCAACGATTTAAAATTGTCCTATACCAGTAACATCAAAGACGACACCATGATGTTTGAATTGGCGGTCGCAGTAGCCGACGGCGATCCGCTCAAGGCGATTGCCATTATGAACAAAGCAGACGGCAAGTTGTATGCCGGTCTGCCCTCGGTCGACGACACTTATCTGGAACTTGATATGAACGTTGCGACCGATACCGCCGAGGATGTCATGGACAGCGATATGGGCATCGTTGCACCGACCGTGTCGAACAATTCGGTATTGGATACGTTTCTTGGAGATACCGAGCTGACCGATAAGCTGAGCGAACTTCTTCCGTCCGATAAGGAAATGGATAAGTTGCTGGATCGCTATCTCTCGCTCGTGTTGGATATGGTGGAAGTGGAATCGGCCGAAAGCGTCATCTTGAAGATCGACGGCGTGGAGCAATCCTGTACCGAATCGACCATTACCGTTACGCAGAAACTGTGTGCGGATATTATGATTGCCGTAGTGACCGAAGCCAAGACCGATAAGGACATCAAAGCAATCATCGACGATGCGCAGAAGTTCTTGAATGAACAGAAGCTGGACGAAGAGATCGATCTGTACACCGAGTACGGTAAGGCGATGGATGAAGCACTGGCCGTGTTGGCCGATCTGAAAGCCACCGCCTCCGACGAAGTCTTCGCCGAAATGAAGACCTATATCAGCAAACAGCACGAGATCATCGGCCGCCGCGTGGAAGTGTCGGGCCGCGAAGTGTTCTACTATGCAACCGCCAAGAAGGGCAGTGCATTTGCCAGTGAAATGATCGTTGCCAATGCGGTGAAACTCAGCGGTAAAGGCACCGAAAAGGGCGACGTTGTGAGCGGCGACTTCGAGTTGGAAGTGAACGGCGAAGCGATCATTGAACTGACGGTCAAGGATTTCGATAAGAGCAAAGCCGAAGAAGGCTATTTGAACGGTTCGTTCCGCATTGCTCCCAAGAAAGCGTTGCTCGAAATGATGGGTGCAGGCAAAGAGGCGACGTTGCTGCTCAGCACCTACGATCCTTCGCTCGAATTTGTGGCGAAGAACTCGAAGAACGCGACTGAACTGGCGATCAATCTCTACAAAGACGAGTCGTTGTTGGTCGGCTTGGTGTTCGAAAGTAAGACGAGTAAGGCGGATAAGGTGACTATTCCCGAAAATACGTTGAATGTCACCGACGAAGATTCCGTCATGGAATGGTTCAATCAGATCGAAGGCGACACCGTGTCCGAGAAGCTCGAGACCATCGGTGTGCCGGATGAGATCATGGATATTCTGAACGTATTCCTTGCCGGGTAAAGTGTAACTATGCATATGGAAATCAGTGGCATCGCCAAAACCTATCGTCGTCGCACGGTACTTCGTGAGGTATCTTTCGCGGCGACGAGCGGCGAATGCATTGGAATTTTGGGCAGTAACGGGTGCGGAAAATCCACACTGCTCTCCATATTGGCAGGCGTACAGCCGGCGGACAAAGGGTCGTTCCTCCTCGGGGGGAACGACCTGTTCCGCTATACAAAGCTTTTGCGTGAACAGGTGGGTTACGTGCCGCAGGGTACGCCGCTGATGGAAGAGCTTACAGCGCGCGATAACCTGCGTCTGTGGTATACGCCCGAGGAACTCGCTCGTGAACTCAACGGCGGTGTGCTGTCGATGCTCGGTATCGACGAGTTTTTGAAAACCCCCGTATCCAAGATGTCGGGTGGCATGAAAAAACGGTTGTCCATCGGTTGCGCAGTGGCCAAAGATCCGTCGGTGTTGTTGCTCGACGAGCCGATGGCGGCGTTGGATCTGGCGTGTAAACAACACATCTTTACCTATCTGGAAGAACGAAAACGCCGCGGAAATATCCTTGTTTTGGTTACTCACGACATTATGGAGATGCAGTTGTGCGATCGGTGGTACATATTGAAAGACGGTGTGTTAACACCGTATGTGTATGACGGCGATCGCGCCAAACTGACAGCGAGTTTGTGATATGAAGACGTATTACGAATTACAAGTAAAGCGCTTTGCGCGCTTGCTACCATGGGTGGCGGTCATTGCCGTGTTGTTGCTTTTGGGCGCGGCCGCAGTGCTGACTTCTTTTGTGCAATACGATGCCTCCCGCGAGGAAAATACCGCCTTGCGTGTCGGCGTGGCGGGGGATACGAACAACCCGTATTTTGCCTTCGGCATGACGGCGCTGAAAACGTTGGATTCCTCTCGCTTTACGGTCGAATTGGTCGCAATGGAAGAGGAGACGGCGCGTCGTTCACTCGAAAACGGCGAGATCGCCGCTTATGTGGTAGTGCCCGAAGGCTTTACCGAAGCGGCACTGCACGGGGAAATACACCCGATACCGTGTGTGGTGTCGTCGGGCACCAACGGCATGGTCTCCCTTTTCAAAACCGAAATTGCCGATGTGATATGCGAACTCTTGGTGGAATCGCAAAAAGGTATCTACGGTCTGTCACAGTCGTTGTCCGATGCGGACTTGCCGCAGACGGATCATGCCGACCGTATGGCGTTGCGGTTTGTCACATTGATCCTGCATCGCGACGAATTATACGAGGTGGATGAAGTCGGCGGCACGGCGGGACTTCCGTTGTTACCTTCGCTGATCTGCGGCGTTGCGGTGGTGCTTTTGTGGTTGATCGGGTTGCCGTATGCGGCGGTGGTGATTCGACGGGATGCGGCCCTTTGTCGCGTGTTGGCGGCCAAGGGGGTTACACCGTTGCGCCAAACGGCAACCGAATATGCCGCCTACGTAACGGTGCTGGTGCCGCCGATCTATGCGCTTGCATCGGTAGTATTCTTTGTGGATATCGGCCTTTCGGCGGGCGATAAACTGCGGGTGCTTTTGGCCGTTTTGCCGCTTCTGTTGCTTGCGGCCGCCTTTTTGCTGTGTGTGTTCTTTCTGGTGCGCGATGTGATCAGCGGTATGCTCGCCGCCTTCTTCTCGGTGGTCGCGTTGGGGTATGTCGGCGGTTGTTTATATCCGTCCTATGCCTTCCCCGCGGCGTTACAAACGCTGGGAGCGTGGTTACCGACCGGTGTATCCCATCGCTATTTGGCGGCACTGTTGCAAGGGGAGGGAGCACTGCCCGCGCTCGGCGGCGTGCTCGTCTATACGCTGTTGTTCTTCTTGGCGGCGGTGTTGCTTCGCTATCGTCGTGTAGTCGAGGAAGGGGGCGGCGTATGAGACAATGGTGCATGTGGTTTTGGCTCAGCTTGAAACGTTGCTTTAAACGTCCCGCGTTTCTGTGCCTGTTGGCGCTGATTCCCGTGGCGGTCGTTGCACTCGGCATCGCGGCCAAGCAAGACAGCGGCTTCTTGCACATTGCTTTGGCACAGGAAGAGGCGGACGAAACGGCGGCCGCCGTGATAGCCGACCTGCAAAACGATACGCAGTTTTTGCGGTTTACCGTATGCGAAGACCCGCGCGATGCGGTATCTTTGGTAGAAAACGGTCAAGCGGATGCGGCGTGGGTGTTTACGGGGGATCTGCAAGAGAAAACGAAGGCGTTTGCCGAAGAATTCGAGGCGGACGATACGCTTGTGCGCATCGTCGAGCGTGAGAGCAGTTTGCTGTTACGCCTGGCCCGCGAAAAGCTGACAGGGGCTCTGTATGCCCACTGTGCGAAACAGGTGTATTTCCAATATGTTGCCACCGAAACGGCGATCGACACCCTCTCCGAAGAGCAACTTTCGGAAAACTACGATAACGGGTTCGGCGCCGTGGAACTCTTTTCTTTCCGTTATCCCGACGGAGGGGAAGCCGACCTTTCGGGGGGCTATCTGGCCGCGCCCGTGCGCGGTGTGCTCGCTGTCTTGATGGTCTTGTGTGCGCTTGCAAGTGCGCTGTTTTTCGGGCAGGACGAAGAACGCGGCATGCTTTCGTGGGTGCCGTTTTCCCGCCGTCTCTCGGTCGAGTGTGCCTATTTGGCGGCGGCGGTGACAGCGGTCGCGGCGATGACGTTGGCGTCGTTAGCGGGCGGCGGTTTGCTCGGCGTGTGGTATCGTGAAATAATGGTTTTGGCGGTATATGCGGTATGCTGTGTGTGGTTTGCCGTGCTGATGCGACGGGTGATCGGTCGACTGCAGGCGTTTGCCGCCATGGTGCCGTTGCTCACGGTGGGCATGTTGGCGCTGTGTCCCGTGTTTTTTGAATTGAAACAGGCCATGTGGCTGCAGATGGTATTTCCGCCCACATACTACCTGTATGCCACCCACAATGATCGCTTCCTCGTGTATATGATGCTGTATACGGTGGTCTTGATGGCGCTGTCGTGGCTTTTGCAAAAGATTTCTCTTGCGAAAGTTCCCAAAGTGTGATACAATGAACCGGAAGTCGCTTGCGGCTTTCGATATGCGGGTATGGCGGAATTGG
This sequence comes from Acutalibacteraceae bacterium, assembly GCA_045591985.1. Classification (GTDB taxonomy): domain Bacteria; phylum Bacillota; class Clostridia; order Oscillospirales; family Acutalibacteraceae; genus SIG588. The sequence goes on from JAZNTV010000031.1 coordinate 53,469, forward strand.
CAGACGCGCCGGATTTAGGATCCGGTGGGCAACCGTGTGGGTTCGAGTCCCTTTGCCCGCACCACATTTCCCGTCTAACTTTGATAGAGTTAGACGGGAACTTTTTATATTCAAAACAGTTTGGAAATACACATATTTTATATAAAAACAGAACATTTGCAGAAAACGACCGTTTCAAGATGTGTATTTCTTTGAAATTGCCCCTATTGAGCCGTGTAGCGAATAGGGTCTGCGTGTAGCTAATGGGTTAGTTCGACGGATCAACAGCATAGAACTTATTTCACGACACATTTGAAAAATCACGCTGGTGTCTGTATAATAATTGTAACGTTTTTACCATTTCCCAATCTAATAAGTGAAAGGTGGTGAGGGTGTGCTGGACTTTGAAATGGTGTTTCGAGAGAACAATCAGTTCATTTTTCGTTTTTTGATGAAACTGTGCGGTGATGTATCCTTAGCAGAGGAACTAACGCAGGAAACCTTTTTTCGTGCGTATATGAACTTACCAACTCTGAGAAACGAAGACAAAGTAGCGGCGTGGTTGTGTCAAATCGCAAAAAATACATACTTTGCTTGGTTCAACGAACAGAAAAGAAAGCAACCAATTTCACAGCCAACACCCGCGGATAGCACACCTGACATTGCCGAGCTTTTCGAGGAAAAGGAGCTTGCCGGCAGAGCCTTTTCCGTCCTTCATGCCTTGGAAGAGCCATACAAAGAAGTTTTTATGCTTTCTGTTTTTGGCAGCCTATCGTTGAAAGATATTAGTGCAATGTTTGGAAAAAGTGAAAGCTGGGCTCGTGTTACTTACTACCGTGCGAAGCAAAAAATTATGGAAGGATTGGGTCGATAATATGGACTGCAATGTAATAAAGGATCTGCTGCCCTTATACGTGGATGAATGTTGTTCGGAAGAAAGTACAAGACTTGTAGCCGAGCATCTTGACACATGTGAGAGTTGCCGCAAAATATATGATCAAATGCGTGAGACATGCCAAAGCTATGAAGAAAAACCGAATACTGTGAAGCTGCGTCGTGTGAGTGATTGGAAAGCATCGCTGCTCCAATCGGTGATGTTGTTCGTCTCTTTTGCAATCATTACGTTAGGTGTAATTTTAGAAGGCAGCACCCCTACAGGAAATACCAACGGATTGTGGGCAGTGGCACTGATCGTTCCCGCAACCGGATACCTGCTGTCCCTTGCAAATTGGTTTTTTGTCCGGGTTTATAAAAGCAGAAAAATGTTCTCTTACGGATCTTGCATTGCAACGTTGACCATTACGCTGTTGGGATATGTTTGGGCGACGATCTACTACGCAGGCGGGATTGCGATGTCTTCACCGCTGGTGTGGTGTGGTGTGGTGCTGTCTGCGGTGTTCTGCGTTTTGTCAAAAGTTTTGTCTAACCAATATGCGCTGCTGCTGGGACGGGAGTGAGAATATGCTGAAAAAAGGATTAGCCCTGCTTTTGACTGTAATTATGGTGTTTTCTCTGTCTGGGTGCTCGGATATCTTGGGTGGTGCTTTTTTTCTTTTCCTTGTCGCAACAGGGGATGATAGCGCCGATAAAGACGAGGTTTTTGATTTCGTGAGTGAGAATGAGGAAGAACTGCTGAATGCAATTGTAGCCGGAGATTATTCCGCATTTGAAAATCAAGGGTTTATTAAAGACATAGATGCAGATGAAACAGTTGTTGACTTTTCCTGCGGTGGTGCCGGTGTGGGTTCGGGTACCTCTTATGTAGGTTTCTATTATACCCCGGAAAACGACATGGCTGCTGTGTGGTGTGCACCGTCGTCTGCCAGTGCGTTGACTCCTTCTGGAAACGGATTTGAGTGGCAAGAATCAAATGGGGATAATCGGTATTATACCGAGCATATCTGTGGAAATTTCTATTATTATGAGGCTTCTTTCTAAATTGCACCCCGGGGAGTGCTTTGCCCCCCACCTGGAGATGGATGCACTCTGGCCTATGCCATTCTATTAAACCTGCACATTACACCTAAAAAATACGGACACCCAATCGGGTATCCGTATTTTTTATTGCCGGAGGGACTCGAAGAATCAAATGCAACAGTCCGGCTTTTGTGAAAGATCGTTTTCACTTTGTTCAGAGAGTTCAAGTTGAGTTTCTTGACATGACTTTTGTTTTACCATATCATAAATACAAAGGGGATGTTAGTATGAGAGATAAGATTATCCGTATTAATTGGTCTGAGCCGATGCAAATAGATGAAGCTATTGAGTTAGAAGATTCTCTTCAGCCGGGCTTGTATTATATAACACGAATATTACATGGAAAAGAAACTAGTTTGTATATCGGAAAGGCAACACGAACCATCAGAGAAAGATTGATTTGCCATCGTAAGGAATGGCTATCAAATCGTTATGGCGAAAAAAATGTAAGGCTTGGTAGAATAATTTATCCATACAATGTCGATTCAGAAATAATTGACCATGCCGAAAGCGCAATAATCTTTGAGCATAGTGATATACTTATTGATAATACAGATAAGATTAATACATATTCTTACTCTGAATTATATTAAATTCAGAATATTGGAAATCTAGGCGAACTGAAAGAAACTGTACGTATGCACAATCATCCAGATTAAGGGCGCACTTACTCACCACCGGCTTTCGTCGGTGGTGTTGTGCTGTCTGAGATAACAGAGAAAGGCTCCCTTGTGTAAAGGGAGCTGGCAAAAATCTATTTGATTTTTGACTGAGGGATTGTCAATCAGGCTGATACTGCTATGGTAATCCACCTACTGGAACAATCCCCCAGTCACGCTGTTCGCGTGACAGCCCCCTTT
>JAZNTV010000032.1:0-25848 GCA_045591985.1 Acutalibacteraceae bacterium
CCGAGAGAATTTGCGGCTGTGTTTCGGTAAACAACGCGTAAATACCGTTTGCTCGCAAGGGGGAGGGGGTGGCGGCAAGGTCGCGCTTAAATCCCAGAAAGCGGAAGTAATAAGGGGCATATACCCCTGTGCTGTCGGCAAAATATTGGCTGTCGAGCTGCCGGAACAGTTTCATGACATTCTCTCCTTATATCGTCTCTTCGGATTTGTAACGCAGTTTAGACCACAAACACACGATGATCTGGCCCGGGATCCCCAAAGCAAAAATACTCCATACGGTGAAACCGGCAAACCAAAGTGTGATAAACAGAGCACCGAGTACCGACCACATCAGCAAGGAAATGATGAGAAAATTACGCCGCGGGTTGAACCACAATGCGTTGAAGATCAACCATACGACCAAGGTGGCGGGTACGGCGTATAGGAAGGGGAGCCACGGTCCCCAGGCGGTTTTGGCCAATATGTCGAATATGATGAACAATAAGATGGCAAGCAACCAAACCAAGACGACGCACATGCCGGTGATGAATCCGTGGTTTTTGCGGCGGCGACGGCTGGCGCGTTTGGCACGTATAAATTTGTTGTCGGTTTCGGGACGCACTAAATGATCCAGCGAAACTTCAAACAGATCGGCAATGGCAATTAAAACGGTGATATCGGGTAATGATTCGCCGCGTTCCCATTTGGAAACGGCTTTGTCAGAATAGTTCAATTTTTCCGCAAGCTCCAGTTGCGTCATTTCGCGTGCCGCACGTAAAGCGGCGATGTTTTTGGCAACGATGGCTTTAACATCTTGCACACAATTCCCGTCCTTTCCGATAATCTACACCCATATTAGCACACTCTCCTGCAAAAAGCAATGAATATATTGTAAAAACTTGGCTTTTTGCAAGATTCTACACTCGACTCTACTTGCGGTAGAGTCGAATTTTCTGCAGTTTACTTTGTTGGGCGGCTTGGTATAGCGACAAAAGAGGGGAGTAGGTTGCATCACGCGAGAGCGGGCGTGTATAATAATGGCATTAAGCGGAAACGATTCCGACAATAAAACAGGAGCGATAAAAACTATGAATTCTTATGTGATCTACACCGACTCTGCCTGCGATATGACCCCGGAAATGTTGACCTCTTGGGGCGTAAAACGTTGTGATCTTTCCTTTCAATTCGACGACGAAGATACCGTATATACCAATTACGAATTGACAGCCGAAGAGTTTTATCAGCGTATGCGTGACGGCGGCGTGGCGAAAACATCGGCGATCAACAGCGAGACCTTCCGCGTTTGGTTTGAGGAAGAACTGAAGAACGGTCGAGACGTGTTGTATCTCGGTTTTTCCTCCGGTCTCAGCACCACTTTCAACTGTGCCCGTATGGCGGCGGCTGAGTTGGAAGAGGCCTATCCCGAGCGGCGGGTGCGTGTGGTGGATACCCTGGCGGCGTCGGCGGGGTTCGGTATGATGGTGTATCTGACGGCAAAGGAGAAGGAAAAGGGAGCTTCGCTAGAAGAGGCGGCGTGTTTTGCCGAGAAGATCTGCCTTCACATGTGCCACTGGTTCACGGTGGATGATCTTGTCTATCTTAAGCGGGGTGGCCGCGTGAGTTCGGCGGTTGCTCTGCTCGGCGGTGTGCTGGGAATCAAGCCTGTGTTGCATATGGACAATGCCGGGCATCTGATCAGCCGTTCCAAGGTGCGCGGGCGTAAAGCGGCGCTGAAAGCGTTGGCGGATAAATACGGCGAGTTGGCGCTCGATCGTGAATCGCCGATCTTCATTTCCCACGGCGATTGCGCAGACGATGCCGCGTTGTTGGCGTCGATGTTGCAGGAAGAGTACGGTGTGTCGGTGGAACAAACGGTGTTTGTCGGCCCGGTCATCGGTGCGCATTCCGGTCCCGGTACAATGGCATTATTCTTCCTCGGAAAGGAGCGGTAAGGCAGTGACAAGAACCAAATTAGCCAATCGTCTGTTGCCGGATTACACCCATGGCGAAGAGATATTTCATATGGTGTCACACATCGTTGGTGGCGGTCTCGGTGTGATCGCATTGGTATTGTGCGTTTTAAAAGCGTCACTGTTTTCAGATGCATGGGCGGTGGTAGGCGGCGCTGTATACGGGACGGCCTTGATTGCACTTTACACCATGTCCAGTGTATATCACGGGCTTCGTCACCCGATGGCGAAAAAAGTTTTGCAGGTGTTGGATCACTGCACCATCTATTTTTTGATTGTCGGCACCTATACTCCGATACTGCTTTCGGGGATTCGTCCGGTTTCACCGGGCTGGGCCTGGACCGTATTCGGTTTGGTCTGGGGATTGGCCGTCGTTGCTACCGTGTTTACGGCGATTGACTTGAAAAAATACGCCGTCTTTTCCATGGTGTGTTATATCGGCATGGGGTGGTGCATTGTGATCGCCGGAAAGGTGACGATAGCGGCGTTGTCGGCGTCGGCTTTGTGGTTGCTTTTACTGGGCGGTATTGCCTATACGGTCGGTGCAGTTTTGTACGGCTTGGGGAAGAAACGTCGCTACATGCACGGGGTGTTCCATCTTTTCGTTTTAGCGGGGAGCATTTTACATTTCCTCTGCATTTTCTTATATGTACTGTGATATAGTCATAAGACGAAACGGGGCCGTCGCGTGTGCGACGGCCCCTTGCCGCTGTCTGCCGTTTGGCGGACAGTGGCAGACAGCGGCAGGACAAACACGGTTTAACGTATAGGCAAACAGGTGTGCCGTATTTTGAGACAAAAACGACAAGTCCGCAAGGGGACTGCGTAGTGTTCAAAATGCGGTGTCGCCCGCTTGCGGACTGCCGCTGACGAGGGTAGTATGTGCGGACGACCGTTGAATATGCGGTTGACAAAACGGAAAAAGGTGGTAACGGCATACGAACACCGACGAATTTTGTTAAAATTGCACAACTACTGTCTTCTATGTTGGCTATTTTCTCAAAAATGTTAGATTTTCGAAAAATTTTAGTTGACAAATGCTATTAAATACGGTAAACTAACTATATCCGTCGTGATGAGCGGGATCGTTGCGCACAGAAGGAAGTGGCATTTATGGCATTGCCGCCGACAGCGGATATCTCGTCTGCTCGTGAAAGCGAGTTGGTTTTACTTGCGCAAGCAGGAAATGACCAAGCTTTCACTATGTTGGTGGCGCTGTGTGAACCGATGCTTCGTGCACAGGTTGCCCGTTTCCGCTTTTCGTCGGCAGAGCGAGAGGATATGGCCCAGGAAGGGCTTCTCGGCCTTTTGTCTGCCGTCCGTTCTTTTGATCCGTTGCGAGACACATCGTTTCGTACGTATGCATCGACTTGTGTGCGGAATCGTCTTTTGTCGGTGTGGCGCCGTCGGGCGGCGCGTGCGGCAGAAGTGCCGTTGGATGATGTGTTTTTCGCGGTCGATACGGCGGTATCATCGGCCGATCCTGCGGCGTTGTTACAGGAAAAAGAGACAGCGACCGCCATGCTCGACGATGTGCGAGACGCCTTGACCGAACGCGAATATACCGTGTTGCTGCGGTATCTCGACGGTTGTGCGTATACGGAAATTGCCGCGCAGTTGCAAATGTCTCCCAAAGCAGTGGACAATGCGCTGCAAAGGGCGCGCACCAAGTTGCGCCGCCTGTTTTAATCGGGATGTAACGGCTTCGGCTGTTCGTCATATACAAATGCCCGCGTACCTCAAACAGAACGATTGGTTTACCAAGGTATCAGCTTGAATGGCAGGGCAAAATAATTTAAAGCGAGGTAGAATCCCATGTACGAAGACAAGACACTGGTGTGCAAAGACTGTGGTGCAGAATTTGTTTTCACCGCCGGCGAGCAGGAGTTTTATGCTGAAAAGGGTTTTGTGAATGAGCCCCAGCGTTGCAAGGCCTGCCGCGACGCACGCAAGAACGCTTCCAAGCCGGAACGCGAGATGTTCACGGCGATCTGTGCCAACTGCGGCAAGGAAGCGCGTGTCCCCTTTAAGCCCCGCGAGGATCGCCCTGTGTATTGCAGCGAGTGCTTCGCCAACATGAAGGCTGAAGGCTGATTGCCCAACTTTTGTGAGAAAAAGCCGTCCGTGTAACGGGCGGCTTTTTTGCATTTTGTTAATACTTTTTTGTCCATTTTGCGGTATACTGTTCTTGAAAAGGGGCGATGTGTATGCGGATCACCACATTAAATCGGTTGCTCACTCTGACGGGGCGGCTGTTGGATCGAAAACAGAGCACGATACCGCTTGTGGCACCGTGCGGCACAAAACCGCCCAGCCCTGCAACAAGCGGTGAAGTTCTCACGGTCGACACACCGGAATCACAGGGCGTCCCCTCCCGCACGTTGGCAAAATTTTTTGAGAAATTGCGTGACGATCCCACGCTGAATATGCATAGTGTGTTGGTATTACGCAACGGCCGTGTGTTGGCCAACGCGGTTTTCGATGATTGGGATCCGACCGTTTGGCGTGCCACTTTTTCGGCGTCGAAAAGTGTGATATCGTTGGCGATCGGTTGTTTGTGGGACGACGGTTTGTTGCAAACGGAGGATCGCGTGCTGGACTATTTCCCGGAAGAGACGAACGTCATTACACGCGTAAAGTGGCGCGACTTGACAGTCGAAGATCTGCTTACTATGCGCAGCGGCAGTTCCTTTAACGAGTTCGGGTCGGTGGGGGAAGCGGATTGGGTGAAAAACTTCTGGTCATCCTCCTCTTCCGGCAAGGAGTTTCGCTATAACAGTTTGAACACCTATATGCTCGCGGTATTGATACGACGCATTACGGGTGAGAGCGTGTGTGATTTTTTGCGCAAGCGGTTGTTTGATCCGCTTGGGATCGGTGATGTTTATTGGGAAACCTGCCCGCACGGAAACGAAAAAGGCGGATGGGGGCTATACATGCGCCCGGCCGATATGGCCAAATTGGGACAGTTGGTGTTACAGCGCGGTGTATGGCAAGGGAACCGTCTGATTTCGGAAGAATGGATAGCCCGTGCTACCGCTGTGCATATGCGTGCACCTGCCGATTACGGTGATTACGACTATGGATATCACATCTGGGTCGCGCGGGGCGGTGGTCGGTTTTTGTTCAATGGGATGTTGGGACAAAATATGGTCGGTTTTTGGAAAAACGGCATCTTGTTGGTCAGTTATGCCGGAAATAACGAACTGTTCCAACAAAGCAGCTTCTTGGAATTGGCCCACCGCACGTTCGGGGGCAGGTTTTCGGACAAGCTTCCGAAAGATCCCGAAGGCGAAGAGGTGCTGCAACAGGTGCTGACGACCTTGCGCACGTCCTATCCCGTGCAACCGAGACCGACATGGTTCCATCGGTTGTTCAATGTAAAGCTGAATGCCTTGCCGGATTGGTGGCGCCGTTTTGACGGCGAAACCTATGCGGTGGCTCGTGCGGGCGATGCGGCGGCGGTCGGTCTGCTTCCGGTGGCGTTACAAGCAGTGACCAATCGGTATGCGACGGGGGTGCGTGCGCTGCGCACGGCAGTGGAAGACGACACGATGGTCTTGTATTATCGAGAGGGGGATCGCGAGCACCGTTTGCCGTTGGGAATTTACGCCCCTGCCCGTACCGTGTTGACTTTTGGCGACGATGCGTATCTTGTTTCCGTCAAGGGGCGCATCGCAACCGACGAAGAAGAACGCCCGGTCTGGTTGCTTACCGTATCTTTTTTGGAAACTCCGTGTACGCGTTTCCTGAAACTCACGTTTGCGGATGATACCGTTGTATTGGAGCAACGTGAAACGCCGGGAGAAGACTTTGTGAAAGCGGCGGCGGATACCGCCAAAGCGGAATTGGCCAAACAGCCGTTACTCGGTGGTGCCGTACAAAAACTGGATTTCGATTACGTGCATTACAAGATCGAGCGTCTGTTCTCGCCGCGTGTGATGCTGAAGAGAGAATAAAACTCTTTATTTGTGTGCACATATCCTGTAAAAAAGTCGACAAAACCCTTTAAAAAGGCTTGCACCGTATAAAAAGGTGTGTTAAAATATAAGAAACTTGTATTTTTCGGAAAGAAGGCAACAACGTATGGAAAAGAAAAATATCGATTGGGGTAATCTCGGTTTCGGCTACATGCCCACGGATTATCGCTATGTGTCGCTTTTCAAGGACGGTGCGTGGGACGACGGTGAACTTACCACCGATTCTAACGTGGTCATCAACGAATGCGCAGGGGTGTTGCAGTATGCACAGACTTGCTTTGAAGGTCTCAAGGCCTACACCACCGAAGACGGCCGTATTGTGACTTTCCGTCCCGACTTGAATGCGGATCGTATGGAGCAGTCGGCACTTCGTTTGCGTATGCCGGTGTTCCCGAAGGAACGCTTCCTTGAGGCAGTGGACCGGGTGGTCAAGGCCAATGCTGCGTTTGTGCCGCCGTATGGTTCGGGTGCTACCCTGTATCTGCGCCCCTATATGTTCGGTTCGGATCCCGTTATCGGTGTGAAACCGGCGACGGAATATCAGTTCCGCATTTTGGTCACGCCCGTCGGTCCGTATTTTAAGGGCGGTGTGAAGCCGCTGACGTTGCGTATCAGCGATCTCGATCGTGCGGCGCCGCGCGGCACCGGTCATATCAAGGGCGGCCTTAACTATGCGATGAGCCTTTATAACATCGTGGATGCGCATGAGCAGGGCTTTGACGAGAACGTCTACCTTGATCCCGGTACCCGTACATACATTGAAGAGACCGGCGGCGCAAACATTCTGTTTGTGACGAAGGACAACAAAGTGGTTACTCCGAAATCCGACAGTATTCTGCCCTCTATCACCCGCCGTTCGCTGATGGCGGTGGCGAAGGATTACCTCGGTCTGGAGGTGGAGGAGCGTCCCGTGGCGTTGTCTGAACTGGATAACTTCGCGGAATGCGGACTGTGCGGTACGGCGGCGGTCATTTCGCCCGTGGGTAAGATCGTCGATCACGGTCGCGAGATCGCGTTCCCTGCCGGCATGGAAAAGATGGGCCCCGTCACACAGAAACTGTACGATACGCTCACGGGTATTCAGATGGGACGCTTGGAAGCGCCCGAAGGCTGGATCCGCGAAATTAAATAAGAGAACGTGTGAAAATCCCGTGTGTTCCAAACGAACACACGGGATTTTTTAGAATTGTACGGTGTCGGCAATGTGCTTTGCCATGCGGTAGTATCCTTCTTTTCCGAAATGCAGCCCGTCAAACGGCTGCATTTCGTATTCGTTTTCAGCGCTGAAGATGCCGTCAAATGTGACCAGACGCAGCCCGTTTTCTTTTGCAAAGCGACGTAAAAACGCACATGCTTTTTTGACACGCGGTGCACAGCCGAAATTGACGCGATCGGGAATTTTGGTGGCGTGCGGCGGGGCAATCAAAATAATCTCGCTTTGCGGAGCGTCGGCGGCGCACCGCGCTGTCAGTTCGGCGTAATCACGGTTACCTTGCACGTCTTCGTCGGGGTCTAACGTGCCGTTCGTGCCCAGAAAAATCAGCACGTAATCCGCGCCGTTTACGGAAATTTCGCCGCGCTTATAATGCTCTAAATACGCCGAAACGGTGTAGCCGCATTTGCCGCCGTTTACCACCTCGGCTCCCGTCAGCTGTGACAGAAAATAGGGGTAATTTTCGGGGTGGATATTCGGCACGCCGCTTTGGTGCCAGCCGTAATCCCCCTCGGTCAAACTGTCGCCTAAACATACGATTTTCATAACGTTTCCTCCTGTTCGTTGAAGAGATGATGGAATATGGTATCGGCAATAACCGCATGTCCGCGGTCGCTTGGGTGGCAACGGTCATCGGGTACGCCCGTGAGCCAATCGCCCTGTCCGTAATTCTCGCCGCCTACGTTCAAGTGTTGCATCCACACAGCGTGTAGGTCGATGATGGGCAAATCGGTTTTCTTTGCCACGCTATACATCGCGACGGCATACGGGTCAAGTACGCTGTCGGTGTTGTCGCCGTTGTCGTTGTATGTGGGGGTCATCAACACGATAGCGGCACGGGGGTGTGCTTCTTTTATGCGTGTGACCAACAAAAGCAGATCGGCGGCATACTCATCGGGCGTGGCGAATTTCTGCGGGTCTTCACGAATGGCGTCGTTGATACCCACGTTGATCAAAAAGAGGTCGGCACAGCGGCCGTCGATTTTCATACCGATAAAATCCGCCGAGCGGGTCAACAGCCGCTTCACCGTGTTACCGCCTACCCCCGACCGTACAACGGTGATCGTACGGTCGTTTCCCTTTTGCACCGTAACGGCAGGGGCGTATCCTTTCAATGGGCGCAATTCGGCATCGGGGGTATCCAACATCTGCCCGTCGTAACGCTTCACGATACGTTCGGGGTATCGCGAAGCCAAAAGGGCGGCTAAAACGGCGGTGTAGGTGGTGTTGTTGGACGAGGCGCGTCCGCCGTGCGTGATGCTGTCGCCAACCGTAAACAGGGTGTAGTGTTTGGATTCGGTGATGGCCAAAGCAATATTTGAAAAAAATTTCATATTACCTCCGCACCAAGTAGTATGTACCGTTGGCTATAATTGCCGAATTTTCACCGTTTTCCAAATGCCAACCGTCTTTCAAAACCAGTGTGGCGGTCATTGCTTTGGGAAGTGTGAGCGAAAGCCGAATATTGTCACCTTCCCGTTCCCACTTGACGGCTACCCGCCCGTGCGGTGCGTCGTAAAACGCTTCGGCAAAGTCGAGCGCCGACACGAAAGAGGGGGCGACGGTCACGGCGGTGATGTTCTCGCCCGTGGGGTTGAATTGCAGCCCCGCGATGCGTTTTATGAAGAACGCGCTGATGTCGCCCCAAAACATATGATTGAGCGAATCCTGCGGGAGGACGGTGAAGCGTTCCCACAAGGCGGTGGCGCCTTGTGACAAAATATAGCCGTAGGAAGGGAAGGCGGGGTCGACGATCAAGCGGTACGCGAGGTCGGCACAGCCGTTTTCCGTAAGAAGGTGAAACAGCACCCGCCCGCCGAGTACACCGACGTCCATACGGTTGTTCGCTTCGTGAATATACGTGAGCAACTGCTGAAACGCCTCTTCTTTTTCGCTTTCCGCAAACATACCGTAATACAGTGCCATCGCTTGTGCGGTTTGGCAACGGCCGTATACGTTGTCGCGATCGATCAAATGTGTACGAAACGCCGCGGTGAGCTCCTGCGACAACCTTTCAGCCAACCGCCATCCGTCGTGGTCAATCGTTTTCAGCAAAAACGCCGCTTTATCGGCAATGTCCTTGGCGACGACGGTATCGGTAACGACCAGCGGTGCTTTCGGCGGGATATCTCCCACGTGGCACCAATCGCCCAATCCGAATTCGCAAAGTCCCCGTTCGTCTCGCTTGGATGAAAGATAGTGCAGATATTTCACGATGGCGTCGGCGGTATCGTGGATCATTGCCGTGTCGGTGCGATAGACGTAGACGTAATAGGGAAGATACACCAGCACGCAGTCCCACGCAGGGCCGTTTCCCCAATGAAAGCCCCAGCCGCCCGTCGGCACGATACCGGGGAGCGCGCCGTCTTCCCGCTGCGCTTTCACGATGTTGTGTAGCCACTGACGGTAACATACCTCGGGGGTGAAGTTCAGCATCATAAATTCGCATGCAAGTGCGGCGTCTGCCGTCCAGCCGTTCTTTTCCCGTTGCGGACAATCGTTCGGGAAGTGCCACATATTGGCAAGTCCACTGCGCCGTGTGATGGTTTGCAAGGTGTTCAGTGTGTCGTCGGAGCAACGGAAATCGCCGCAGGACGACAAATCGGAGTGATATACGCATTGCGTGAGCAGGTCGGGTGTCGCCTGCTCTTCGGCGATGCCAAAAACGGCGACGTACCGAAAACCGTGATAGGTAAACGAGGGGGTGTACGATTCCGCTTCACCGCCACGGCAGATATACACGTCGGTATGTACCAAATGGCGTACTTCCTCAAACGTAGGGGAGTCGTACGCACACCACAAGGTCTGCACGTTCAGTTCGCCGTTTTTCAAGAATTCGGCGTGTTGCATCGTGATGCGCTGTCCCGCTTGTCCCTTGACCGATAAGCGTACGAGTCCGGCGTCTACGATGCCGAAATCGTAAAGAAAACCGCCGTTATACGGGGTGATTGCAACGGGCGCGCGTTCTTCGTGACAACGAATCGGCGGAACGACGGAAGGTACAAGCTCACCCTTCGGCGGCGGCGCTTTTTGCGCGTAACGCCATTCACCGTCGTCAAAATCGATGGTGTTCCAGCCCGTGCTCTCCTGCGTGGCATCGTAATGCTCACCCAGACGGTAATCGTCGAACAGAATGGGAGAGGGGGCGGTTTTGAAGGTGGTGTCGCTTTCCAATACGCCGTCAATGCTCAAAGAAAACGAAGGAGCGGCGCGGAAAGAGGCTTTGTCGAAATCCCATACGTAGCCGCCTGCGTTGTTTTGAAACCCGTTGCCAAGCAGAACGCCGACAACGTTGTCTCCTTTTTGCAGCGGTATTTCGTATTCGTCGTAATATACGAAATGATCGGGATTGGCAACGTAGGGAGAAAGCCATCCTTTCGTGTATTCCCGCCCGTTGACCCACAAGCGGTAAAAACCGCCGGTGGCGATGCGCACGGTGACCGTCTCGGCTCGCATAGCCGTGAAGCGTTTGCGGAAATAGGGGGCGGGAATATGCGTTTCAAGCGTAGTATACCGTTTGTTTGCTCGAATGAACATAACCTGCCTCCTTTAAAAGCAGAGCGTGATGCGTCCGTTTTCCGAACGCACGCAATACGGAGAAACGAAGCGTCCCTCTGCCGCCGTCAGTGAGTACGCCGTACCGTTATAACTAAGCGTCAGCACCGTCTCGTCCTGCCGCTCAACGGCGGGGAAGTGGTCGTCCGTTTTACCGTAACGGTAGGTGAGGGTAAAGGGCTTTTCGGAGGAGACGCTCAGTGAGCGGGGGCGGAGCGTGACGGAAAACGCACCGTAATGCAACACGGCTTCTTCGCCGTGATCCTGAAACGACGGTGCGTTGCACGAGATCGGCGTGCCGTCGGCGAAGGCGAACCGCCCGCCCGCAACCGTGCCGTTTCCGCTGTGACGGAACCCGTCGAATACGGGGAGCGTTTCGTAGGTGGCGCTGTTTTCGGTGCAACGCGTGTTTTCGTACGGGTCGGGTATCTCCGTACCGAACAGATGCAGATCGCGTATCCGAAACCCGTCGGCGTCGCCGTACAGATTGATGCGGTACGTATCGGTGGAGTACCAAACGGAGTGCTTGCGCTCGTCGTCGTACGCCGTGTGGGCGACGATTGCGGAGGCAGGGGTGCGCGCAAACGCGTTTTTATACCACCGTCCCGTTTCACCGAGCGGCTCTACCGCGATTTTTCCTTCGTTCTGCAACCGCTCAAACAGCGGAAATTGATACAGAATGCCGTCACGCATCAGATCCCATCCAAAGCTGTTTTCCTGCCCTGCCTGCGCATAGCCGAAGGACAAACATTCGCCGTTAAAATTTTCGCGCATATACCAATCCACCCAGCAAGGGTCAGCACCGCCGCCGTCGGGATAGGAGGGCTCGAGTGTGAAAACCTTTTGTGAAGGGGTGACACGTTGACGGATATCCATTCCCGCATCGTATTGATATACGGGGTCGCTGCCGAGCATACGGAATAGCGGTGCAGGAAGGGCGTGTTCCTCCCGTCGGGCCGGGAAGAACACGTTGTTGCGTGAAGGATAGTACCCTTGTCCGTAATACCCGCCCCACAGCGTATAGCCGTCGGTGCCGAACTGCTCTTTGCAGTTACACAAGGCGTCGATCTCGTAGCGGTCACATACGTAACGGGCAGTGTGGCTGTCGAAAAACCACGAACCGAACACACGGGGGTAATAACCGAAAACGGTGCGAAACCGTTCGAACAGTACGTCGACCAGCTGTTCACGCTGCACCTTCGTATAGCCTACGGGAAAACCGCAATGACAGTGCCAATCCCACGCAAAGCGACCTGCCCACGGTATATTACACGCTTTTGCTTGCGGCTCGACAATCTCGTGCCATACGCCAAACTCGAACTGCGTAGGGTCAAGTGAGCGCAGTAAATCGGTGTAGATGGGATCCAGCAACGTATCGTATTGAAGCAGAAAGGTGCCACGCAGACGATGCTGCTGCATCAAACGAATCTGTTCCTTGAGCGGGGTCAAGAGGTCACGCTCCATTCGTGGCTCCACGCCGCGCAGGAAGTTTACGATGTTGACGATCTGTCTTTTTTTCACGGTGCATCCTCCATTTTGGTTCTTGCCAAATTTTCGCTTTTATTGTACAATATACAGCGTGAAAGTGAAATGGAAGTATCGCTTGAAAAAGTGGACGAATCAACTGCGAGGTGAAAGTGTGTTTCAATCCTACTATCGGGACGTGACCGACCCGAACAACGATTTTGAAAACCGCGCCGTGTCGCTGCAGGTCAACTGTGCAGGACGGGAGCGGCACGGCCGACCGATGCAGGCGCGTGCCGTGCGGCGGGATCAATATCTGTACTATCAAATGGCGGGTACGGTGTCGGTGTCGGCACCGAGCGTTTGCCGCCTGCGTGCGGGTGACCTGATGTGGTTTCAGGATCACGTGCCGTTTGCCTATCGGGACGAGGAGACGACCGAGCACTGCTTCGTACATTTTACGGGCACGGCTGCGGAAGAATGGCTCGAAAAAGCCGGCTTGACACCGTATACGGTGTATCATGTAACCGACGACGCCGTAGAAGACGGTTTTCACCGTCTGTTTTGCGCCTTTTTGCGCCGTGACACACAATTCGATACCGAAACCGCCGCCACGCTGTTGTCGTTGCTCTCGGCGATCGGTCGGTCAATCGGCAGGGGAGAAGTCGGAGCGACGCGGTTTCGATTGGAATGCAGCTTGCAATATATCCACGATCATATGACGGAACGTATAACGCTCGCAACGCTTGCACGGTTGGAAAATTTGAGCGAAAGCCGTTATCGCACGCTGTTTTGTGAAACGATGAAACAGCCGCCGCTTGCCTACGTTCTTTCGTTGCGTATCGATGCGGCGTGCCGTTTGCTTAAAAATTCCGTTATGAGCGTGCAAGAGATTGCGCAAACGGTGGGATACGAGGACCCACACTACTTTTCACGCGTGTTTCGCCAAAAGATGGGTGTTACACCGCTGGCATATCGCTTCAGCAAATAATACAAGCCCGAGAACCGCGGTTCTCGGGCTTGCGTTTTACAGTGTAAGCACCGTTGCGTCCAACAAGGCGATCTCTTCGGGAAGGTGGGTCACCAGCACGACGGGGCGGGTGGCGGCGTAGTCGCGGATGAGTGCCGCAATACCGTCGCGATTTTGGGCGTCGATGCCGTTAAAGGGCTCGTCGAGCGCCAACCAACGGCTGTCGGCCGCCAGCGCACGGGCAATGGCGACCCGTCGCCGCATGCCGCCGCTGAGTTCCCGCGGGAATCGGGAGAACACCGTGTCGTCCAACCCGACGGCGCGTATCATGTCTCTGGCGCGATCGGGTGCAGGGGTGGTCAAGGTCATATTTTCAAGCACGGTTTTCCAGGGAAGCAAGCGGTTTTCCTGGAAAACCACCGCCGGTTGCGAGCGGTCACCGCGAATGGCGCCGCTGTCGGGCGTTTCGAGCCCCAATAACAAGCGGAGCAAGGTGGTTTTGCCGCACCCCGACGGCCCGAACAGGCAGGTAACGCCGTGATCGGGAATGGTGAGGGAGAGGTTGGTCAGCACGGGCTTGTCGGGATAGGCAAAGCTGACATTCTCGAGCAAAAACGCCATACTTTACACCTCCTCGCTCGCGTTGAAGCGCCGTCCGACCCGCTTGGCAACGGCTAAAAGCAGGTGTTCAAGCAGGACGCTCAGCACAATGACGGCAATGGTATAGGCAAATACCTCAGCGGTTTCCAAATGGTTTTTGGCGGTCTGTAACAGGCGGCCGATGGAGTTTTGCGGACGGCAGATGACCTCGGCGGCGATGCCCGATTTCCACGCCAGTCCCAACGCAGTGGTACATGCTGTGAGAAAATGCGGCATTATCGAAGGGATCCATATGTGAAGCACCGTGCGCCGTCGGCCGAAGCGGAAGAGGCTTGCCATCTCCAAAAGGCGTCGGTCGGTTTGACGAAGACCTTTATCTACGTGGCCCCACACAATAGGAAGTACCATCAAAAACGCGATGAATGCGGGGAGCGTATCGGTCTTCAGCCACACAAGCGCCAAGATGATGAAAGAGGCAACGGGGGTGGCCCGCACGGTTTTCAACAAAGGGGAGAAGAGGCGGGCCGCCCACTCAAAACGGTAGGTCAACAACCCCAACAGGGTGCCGACGGTAACGCCGCTTACAAAGCCCAACGCGATGCGGAGCAGTGAGGCGGCCGCAGCTTTCCAAAAAGTTGCGGTTTTTCCGAGTTGCCACAGTGTTTCGGCGACCAACAAAGGGGTCGGAACCAAGAGTTCTTGGTTGACACGCCATGCAATAAGCCACCACACGGCAACCCAGAATACCGATACACCTGCGCCGTACAGCACGCGTGCGGGAAGTGAGCGGATTTTATTTCGATACGAAGTAGAATTCCTCATCCGGTACAGAACCTCCGATGGAAGTGGGGTCGGCCTCAAACAGGATTTCGTAATATCCATGGATGGCGGCTTTCATATCGGCGCCGTCCACAAACACCACATTGCAACGCGGAATGGCATTTTTAGCAATCGGTTCGGCGGCGATGATGCCGAAGTCGGCACAGAGTTTAGCGGTGGTATCCACATCGCTTACCGCTTTGATGGATGCTTCGTAGTCGGTGAGAAACGCCTCGATCGCCTTGGTGTTTGCTTGGATAAAGCTCTTTTTGGCGACGATACAGCCCATCATCATCGAACTGTCGGGTTCCACCGCGTTCCAAGCGTCATCCATGCTGATGGCCATGCGCAGGTCGGTGTTTTTGGTCATTGCCGTGGTAGCGGCCGGTTCGGGAACCATGGCAAGATCGATCTCGCCGGTGGCGAGTTTCGTAACCAGTTCGCTGTTTTCCGCCAAAAATTCAATGGTGACATCCTTGTCGGGATCAATGCCGTTTTCCTTCAAAATGTGGCGCAAAACATATTCGGGGTTGGCACCTTCGCCGGTGGAATAGATGGTCTTGCCGCGCAGATCGGCAACCGATTGTACCGATGTGCCGTTTTCGATCATATACAGCACACCGGCCGTATTGAGCGCCAATACCTGCACGTCGCCGCCGAGCTTTTTATACAGCTTCGCAGCGAGATTGGTCGGAACCGAGGCGATCTGCACATCACCGCTTGAGAATTTACCAACCACTTCATCGGGCGAAGAAGCGATGGTAAAAGAATATTGGATGGTTTCGGAATTGGGGGCGGTCTTCATCAGATTGGCCAGACCCACACCGGTCGGCCCTTGAATACCGGCGATCGAGAGTTCGGTCTTTTTCGGGGCGGTCGTGGGAGCGGTCGTGGGGGTGGTATCACCGTCGCTATTGTTCGCGGGGGCGGCACAACCGAATGCGGTGAATGCCACAGCCAGCGTGAGCAACAGGGTGAGCAGAAGTTTGGCAGTGTGTTTCATGATACATTCTCCTTATATATTAATGAGATATATAGATCAACCTGCCGTCCCGACGGATCTTTCCGTCGGCGGCCAGGGTATCTAACGAACGGTAGAGACTGGTACGACCGATATCCAACATGCGTGAGAGTTCGCTCATGCCGTGGGGGAGGCGTACCAACCCGTTTTCGTCGCTGTGTTGGCGAAGATACACGAGTAAACGGTGTTCTGCATCGCCTGCCGTAAAAGCGGCGATGCGTCCGTTGAGAAAACGGATGCGGTCGGACAAAAAACCAATGTAATTCTCCGCTATGCGGAAATCACGCTTCATCCAATCATTCAGCAAGTTTTCATCGAAAAAGAGCAACTCGGTTGCGGTGGCGGCGCGCACTTCGGTTACATAACGCGCCTCTTGCCCGTATAATGCGGCGGCGCCGAAAACAGCACCGATCCCCAGCCGGTTGAGTACGGCGGCGTCCCGCAAGACCAATACCTCGCCACGCAATACCACACCGACAGCGCGGCGAAATCGTTCGGCGGAATATATGGTCGTCCCTTTTTCAAAGCGTTCGGGGGGCGGCGCCTCTGCAAGGAGACGGTCGCGCTCGTCGCTCGACAATCCGCGAAACAGAAACACATCGGGAAATGGGCGCATACACACGCTCCTCTCTGAAAAGTGTGCCAAATGGAACAGTTTTTATAGACTTATGGTATCATATCTTCTTAAAAAATGCAAGAGAAAAGCAGGGGAAAGGTCAAATATTACCGAAATATTCAAAAATGCACGAAAAGCCAACCTTCTTTTAGGTGGTTTTGACGGTTGTTTTTGCGGCGGATTTTTCCTATAATTTATAATGACAAGATTTGGATTACCTTTGGTATCACAAACAATACGAAACGAAGACCGTGTATAATGCTATGCATCGTAACGGGAGGATTGTATGGAACAACGAAAATTGCGTCTCGCTTGCTATGACCGTATGCGCGTCTTGGCGATTGCCGCCATCGTTATCGGCAGTATCTCGGATCTTTTGGTGACGAGGGGGGCGGCGGCAGGACAGGCGCTGAAATTTGTTTGGCATCTGGCGAATCTTTTGTCGTCGCTTGTAAAACCGGCGGTGCCGCTTTTCTTGATGGCCGAAGGGGCACTGCTCTTGGAAAAGCCCGAATCCGCTTCGCTGAAAGAGGTGTGGCGTCATCGCGTGTTACCGATGCTGTCCACGTTGGCGGTTTGGTCGGTCATTTTCCTGGTGGTACGCTATTTGTGGCAAGGATTGGTCGGAGAAAACGTAGTGCCTTTGAATGCATTGCTGTCGATTGTCAGCAAACCGGTATCGTCCCATTTATGGGTGCTGTATCTGTTGTTGGCGGTATACTTGCTGTTGCCGTTTTTGCGTTTGTTGGTGGAACATGCGCCGCGTAATCTCTTGCGTTTTGCGTTGGGGCTTTGGCTGTTCTACAGTTCGATCATACCGGCGCTGTCGGCGCCGGGGGTATTGCCCGGGTTGGCGCTCGAATCCTATTCCACTGCCAACGTGTTGGGCGGGTATTTGGGGTATATATTGCTCGGTTGGATGCTTGCAACCACCGAATGGCGCACCAAATCGCTCTATATGGTCATCGCTTACGGCGTGCTTGGTTTGCTCACTGCTGTGGTAACTGCTCTTCTTACCAAAGGGGCGGGGACGGCCAACATGGTGATGTATCAAGGATTTATGCCGAACATGGTTGCTATGGCAGCCGCGGCGTTTATGGCGTGTCGTGAATTTAACCGTGAAACGGTATTTACCCCGTGGATCGGTCCGATGGCCTTGTTCTCGTTTGGTATGTATATCGTACACGGGTTGTATACTTTGTTGCTTCAGCCGCTTGTGTACGTTATCCCGGGGATCATCTCCATATTATTTGCTCCCGCTCTGGTCTGGCTTCTCTCACTGATTACGGTGGCATTTATGCGTCGTTCCGTGTTTGTGCGACGGGTGTTTTTGGGCGACTATTGATGATGAAAGGACAGATTGCGATGAAACGGTGCATGGCACTCCTTTTGTGTGTATGGCTCTTGATGATGGGCGCGCTCGGTGTGTCGGCGGACAGTACGACTGCAACCGTCGGCGGCGACGTAACAGAGACCGAAATCATCACGCAAACCACCATCTACTACGAAGAGGTTCAGGTAGAAGTTGTGGAAAAGGTGCGGTCGCCGTATCCCCAAGGTAACGCACTGGCATGTATCCTCCTCGGCGGTTCGTTTCTTCTTTTGGCGATCGCCTTGTTGTGTGTATTTTTGTTTGCCTTCCCGCGTTGGGGATTGGTGGAATCGGCAGTAACGGAGGATGCTCCCGCGGTGCAGGACAGTGCCCCGGAAGAGGGGGCGCAAGTGCCGACGGAAGGGGAGACGGCCACTCCGACGGAAGAGAGTACGGTTGCTCCGGCGCAAGAGTCGGAGGCGACACCGTCCGATTACGTGTCGTTGGAAGATTTGTTTTAAACCAATATGAATACGGGAACTGTATGTTGCAGTTCCCGTTTTTTAACAGAAGGGATATCTTATGACGTACGAAGAAGCGTTGCACTATTGTGAAGTGTTGCGGGGGAGTGGGATTCGGCTCGGTCTCGATCGCTTGCGTAAAGCGCTTGCCAAAGCGGGTGATCCGCAACGCCGTTTGCGTGTGATACACGTGGCGGGCACCAACGGCAAAGGGTCGATTGCACGAATGATTCAGTGCATATTAACGGCGGCAGGTTTTCGCGTGGGATCCTATTCGTCTCCGGCAGTGACCGGTGTTTGCGACACCATTACGTTGGATGGGCAAGGCATCACACCGGCGCGTTTTGCTGCGCTGATCACACAGTGGGCGGCCATACAAAGCACACTGGATGAGGCGGAGAGGCTGACGGAATTTGAATTGATCACAGCGGCGGCTTTCACCTGTTTTGCACAAGAGCGCGTGGATATCTGCGTGTTGGAGTGCGGTATGGGCGGGCGCGAAGATGCTACGAATGTGTGTCCGCCGCCGTTGGCGGCAGTGTTCGCCCCGATCGCCGATGATCATACTGCCTTCTTAGGGAATACCGTCGAGGAGATCGCTCGTCAGAAAAGCGGAATCATCAAAGCGCCGTGTGCGGTAGTGACTTCACCGGCACAATCCACCGACGCACTGGCCGTACTGTATGAAGCGGCTGCCGAACAAGGACTTACCGTCCATATGCCGAGCAAAACGGCGGCTTCGTTGTTGCCAGCCCGTGTGGGCGAAACGCGCTTTTTGTTGAACGGTGTAGACTATACCTTGCCGCTCGGTGGTGACTTTCAAGTGGGAAACGCTCTGACCGCACTCGAAGTTGTGCGGGTACTTGCCGCTTGCGGCTTTTCTGTCGAAGAGGAAGCGGCACGCAACGGACTCTCACAGGCAACGTTGCCGTGTCGTCAAGAGGTGGTCTGCCGCACGCCGCTTATTGTGCTGGATGGAGCACATAACCCGCACGGCGTCACGGAAACCGTATCGTTGTTGCAACGTATAGCGGATGAGTACGGTGTCAGACCCACATTGTTGTACGGTATGTTGTGCGATAAAGATACGGCTGCTTGCGCAACGCTGTTGGCGTCGTCGGCGGCGCGGGTGGTGTGTTGTACGCCACCGTCCGAGCGGGCGCTTGCGGCCGACGATCTGGCGGCGCAATTTGTTGAAGCGGGCGTGTGTGAGGTGTATACCGCGTCGTCCCCGGAGGCGGCGTGGGAATCGGCACGCGCACTCGCAGGAGAAACGCCTTTGTTTGTGGGGGGTTCGTTCTATACCGCCGCCGCGATTCGTCCGTTTGCGTGTGCCTTCGCCGCAAATACCAAAAACAAATAAGCAATCGACAGCGCACTTCGCGTGTCTTTGCAACCCAAAACCTCTATTCTTGTGGATAGAGGTTTTTTTATGTGAAAGGACGAGGAATATGGCAGTACAGCTGGAAAGTCGAGAGCGCGAACTGGTGGCACGGCTGTCGGGCGAACTGGATCACCACACGGCAGGTGAACTGCGCGAGCAGATCGATGCCGCAGTCGAACGGTTACATCCGTCGTGCTTGCGTATGGATTTTCATGACGTGACGTTTATGGACAGTTCGGGTGTCGGACTGGTGATGGGGCGCTATCGATTGGTACGCCTTACGGGCGGCACGTTACTGGTTTGCGGTGCGAGCGAACGTGTGCGACAGATGATGCGCATGGCGGGATTGGATTCGCTGGACATTTGGGGGAAGGGGGGGAGAACAATATGCGAGTAAAAGCGAAAAATGAGATCAAATTGATTTTGCCGGGCATTTCGGCGAACGAGAGTTTGGCGCGCTCGGTGGTGGCGGCGTTTGTGGCACAAATGGATCCGCGAGTGGACGAGCTTGTGGATATCCGCACGGCGGTTTCCGAAGCGGTTACCAATTGTATTGTGCATGCCTACGCCGGAAAGGTGGGAGAGATCATTCTTGCGGCACGTATCTATGCAAACGGGCGGGTGGTCATACGTATACAAGATCGCGGTTGCGGTATTCCCGATGTGGATAAGGCGCGCGAACCGCTGTTTACCACCGGCGGTGAAGAACGCTCGGGATTGGGTTTTTCGGTGATGGAAAGTTTGTGTGACAAGGTTACGGTACGTTCCAAAGAGGGGAGCGGCACGGTGGTCACGCTGGAAAAATACATACGCAAAGGTGACGTGTCGTGACCGATCGTGATCAAACCGTTTGCGACAATATGGGGCTGGTGCACGCATGTGCGCGCCGCTTTATCGGACGCGGTGTGGAATATGAAGATCTGGTGCAGGCGGGATGTGTGGGCCTGGTTAAAGCGGTGGACGGATTCGAAGAAGAACGAGGGTTGCGTTTATCCACCTATGCCGTCCCTGTGATTTTGGGCGAAATACGCCGCCTGTTCCGCGATGGCGGTGCGGTAAAAGTGGGGCGTACGCTCAAAGAACTATCTGTCCGCGCAGTACGCGAACGAGATCGATTTGCGGCGGAAAACGGACGTGAACCGCAAATAGGCGAACTGGCTGCGCGACTGGGAGTAGAAACAGCACAGGCGGCGCAGGCACTGGGCGCATCGTTGCCGCCGCTGTCGTTGACACGCTGGGAAGACGACAGTGACGAAGGTGACCAGATCGATCTGCCTGTGGCACCGCCCGAAGAGCAGATCACCGATCGTCTGGCATTGCAACAGGTGTTGTCGGAGCTGGATGAGCGTGATCGCCATTTGATCGAATGGAGGTATATACGCCGCCGTACACAGCAGGTAACTGCCGAAGCATTGGGGATGACACAAGTGCAAGTATCCCGCCGCGAGCGGGTGATTCTTAAGGAATTGCGCCGTAAATTAACAGGGTAAGATATTTTCAAAAAGGGAAATATTTTTCAAAAAACCTCTTGACATTTCGTTTTCCGTTCGCTATAATATCTCTTGTCGCCGCAGTAGCGGCAGCAATATGCGGATATGGCGGAATTGGCAGACGCGTTAGATTCAGGTTCTAATCGGGGCAACTCGGTGGAGGTTCAAGTCCTCTTATCCGCACCAAAGCATTCAAACCCGAACCTTTTACCAATCGGTGAAACGTTCGGGTTTGTTGTTTATTTACGTGAAGGCAAATAGTTCTGTAGCGGTACAGTATTGTACCGCTACACGTTTATTGGCTCTTTCATTTGTAAAATATTGAAAAATGTGTCGATTTATGTTATAACTAAAATAAAAGTTGTTTCATTTTAAAGGTGGCATATTATGAGTGAACATAAACGTAGCAGAGGTTTTGTTTTCGAAGGTGAAGCGCTAGAAAACTATAAAGATTTTCGTGATCGGTGGATAATGCTAACAATTATCAGCAGCGCCTTGCCGCTTCTTTTAACTTGCATCATCAGTTGGTATTTCGGGAAATTACAACTTATCGAACTTTTTGGACAAGGAGAGATTATATTATCATTATTTTCTCTTACTGTGCCGTTGATGTTTGATTTGTTTGAAATCAAACGAAAAAAAGACATTAAATTAACCAAAGCATTTGCGATGTGCGTTTTTCTTGTTGCACTGCAATTGGTTTTTTACTGTTTAATCAGAATCGATGTATCGGAGCAACACATTGCAAAAGGTTTTTGGACTTCAATACCTTTTGTGTTTGCATCATGGTTCTGTTGCATATACTCAATAAAAGCAATCTCAAAACACTCTGAAGAAAAGGAGGCATGAAAATGGATAAGATTGATTTATTAACGATACTTATTTCAATTATTAGTTTGATTGTCCCCTTATTAGGAACGATTCACTCATTTTACAAGAGTAAAGATGAATATATCAAACTCAAACTTGAAAAAAAGCAGTTACGAGAAAGCATAAGATTCATCAATAACAATTCAGCGCCGTCAATAAGCGATGTTGATATTAATTATCTAACAAAAGACGATCATAAAATGACATTATACTGGTATTGCTATTCTATAGCGGATAAGCTCACTGAGCTCTATCCAAAATGTCATTTTAGCATCTCAATAAAACTTGTTTCAAAAGATACCGTATCAACAGTTCTAACTACAGGTGACGAGTTATTTATAGACAATAGTGTTCAACAAGTTAAAGACAACACTGAATATGAAGCGATTTTAAAAAATGGTTTTGATTATTTCTTTGTTACCGACCTACATACATTTGACGAAAAGAAGCAAAGATACATTACAAGCGATCCAGAATGGAGATATAAATATAATACATCAATCGTCTTTCCTATAAAATCCACAAATAATGAAGAAGATAAAATTATCGGATTTATATGTATTAATTCACCTCAAACATTACGGAAAAAGAAAAAGAACAATTTAATTATCAAACTTATTGAAGGTACGAGTAGCAATATTGCAAAAATTCTTCCCAATTGCCAAAATTAGTAACAATAAACATCGGTACGGGCTTTTGCTCGTACCGATGTTTATTGGTTATCTATTTGGACTGTTCCTTTTTCCACCGTTCAAATTCTTGTCTGCCTTCTTCGGATTCAAAGAAGTCTAATATGTCCGGTAGGAAGCATTTTGCCAATGCTTCAATTTCATCTTCAGGTATGTGGAATTTGAGAATAATTTTAACCTCTTTACCCAATTATCTCCTCCTTTCTTACGAATCTTTCAGAAGCTCAGAATAAAACTTTTTGATGTCGTTGCGGTGGTGTCCCATACGTTCGCTCATCTCCTTGTCGATCTGGCGTTCGGTCATACCGCCCTCTGCAAGCAAACGGCGACGATTCTCCTGAAAATACAAATGTCTAAGTCCGTGCCAGGACGGTCTTTTAATTCTGGGTTTGCAGTCGGATCTAACATATTCACACCTATCGGGATCTACAAACTTCTTGCTATGATTGCTACGCCAATTCTGCAAGGATGCCTTTTCCTTTTTTACGCTGTGCTTGTGGTTATCGCAAATCAGATAGTCCTTAGATTTTTTACCGCTTGCACGAAGATAAGCAACGATCTCGTTCAAAATCTTCTCCTGAATAGGACGATCTACGGGAATATCTCTTACGAGACCACCCTTGGTGTTCTTAACGTTCAACTGCTTATAGCGGATCGCATCCTCCAACTGATACAAACGGAGCGTAGCGGCTTCTTCAAAGCGCAAGCCGAAGTATCTTGACAGATAGGCTTGAATCACAACATCGTAGCGGCTCATTGAACGGGCGACTTTAATCATCTTGTCAAACTCTTCGGGCAAAAAGGCACGGTCAAATTCATAATCGTTCTTTTCAGATATTCCCAAGTCTTTGTTTGACGGCAGAATGTTTTTGCTGTGTGTCAGACTATGGTAGTGTCTGATCGCTGACATCTCGGTACGGATATAGCTGGTTTTACACTCTCTGTCAAAGAAGCTTTCGATATACGGGTAAATATACTTTGCCGATACATTTTTGAGATTCTTTAACTCGGTGTTCTCACCAAGCCACTTGCAGAACCGATACATACCATCTTCATAGCGTTCGATACAACCGATGCTGTTGATGTTACTGCTTGCACGGTTGTGATCTGCTTGGAGGATTAGATTCCTTGTCTTGTTCTCATTTCTGACCTTTCTTTGATCTTCCGTAAGTGCCATAGGCATTCCTCCTTTCTTGAAATTTTGCCTTTTCGATTAAGGCAGAGGGAGTATGAAACATGAGATTGCAGTTGGCAAGTAAAAAACGCTATGACTTTCAAATGTTTTTCAACAGGGCAAAAAAATCGGCGGCGCAGGAGCTCCAATCTCCTGCTACGCTTTTGAAAAAGAAGGGCATTTTTTCGCCGTCATTCCGAAATGACGGTCATATTGTCATATACGAATAATCATCATATGGGGGGAATTAAGGGGGATTTGCTGCCCGATTTCGCGCGGTCATTCCGAAAGAATGGTCATAGTCATATCAAAATAATGGACAACACCCCAACTCATATCTTTAACGAGGACTATTTTCAGCCGACTGTCTGATGTTTAATTTGTGTGATATAAAAATGGCTATACTTTGAACATCAGACAGCCGGAACACGCCGCAGGCGTGCAATACACCAACCTATATTTTTGTGCGCATCATTCCGATAAGTAGGTCATAACTGTTGTAAATCAATCATAACAATGCCAGCCGACTTTTTGATGTTAAAAGGGAATCATCTTAAAGGGTATATCATTGAACATCAATCATTCAGGCTGTCATTTTCTATTATAAATCCTGAGGGATTTCTTCCGAAAAGAAATCATATATCATTTAGAAATATATATAGTATCATTTATCATTTGAATATGTAGGTCATTTGTCATATAAAAAGGACTTGTCATAGCGCGGCAAGGCATAGCTCACCCATGAGCAGTTTCAGCGACTTTACCTGCCATTTCTCCAGTTTTCGTTTCTTATACTCCCAAAATGCCTTGCCGCACGGCACCTCCGACCCTGTCTCCGGTGCCGTTTCTATCTTGCTTGCGCCTGATAGAAACGGCACCGAATGATGGTCATACAATCATTTCCGAAAGGTTAATCATTATCATATCGAAAATGAGGGTGTCATTCCAATAGGAAGTCATTTGAAAACCACTTCCGAAAAGAAGGTCATTCCATTTCATCGCAGAGAGTTATATGAAATTGTAACATCGGTTAGGACTATGGACTCATCTTCCCATTAGAGAAGACTGCCCCAGCGCAACCCTGCAGAACAGAGCGTTGGAAACCCAACTGCGCATACCGAATGCAGATCATAAATCTGCCGCCCCCCTAAACTAAGGCGTTCGGTAGAGATTTGTTATTACAACGTAAATCCCGGAAACATTGCCGTACTTATGTGCTGTACGGAAGCATTTGCGGTATAGGTCAAAGAACATCTTTCACGCCGTCTACCGCTGACGGTTGGCTGTTTGCAAATGATGGCATACCAACTTCCGCTGTAGTCATATTTGCGTTCCTTCGGTCACACACAGCCTTGTGATCCGAATGCTTTTTAATCAACTACTTTTGTCGTTGCTTTTACGAACATTTCTATTCCTCCTTGGTTTATATAAAAAGTACGCCTACAATATTGCAGGCGTACCTCTAAAAAGCAAGTAAAATTACCATACTCTTTTCATGTATTATATTTCATATAAATGAAAAGAACCAACAATAATCGTGCGAAAGTACGAATTTATAATGCGTTTTTTTAAAAAACTGTTGTTTAATCAAAAAAATTGTGGTACAATGAAAGAAATATATGCATAGGTGGTATACCATGGAAATCAATTATAAGAAAATGTGGGTTTTATGTGCAGAGAAAGAATTGACTCAAGCAGAGCTTAGAAAACGTGCAGGAATTTCGCCCGCGACTTTTACTAAGTTAAGGAAAAATCAAGAGGTGTCCATCTCCGTTCTCTTAAGGATTGCTGAAGTTCTTGAATGCAATATTGGAGACATTGCCGACTTTGTAAAATCACAAAACACTAATTAAATGGGTAATATAAATGTTTCCTTACATTGAATTGCTAGGTGTGAAAATATCGACTTTTTCACTTCTAATCCTAATCGCACTTTTTACTACTATTACTGTATATATTAAATCTCCGATGTACCCCAAAATGTACCTCTTAGACTTAATGAAAAAGATTGTACCCGTTTTAATAGGAACTGCAGTTGGAGTAAGATTGCTATCGGCTATTACAATGATGTCAGTTTCTAATAAACCCTTTTGGTACAATTTGTTGTTTGGTGGAGCTGTCTTTTACGGTGGTGTTATAGGAGGGTGTGCGTCCTTAGCAATAATTTGCGCAATAAAAAAACAACCCTTTTTAGAATATACGGATGTGTTTGTTTCATTGC
>JAZNTV010000033.1:0-40752 GCA_045591985.1 Acutalibacteraceae bacterium
CCCATAACCAAATGGCGTTGGCAGGGTTTTCTCCTTTTGCCGCCCGTGCCGCATTGGTGGGGTGGTCTTTCAGAATGTCCACACTGCGTTGCATAAGTTCAAGCAACGGGGCGGCATCGGGATGGGTAGGGATATAGTCGCCGATCACACGACCGGTGATATCGTGCGGCGGGGTGATCTTACCAAGCGTCGTTTTTCCGCCGTGCCAAACCAAACAATGACGGTAGGCGGTGCCTGTGTAAAAATCGAATTCGCCGCCTCCGAGCTGCTCTTGTAAGGTGCGGATGATCGTATCGGCTTCGGCGGTTACGATGTCGCCTGCGCAGTAATCGAGAATCGTTTTCTCAGCATATACGGCATCGTCAGAGAGGGTTACAAGGTTACAACGCAAGGCGACGTCGTCGTCTTTAAGAGCAATGCCGATATTGGCGGCTTCCAACGGAGAACGACCGGTATAGCATTCCTTGGTATCGTAACCGAGCACGGCCAAATTGGCCACATCGCTTCCGGGGGACAGTCCGTCGGGGACGGTACGTACGGTGCCGACTTCTGCTTTTTGTGCCAAGGCGTCCATGTGCGGTTTGTCGGCAACTTCGGCAGGCGTTTTGTCGCCCAAGGAAGCAAACGGCACGTCTGCCATGCCGTCACACAACAATACAACGTATTTCATAAGGGATCACTTTCCTTTCGCTGTTTTCTATTATACTCCATATTCGAAAAAAAGAAAGAGGTTTATGATATTTTTTTGAAATGGAGTTGATTTTTCTTTTGAAATGCGGTATACTGTCTCCATAATGATAATAATGGGGGATTTTGGTGGTCTTTTGATTACCGAAATGACTTTTCCGAAAGTGAGGAGCAGATGTATGAACATGATTTCCGCCAATATCGGCAATGTGTTGGGAAGCTCTATAATGACGGCACTGATTCTTATCGTAGTCGTTTTCGCGACGTTGGTGATGCTGTCGCTGGTGATCGGTCTGTTTGGCAATCTCGGCGCGCAAGGGAAAACCAAGCCTGCCGCTAAGCCCATGCCGGCGAAACCGGTTCCCGCACCTGCGCCGACGGTTGCTCCCGCCGCCCCTGCCGTTATTGGCGAGGATGAAGACGAGATCGCGGCGGTGATCGCGGCGGCTGTGGCAATGATGGCGCCGGCCGGTGTGACCTATCGTGTGCGTCGTATCACACCCGCAAGCGGACACGGCCGTTCCGAATGGGCGGCGGCGGCTGTTCGCCAGAATACGATGCCGTTTTAAAAGGGGAGGGGGATAACTTATGAACGCATTATGGCAAGCAATCGTTCAACTGTGGAACGAGTCCGGTTTTGCACAGTTGATGAATTTCGAAGGTGGCGGATGGAAGAATCTGATCATGATTCTGGTTTCCTTCGTACTTATCTATTTGGCGATCAAAAAAGAGTTTGAACCGATGCTTTTGCTTCCGATCGCCTTCGGTATGTTGCTGTGCAACTTGCCGCTCGGCGGTATTATGGATCCCCAACAGAACTCCCTGGTAGCGATGACGGCCGAAGAGGTTAAACTCTACGGTGAAGGAATTATGGCGCAAAGCTATCCCGTATTTGAAGCGGCTGACGGTACTCTCTATTGGCAGCACTTTGAGCAGGGCGGTTTGATGTGGTATCTGTATCAGGGCGTCAAATTCGGCATTTACCCGCCGCTGATCTTCCTTGGAATCGGTTGTATGACCGACTTCGGTCCGCTGATTTCCAACCCGAAGAGTTTGCTTCTCGGTGCAGCGGCACAGTTCGGTATTGCTACAACCTTTCTCGGAGCACGCGCACTCGATACTCTCGGTATTCCGGCGTTGGCCTTTAACGAACAAGAGGCGGCCTCCATTGCGATCATCGGCGGTGCAGACGGCCCGACTGCGATCTTCTTGACATCGCAGTTGGCACCGAACCTGTTGGGTGCTATTGCCGTGGCGGCATACTCTTATATGGCGCTGGTACCGATCATTCAGCCGCCCATCATGAAGTTGCTCACCACGAAAAAAGAGCGTGCCATCAAGATGGATCAGTTGAAACCCGTTACCAAGAACCAGAAGATTCTGTTCCCGATCGTTGTGACTTTGCTTTGTGTGTTGCTCTTACCTTCGGCGGCTCCGCTGATCGGCATGCTGATGCTCGGTAACCTCTTTAAAGAATCGGGTGTTGTAGAACGTCTTTCCAAGACGGCGCAGAACGATCTGATGAACATCATCACCATTTTCCTCGGCGTTACGGTTGGTGCGACGGCGAATGCCGACACCTTCCTGCAGCCGAAGACATTGCTTATCATCTGCCTCGGCTTGATTGCTTTCAGTTTTGGTACCGCGGGCGGCGTGTTGTTCGCCAAGTTGATGAATGTGTTCAGCAAGAAGAAGATCAATCCGTTGATCGGCTCGGCCGGCGTTTCCGCTGTTCCGATGGCGGCACGCGTGTCGCAGAAAGTCGGTCAGCAGGAAAATCCCGACAACTTCCTGCTGATGCACGCGATGGGGCCGAATGTGGCCGGTGTTATCGGCTCGGCGGTAGCCGCCGGCGTGCTCTTGTCGCTGTTCGGTTAATGTTGTGTATAAAAAGCAGAGCGGGAAACTGCTCTGCTTTTTTATGAAAGGATACGGTATGAACGAATTTATTGCCTTGCGTCGTCGTTTGATGGAACGCACATTTTCGCGTATGAATAATGAACAACGACGCGCCGTGTTTCACGTTAACGGTCCGTTGCTTATCTTGGCGGGTGCCGGAAGCGGAAAAACCACCGTGCTGGTCAATCGCGTGGCCAATTTGATTCGTTTCGGCAATGCCTACGCTTCCGAAACGGTACCAGCCAATGTAACGGCGGAGGATATGGCGTTGTTACGTGCGGCGGCAGACGGTGTCGCCGATGCCGATGAGCGTGTTTTTCGCTTGTGTGCAGTGGATCCTTGCCCGGCGTGGAAGATCCTGGCTATCACCTTCACAAACAAAGCGGCAGGTGAGTTGAAAGAGCGGTTGTCGCGCATGCTCGGCGGCGTCGGCAGTGACGTATGGGCCGGCACGTTTCACTCGTTTTGCGCCCGGGTGTTGCGGCAGGACGGCGAATCGTTGGGGTATTCCTCGCATTTCACCATCTACGATACCGATGACAGTCGTCGCTTGATGAAAGAGTGCATGAAAGCACTGAACGTTGATGAAAAGACCCTCGGTCATAAGGTGATTCTCAACGAGATCAGTCGCGCCAAAGACACTCTGCGCGGACCAGGGCAATACGAAGCGGAGGCGGGGGCAGATTTTCGTCTTAAAACCGTTGCTCGATGCTATGCAATGTATCAACGTCGCCTCTTGGAAGCGGATGCAATGGATTTTGACGATCTGTTGTTTAAAACGGTAGAACTTTTTCAGACGAATGCGGCGGTGTGTGATCGTTGGCAACAGCGTTTCCGCTACATAATGGTCGATGAATATCAAGACACCAGTTATGCGCAATATTGTCTTGTAAGCCTTTTGGCGGAGAAGAATCGTAACCTTTGTGTGGTTGGAGATGACGATCAAAGTATTTATAAATTCCGCGGCGCCACCATTGAAAACATTCTGAATTTTGAAGAGCACTTTAAAGGTTGTACTACCATTCGTTTGGAACAGAATTACCGTTCGACAGGAACGGTGTTGGATGCCGCCAATGCGGTGATTTCGCTGAATCGCAGTCGCAAGGGGAAAACATTGTGGACCGAGAATCCGCAAGGGGAAAAGATCCATCTTGAAGTGTTGGATAACGAAGACGAAGAGGCGCGATTCGTGGTGGATACCGTACTGAACGGCGTTGGCAGTGGTCGTAAATACAGCGATTTTGCGGTGTTATATCGTGCCAATGCCCAATCTAACGCCATTGAGCGTGCTATGGTAAAAAGCGGCGTACCGTATCGTATTTTCGGCGGTCATCGTTTTTTTGATACCAAGGAAGTGCGTGATGCGGTGGCATATCTTCGCGTTATCAACAACCCTGACGACAGTGTGAGTTTACGCCGTATCATTAACGAACCCAAACGCGGCATCGGCGATACCACGATGGATACGGCCGCTGCATTGGCGCAAGAGCAGGGGATCAGTCTCTACCGTGTGTTGGAAGAGGTGGAGAATTACGCGGCGCTTAGCCGTGCCGCAACGCGTATTCGCGAGTTTATCACCATGATAGAGACGTTGCGCGACCGTAACGAAGAAGGCGAGATCGCTTTACATCTCCTGTATCAGGAAATGCTTCAAAAAACGGGATATCGCGCTATGTGGGAACTCGCAGGCGAATCCGAAGTCGGTCGTATAGAAAACTTGAAAGAACTGGAATCTTCCCTTTTGGAATACGAAAAGAGCAACGAAGAATACGCCTCCCTTTCCGGTTTTCTGGAAGAAGCGGCGTTGATGACCGATGTGGACAATTACGATGCCAGTGCCGATACGGTCGTACTGATGACAATGCATGCGGCCAAAGGTTTGGAATTTCCGGTGGTGTTTCTTCCCGGCATGGAAGACGGTGTTTTCCCGGGAAATGCTTCTATTTTTAATGAAGAAGAGATGGAAGAAGAACGTCGACTTTGCTATGTGGCTATCACACGTGCCGAGAAAAAGCTGTATTTGACGCGTGCCCGCAGTCGTATGTTATACGGTTCCACAAACCACAATCGCGAATCTCGCTTTATTATGGCGATTCCCGGGCATTTGGTGGAAGAACATGAGGCAACGCCGACCTTTTCCCGCATGCAGCGCAATACCGGTTGGGGTGCCGCTGTTACACACTCTGCCACTTCAACGGCCTCTGCATCGTCTACCGTATCCCCAAGCAGTGGGTACTCCTATGCCGCCTCTTACGGCAGTTATGCGCCGAAGAAACCCACCGTTAACAGCGGATCCAAGGAGAATTGGCAGGCAGGGGATACCGTACAGCACAAAGTGTTTGGAAAAGGCACCATTGAAGCCTCTTCGCCGATGGGAAATGACACTTTGTTGACCGTTCGTTTTGAAAAAGTCGGCATAAAGAAGATTATGGCTAATTTTGCCAAGTTGGAACGCATATAAAACGTAACCGAACAAAATCCCTCTGCATAAGATGGAATGAAGCGCGATGCATGATGCGCAACGTTGCTTTAATCCATATTTACAGGGGGATTTGCTATGCCCGAAAGAGGTTATCATCGCGACGGCTCGATGAACTGTAAAGAGGCTGTTTGTGTGGACGCGGGGCGCGTCTACGATTCTTGTGCCGACAAGGATTGCGCCGAGGATATGCAGGTCTATTTTACCGATCGTGACCGCATGTTGATCGACCATGCGACCGGTATTCGTACGAAGGGAGCGGAGGTACTTACCACCTGCATTGACGTGGAAGCTTTGCCGTTTAATCGCGGGTATTATTCGTGCGATCTGACGTTCTATTTTGAAATTACATTGGAGGTCTACTCGGGTCACGGTGTGCCCACTAACACGGTATGCGGCATTGCCACATTCAGCAAAAAAGTGATTCTGTATGGCGGTGAAGGTGGCGTCAAGGTGTTTCGCAGTGAGTTCTGTCCCGAAGCACATGACCGTCAGGAGATGCCCACGCGCAATATGCCGCGTTGTACCGTACAGGTTGCCGAACCGGTGATTTTGGCGGCACAACTGGTGGAAGCGTGCGACAAGCGGTGCTGCTGTGGTTGCGGTTGTTGTGCCATTCCCGAAAGTATTCAGCATCGTTTCGGAGGGTGTTTTGTAGATTGTCGTGAAGGTAAGACCGTCTTGGTTACGCTTGGTGTGTTTACTATTGTACAGCTGATCCGCAATGTACAAATGCTGATGCCGGTATATGATTTCTGCATGCCGAGTAAGGAATGCGCGCCGAGCAGCGAGAATCCTTGCGAATTGTTCCGTAAAATGTCCTTTCCGGTGGATGAATTCTTTCCGCCGAAAGGAGAGCCGGGCGAGTGTGGTTGCTGTTAAGCTGAAATAGGGAAGAGGGTGCCGACGCGGCACCCTCTTTTGGCGTTACGTTACTTTTTACAGCAACCGCCGCTGCATTCAAATGTTTCACACGCAGTCTGGTCGGCTTTGTGTGCAGACGAACCGGCCATGCGCACCGCATCGGCAACACATTGACATTCTTTGTTATAAACGCATTTAGTCGCTTCGCATCGAATCGGCATTTGTTTGTTTACGTGGCTGAAATCCATCGCGTTGGTAGCATTGCCTTCAATCGGATGGAAGGATTCACAGCACGTTTGTTGATACTCGGTCGCCTGACTTCCGCCCACCTGAATGTTCGGACGACAACAGCAACCGTCGCGGTTGCTGATACAATGAATGGCTTCACATTGCAGTTTAGTCATATTTAAAGCACCTCACGAAGATCAAATTTTGCAGGGACGATATCAGTATTTGCAATCGGCCGAAGGATATTCAAAAATTCTAAAAAGTTTGCAGGGAAGACCTTGACAACCCATCGTTGACATGGTATACTTCTCTTGTTCAAACTATACAAAATGAATACTCGGCAACATTTAAGACCATTCCAAAAACTGGAATGGTCTTTTTTTGCGTTCTTTTGCCCTTTTTAGGCGTTTTCATTCTAACGGGGGATATGGTCTCCCTTTTGGCAATCCAAGAATATAGTCGGCAGAAACGTGCAGAAAATCACATGCAAGTTTGAAGTATGGTAACGGCATCAGATGGGTGCCGTTTTCATATTTGCCGTATTGCTGTTTTGAAATGCCTAATGCTTTGCCGATTTGGTCTTGTGTAATATCTTTCCCGGTGCGGATCAATTTAAGCCGATCATAGTACTCCATGTTATCACCTCGAGCATTTTATAACACGGCAGTAAATAAAAGTGTTGACAAAGTAAACAGATGTTGCTACAATAGAGGTGTAGTCAGATGTGGCTACACAAAATACAACCCCTAATGGAGGGGAGAAAGAGGAAAGAGCATGGAAGAAAAAAAGTATGTGTTTGTAGTCACTAGAAAGGAATTGGAAGAGATCTGTTTATGTTTACGTCTTTATCTTGAGGTTTCTGGTCTTGTTGAGGGACCGGTCTCGGATTCTTATTTGATTACGGATCTTCTCCGGCGTTATACTTCTGTTTTTAAGGAGGACTAAAATAGGAGTGATTGCAAATGGAACAACGGTTACAATTAATTGCTATGGCCTGTAGTTTTTGGCTTTTGTTCGCTGCAGTGTTCATATTTGGTGATTAAATACAACCCCTAATGTAGGGGAGAAAGAGGAAAGAAAATGGAAGAGAAGAAATTTGTAGTTGAGTTATCGAAAGATGAGATCGATTTTTTATTATTGGTACTCAGTATTCATGTGCGAGGATCAGTGCAACGTTCGCGGTATGAAGATGCTAATTTGGCGATTGGTTTACATGGGAAAATTCGTAGTTGTTTACCGGCATGTGATCGTATTTCTAAAAATGGAGGTTTTGAAAAATGAGAATCAAAGTAGTAGGTAGACTTCGTCAGGATTACACGTTAGATAATGGGTACACGTTCCATGGTGTAAAGTATTTTGGTATCGTGCTGGATGATCAGCGTGAAGGTCTGGATGGTTGTGTGACCACCGACTTAAAGATTGCGGATACTTCGCCTTTGGCAGCGATTCCGATGCAGGTGGACGGTACGTACATTATCTACTTCAACCAGAAGGGTGCAGTGGACTTCGTACAGCCGGACAATAGTGCTGCATCGTTTGATTCGTTCCTGGATGATTCGAAGAAAAAGTAAGTTATCATTCACCGCGGGATGATATATGTTTATGAATTTGGAGTGATTTTGTGATGGAAGGAGTAACGCAAACAATGGCTGATTTTGTGTCTAATGTTGGTACGTTCTTTACCCAGTCAGTAACATGGCTTGGTGATGTATTGGATGTTGTTGTGGCCAATCCTCCGCTGCTTATCCTGGTGTTGGCTATGCCGATCTGTGGGTTTGCTGTCGGTCTGCTCGGCCGTTTGATTCATCTGTAAGGAGGTTCTGATATGTCTGCTTTTTTGAATGACATTGGTACTTTCTTTACGACTTCGATCGGTTGGCTTGGTCAGGTGCTTGATACCGTGACGGCTTCTCCGGCACTTACGGTGATGGTTCTGGCGATGCCGATTTGTGGGTTTGCTGTCGGTTTGCTTGGTCGTTTGATTCGTCTGTAAGAGTTTTTTTGCTTTTTTCTTTCTTTCGCCCCCGTCCCAGTGCCCCAACTGGGGCGGGGGTTTGCTATTTTTTAGGAGGTGTGTTATATGAAAAAATTGTGCAGCATTACCGCGATAGTTGTGGTAATGCTGTTTTTAGTTTGCATGCCTGTATTTGCATCAAGTGAAACGATCGTGGATAGTGAAGGTTGGGTAGTATACACTCGGTTAAACGCGATAACAGCCACGTATAAGGTAGTATCCAGTCAGAATGAGACTTATTTGACGAAGCCGTTTGCAGATGTTCCGCTTCCTTATGGTCCGAAGTTGGTTACTATCGACAATGGGCCTGTACAGAATTTTTGGATTACTACATCTATTCAAAATGTCGATACGACCGATCCGGATCACTCTTCGATCGTCACTATTCCACCCGGTGAATCCTGTGTTTTAAATTATCGGGTAAAGATTTGGAATATGTATTATCCTTCTTCCGATTCGGTAACGCCTATTGATCCCGGTTTATATGAGTGTCGTGTGTATTTGGATGATAATTACACGC
The DNA here is from genome assembly GCA_045591985.1 of Acutalibacteraceae bacterium. Lineage (GTDB taxonomy): Bacteria > Bacillota > Clostridia > Oscillospirales > Acutalibacteraceae > SIG588. The sequence continues at coordinate 8,692 of JAZNTV010000033.1, forward strand.
GGTATCTTTCTCCGGAGGTCACAGCATCTACGTCCAATGGTGCTGAGTTGTATTATTCTTTCACGAATAACACCGATTCTCCTGTTGCGCTTTCTCGTGTTTCGATCGGTATGTTTGACGATTCTACCTTGGAATCTTACGGTTTTCAGTTCTATGTATCTCGTGTTAAGTATCGAATGTTCACATCTTCACAAATGTCTACACAGGCTATTGTCGATTCTATTCAAGATCAGACTGATCAGATCACCGATAGTATTGATGGCCTCGGTGATCAGATCGGTGGTAGTATCCAGGATAGTACGGATGAAATCATAAACGGTTGGAATGGTGATGCTGCTACTCCGGATGGTGATGATGTTGTTGGAGAACTTGAAGATGTAGAGAATGATCTGTTAAGCGGAGCGCAAGCCGGTCTTGATAGTTTGGGAGATTTTTTTACGGATACAACTACATTTCTAAATTCTATAAGTCAGAGTTTTGTAGCGGTAAATTCTATTTTTTTACGTGTTATTGGTATTGATGTGTTTAGTTCGATATTAACTGTGTCTTTGTCTTTGGGGTTATTTTCGTTTGTTCTTGGTGTGGTTCCCACTCTTGTATCGCGTGCCGGTAAAGGAGGCGGAAAATAGTGTTCGAATTCTTTTCCCAGGTAATTGGTTTTTTTCAAACGATTTTTGCAATGATAGTAAATATATGTACTTCGTTGCTTACTCTGTTTTATACCCTTCAGATTGGCTCTTCTTTTACCGGTGCTGTATTGTCGTTTTTCCCGGCAGTGATTGCGGCCTCGATGACTGCTGTCGTTGCGATATCTGTTGTTAAACTAATAATAGGGCGGTGATTATATGTCTAATATTTTACCGGTGATCATTCGTATTTTTAATTATATGGATTCGATCATTCAGACATTAAGAGAGCATGCTTCTCTTAATGTTGGTAGTATTCGGACTTCGTATATTGATGTGGTATTTGTGTTTATTCTTATTGGCTTTGTAGTTACGCTGTATTGGAAGGGAGCGAAAGCGTGATGGTGATACTTCCGATTGTTGAGTGGTTTCTGGTTTCTAAAACGTTTCTCACTCAGATCTTTCTTTTGCTGTTTTCATTTTCTATGTTGACGCTTCTGATCCGGAAGGGGAGAGGTGCAAAATGAGTCAAACAGTAGTATGGCTTATGCTGATCTTTATGGTTTTGGTTTTATCATTATTTACGAGAGGAGAATAAAAAAGATGGATGTTCGGTTAATGAGTTGGACTTTGAAAGGTGACATTGTTGTTTTGTTTTATAGTGATGGTGATACTGTCGAAGTCTCGAAAAGTGATTTCGATCGTGTTTTTGGTCCGATCGTTTCTGCAGCAAAAGAAGACGTTATTCGTGATTTCGCTTTGGAGGTGTAATTATGCAAACGTTGCTTCAGGCTCTGCGGCAGATCATTGGTACACCCGACTTTTATATTGAGAACGGCAATTATAGTTCTACTTGGGATTACGGTGCCATGATTGAGTATATTGTGGCAGCGCTTTTGGTTATGATCTGCGTGTCGTGGATCTTCCGCTTTTTGAAATACATTTTTTTAAAATAAAGTATTGGGGGCTTTGTTGTGATTCGCATGGTGTCGTGGATCTTTCGTTTCTTGAAACAAATTTTTTTAAATAAAGTATTGGGGGCTTAATTGTGATTCGAATGTTTTTTGGTTCTCCCGGTTCCGGGAAGACAACGCTTGCAGTTCGTCAACTTTATAAGATGCGACGCCGTTGGCGTCAACCGTATGATTATTACTACGCTAATTTTACAAATGCTATCTGTGCATCGGTAGATCTGACCGGTCTCGGAACATGGACGTTTCCTGAGCATTCCTACATTGTGATCGATGAAGCAGGTATTGAATACAATAACCGCAATTATAAGGCATTTCCAAAAGAATTGATATCCTGGCTTAAACTTCACCGGCATTATAAATGTGATATCGATTTTATTTCTCAATCCTGGGAAGATACGGATATTACTATTCGTCGGCTTGCTGATGAACTGTGGTACATAAAACGTATTGGTCCGTTTTCTCTGGTTAGACGTGTGTATAAATTTGTTACGGTAAACGAAGATACGCAACAGATCGTAGACGGGTATAAATTCGCGAAGATCTTCAAGAAGTTTTTGCCTCCACCGTTTCATGAGAATTCGTTTTACTTGGTGTTTCGGCCTCGCTTTTATAAGTATTTTGATTCTTATTCCAGGCCGCCGCTACTCGCACGGTATCAAGACTTAGGTCGTAGAAAATTCGATAAGAAGGTATTTATCCGGAGCCGTAGACGTGACCGTAAGACGCACTTAGAGAAGGGGAGGGGGACCCTTCCGACGCGCTTGTGGCAGCGTACAAAACTCTTCTTGTCGGCATTCCGCCGTAGGCGGCAAAAAACGTAGTGTCTATATAAACGCGTGCGCGCGCACGCGCGCGCACGCGCTTTCCTTGTCTATCCCCTCATATCTCACACAAAGAGGTTACCTCAAAACTCCATAGGGGAGGTGCTTAAAATTGGGGCGTGTTCACATCTTTAGTAAGATGGTTCTTGCCGGGGATAAGATAGAAATATATCAATATTCAAAACCGATTCTTGCCGGTCAATCTCGAATGTTTGATGTGATTCGTTCATCGGATATCGATGGGGAAGAGGAGAAGAGGGAAGATAACCTCTACCGTGCACGTCAAACACTTCGACGTCTGATCTGGGCGAATCGATGCGAGAATATGAAGTTTCTTACGTTGACGTATGCAGAGACTACTTTGGATGTGAAGAAGGTACAACGTGATATACAGACTTTCTTACAGTCCATGCGAAGGCGCGGCTACACAATGAATTACGTGTATGTACTTGAAAATCAAAAAGAACGTGGTGCAGTAGAGGGTAATGCAGGCTGTTTACACGTGCACTTCATCTTATTTGAAGAAAACAAAATTAATCTTGAAGATCTTCGCGCTGCTTGGCCGCATGGGCGTCATGAAATACGTAAGGTACGTGGCGTTCGCGATTATGGTGCTTATGTTAGCAAGTACATACGCAAGGATACTTTTGCTGAATTTGGTCAACACACATACAGAACGTCCCTCGGTCTGAAGAAACCCGAGGAAGTAAACTTCTACACGGAGGAATTTGCAGATGGCTTTGACACAGACTATTTTCACCCGAATGACATCCTTCGGAGGATGGTTCCGACCTACTACAAGAAACAACGTCGGGACTTCCGAGACAAAGACGGTGTTGGACATGTTCAAGAGATCACGTATTACCAAGGAGTTCTCACTCCGGAACTCAAAGCATGGATCGAATCCCACCGAGAAGAACCCTATGAAGACGTCACATGATCTCGAAACTCTGCTGCAGGAATACATGTATCGGAAAACGTTACGTTTAGAAGACGATATTACACAGTTGAGTAACAACGTCACGTACCGTGCAGCTGATCCGGTCGATCACCTGGAAATGATCATGGCACAGGCACGTCTTGCTTCGGCCGAAGATATCTTTGCGGATATTCGTGTTCTTATTGCAATATCGAGGAGTGGATGATATGAATAGATTTGTTCATGAGTTTTTTGCCGCTATGATTGCTCCGTGTCATAGCAAGAAGTTTTTACATAGGCATTGTCCATACTCGTACAATCGTTCGAAGTGTAGGATATGGAATTGCTCGCATCATTATGTAAACGGCAAGTATGAAACTAATGGTTTTTGTCGTTGATTATTGCAATTTCGCGGGGAGTATGATATAGTTACCTTGTGGACTTTCACAACAACTATACAAAATGAATATTTTGTATAGTTGAGGGGAGAAGAAATTGTGTTTTTGCTGTTCAATAGCGGTATTTCGGTGCGTGTAATAGGCATTGCGGGCGTTTAGGGCCATTTATCTTTGTATATAGTTTAAATATATACGGTTGTTACATTTCATATGGATTTCGTGTCATGCCATTATATCATGTTGTTGTTAATTCGGCTTGCTTACGGTCCTGTGATACGCTTTTTGTTATATTGCGCAGCAATCATCTCGGTTCCGTATGGAACAGCGTCATCGAAAACGATGTCGGCATTGTTTGGATCTTTGCCATTCAATCGTAGTTTTGCCATTTTATCAAACAGCAATCTTGTACAAGTAACAATATTACGACAATATGTGTAACCGCTGCGTCATGCTCTGAACAGGCATTTCATATCCGGAACTACAAGCCGATCTACTTGTTGGGCGTTGGTTGTTGATAGATTTATGGGTATGTGTGCAGTACATTAACCACTGTTAAACAAACATTAAAAATGTGAAACTATTTCACGGAGGGTGAGATATGAAAAGTGAGTATTTAGCACAATGTCCGCCGGTTTTACAATCTTATCTTGGGTATATGGAAACGATTAAAGGCCGGTCGGCTCAGACGATGAACGAATATTTTATCGATCTACGCACATTTTTTCGCTTTTTAAAGCAAAAACGTGGTCTTGTCCCCTCTTCCCCTCCCGTTGAATTCGAGGAGATCGCCATTACGGATGTGGATATCGATCTGTTGCGTACCGTAACCTTGAACGATGCGTATGAATTTATGAATTTTATTAAAGATGAACGCGATAACGGCGCCAAGACACGTGCGCGAAAAACAACGGCGTTACGCATGTTTTTTCGGTATTTGACCGACCTACAGCACTTGTTGGAGGTAAACCCGCTGCAAAATTTGGAGACTCCGAAAACAAAAAAAGCGTTGCCGAAATATCTGTCTTTGGAGCAAAGCGAAACTCTTTTGGAAAGTGTGGACGGTTCGTTTGCGGAACGCGACTATTGTATGCTTACACTGTTGCTGAATTGCGGGTTGCGGCGTGCAGAGTTGGCGGGATTAAATCTTACGGATATCGGTCAAGATCACACATTACGTGTGCGGGGTAAGGGCAACAAAGAACGGATGCTGTATTTAAACGATGCGTGTTGGAATGCACTGCAGGCGTATTTGAAGGTGCGGCCAAGCGACGGCGTCGATGCCAAAAATAAAAATGCGCTGTTTCTCAGTCGCATAAAACAGCGCATTAGTTTGCAAGGTGTTCATTTTGTTGTCAAGGGATATTTGGCCAAGGTACCCGGTGCCGAACAACTGTCTACACACAAATTACGTCATACAGCGGCAACGTTGATGTATCAGCACGGGCATGTGGATATTCGCGTGTTGCAAGAGGTGCTGGGGCACGAAAATCTCGGCACGACCGAGATCTATACGCACCTTTCCGGTGAACAGATCCGCAAAGCCGCCGACGCCAATCCGCTCGCGTCCAAAGCACCGCGACCGAAGAAAAAAACTACCGAATAAACTCTGAAGATGCATATCCGATAAGCCCGTTATAATTCACAACGTACCAATTTAACCATTCTCCGAGAACGGTAATCGGTGCACCGTTGGGCGCCGTTCCCAAAATTGTAGATGTGGTATTGGGGCGGGCGCGTATATTGAGTGATCCGCCCGCCGTTGTGACTGTTTCGGTTTGCGGTGTTTGCGCTTCCACAAACGGAATACCGAAGTATTGTGTAAGGGATTGTACCAAATTACGGGCAATGCTTGGAATGTTATTGACGATCCAGGTAGCGTCCTCTGTGTTGTCGTGATAGGCGATTTCGATCAAAACAGCCGGCGCATTGGTACGTACTAGTTCAGCCAACGTGCTATTGGCAACCGGTCGTACGCGTGACGGATCGGGGTAGATCTGTTTAAAATTGGCGGCGATGATCTCGGCGGCATCGCGGCTGCGCGAGCTTGCGGCATTATAATATACGTCCGTTCCCTGTAATGTGCCGGACAGAGCCGGCGGCGCGGCGTTGGAGTGGAGTGCTAAATGAAGGTCGTATACCGCACTGTTGGATAGATTGATGGCTTGCGACAATGAGGCGTTGGGATCGTTGCGCGTAAAACGTATGCCATTAGAGACGAGATACGGTTCCATCGCATCGGCAACCTCATTCATATATTGTTCTTCCGTGCCGCCGATCACATACGGATTAAATTCCTGTGTAGAGGGACTTAAAAATAGACTGGGCATTTGAACAGCTCCTTTTTCCGTGAGGATATTCCCAAAACTTTGGTACAGGATAGCATATGACGGCACGGCCTACAATTATGAATATAAATGAAAAGGGAAAACACTTGCCATTTGTCAAAATATGTGATATAATGCCAATATATGTCATAATTTGTCTGTTTTGTGGGAGGTGACGTTTGTCGTGAAGCACGGATTCCCTTTGTATATCGATCTCAACGGAAACAACTGTACCGTGTTCGGCGGTGGTGAATACGCGGCGGATAAAGCCGAAACATTGTTGAAATTCGGTGCCAAAGTCACAGTGATCAGTCCCACATTATGCGATCGTTTGAGACAATTGGATGTGAAACGTACCATTCGCTATATTCCTCGTAAGTATTATCGCGGCGATTGCACCACAGCGGTTTTGTGTGTAGCGGCAACCGATGACGATGCGGTAAATATTGCGATTGCCACGGAAAGCAAGGCCAAAAACATCCCCGTCCACGTGTCACACCCGGCGGCATTCGGTAATTTTGGGTTTCCGGAAGCAATTTTAACCGAGCACGTGCAGATATCGATGGTAAGCGACGGCGATACCGCTCGATTGAAAGAATTACGGAATCGTATACAAGCTATCGTATCGGAGTATGAAGAGTAACGACGCCCCAATGTTAGACGCTTTGGGGCGTCTTTTTTGCGGGTAAAAGAAATGAGCTCGGTACAATACCGAACTCATTCCCCGTTTTGTTAGATTTCGTTGTTCTTGTTGCTGTAATTGCTGTTGTTGTTCTTGTTGCTGCTATCGCTCTTGCTGCGATTCTGATCATCCTGCTTTTTCTGCTGATACGACGAGTTTTGATTTTGATTCTTATTCTGATTCTTATTCTGATTGTTGTACTGACGGTCTTCCATGACATTATCCTCCATTGTTTTAAATTTAGGCATCCAATGTGCCACTAACAGTTTTCGTATTTTCAAAAAAATTATACGTGTGTTTGGAGCGTTTCAATTCGCACATGGTCCATACAGCGCGAGCATCGGAAAACGGGAATGTGTGTAAACACAGTTCAGCCATCTCATCCATACGATATAATGAGAGGGATCTGGCACAACGTATCGCTTGTTTTGTACTACTACACAACGGAAGCAGATACCACACGGCCATATAACGAAACATGAAAAATTCTGCCAGCATAATACCCAATATAAGGGAAAAATATGAAAGAATCATTATAACTGCAGAAAGCACTTGCGGATCGTTGGCAATACGATAAAGTGAATGTGTGCGTTCACTTAATACAGCAAGACAGATTGACGGAAGAAACGCCAGTGTATATCGCCACACACGCGATTTCCACAACCAAATCTGTAAAGTGACAGCATCGCGCAAAGCAGGTATGCGTTTTTTTCGGGTTCCCCTCTCCCCTTCCGCCTGACACTTGGCATTACAAATTTCAGCAGCCCGATATTTTAACGGTGCACGTATAATCAGATCGGCTAAAAGTAAAAGAACCAACCCGATCGTCGTATAGGGCGGTTCGGTATCGTGCAAGAGCAGTTGTGTTGCCGCTATATTGACGATTGTAAGAACATATAACGAAAATCGTATGCGTTTCATCTCATTTTCACCTCTCCAATACAGTGTCTCTTTTCATCATAGAAATATCCGAAAATACTTGACTTTTCATGTGGAAAGAGGTATCATAAATGAAGATTTCAAACTAAAAGGAGGGAACATCGCGATGGATACGGACAGTAGATGTATGTGCGCAATCGAGATATATACGGCTGTGAATGTGAGCACTACTGTCGGTGTTACACGCTAATTTCCCTCTCTATATAATCGAATTGCGCTATACAGGTCCGCACCCTTTAGCGCCGATAGGATCGGTGCACACAATTTTGGAAAGGATGGATTTGTATGGCGGATTTTTCTTTTTCGAGCGATACTTTTGACGAAGCGGCAAATGTTGTTGTTACAATGTTGGAAGAACGCCGTTTTGTGGCGTTACGTGAGATGTTGGTGCCGTTGACTCCGCAGGATCTTTCAACGTTGGCGGGATTGCTTTCGGAAAAACAGATGCCCCTGTTTTATCGCTTGTTACCCAAAGAACTGGCGGCAGAAGTGTTTGTTGAAATGGATAGTGACGATCAAGAGACCTTGATCAAAGCCTTTTCGGATTATGAACTGAAAGCGATCTTTGATGAGTTGTATCTCGATGATGCGGTAGACATTATCGAAGAGATGCCGGCAACGGTGGTTAAACGCATTCTGCGTCAATCCGATACACAGACGCGCGAGTGGGTAAATACGATTTTGCAATATCCAAAAGACAGCGTCGGCAGCATTATGACCATCGAATACGTTGATTTGAAACGGCACCTTACGGTGGCGGATGCGATCGCACGCATTCGCAGAGTCGGTGTGGATAAGGAAACGATCTATACTTGCTACGTTACGGATATTAACCGCAAATTGTTGGGGTATGTGACGGTTAAAGATATCTTATTGGCCGACGAAAATGCTTGCATTGAGGATATTATGGATTCCAATGTGCTGTATATCTCCACTGCGGCCGATAAAGAAGAAGCTGTGCACATGATCAACCGTTACGATTTTATGGCCCTTCCGGTAGTGGATGCCGAAAATCGACTGGTTGGCATCGTCACCGTTGACGATGCTATGGACGTTATGGAAGACGAGGCTACCGAAGATATCCAGAAAATGGCGGCTATGCTCCCCAGCGAACGACCGTATATCAAATCAAGTGTGTGGAGTATTTGGAAACAACGTATGCCATGGCTTTTAATGTTGATGATTTCCGCTACGTTTACCGGTGCAATCATCACTTCGTTTGAATCGGCGTTGCAAAGCATTCCGATGCTGACAGCGTTTATTCCTATGTTGATGGATACGGGCGGTAATGCGGGCAGCCAAGCGTCGGTCACCATCATTCGCAGTTTGGCGCTCGGAGATATTACAACGCGAGATATTCCGCGTATTTTATGGAAAGAGATGCGTGTGTCGGTGCTGTGCGGCATCGTATTGGCGGCGGCCAATTTCTTGAAAATTCTTTTAATCGACAACATGTTACTGCATAGCAATGTCAGTTTGCTTGCGGCCGGAGTTGTCAGCACAACGTTGATCGCCACTGTGTTTACCGCCAAACTGGTGGGATGTTCGTTGCCGGTTCTTGCAAAACGCATCGGCTTCGACCCGGCGGTAATGGCCAGTCCGTTTATTACAACGGTAGTAGACGCTATTTCGCTTACGATCTACTTCCTTATCGCTTCAGCTGTTTTGTAATAAAGAATACGCCCTTAAGACGATATCTTTAAGGGCGTATCTTTATTGTTCAACATCCGTCAGATTCCGGATAATACGATACGAGTATTCTTCTTCATATACAAACACATCTTTCGTATTCTATCACGCCGAACGCTTTGCCGCCTTCGTCTTTGAAGGAATACCCGTTAAAACGGTCTTCTCACCAAAAGATTTTTCAATGTTTTTCAGTTCAAGGATCATGTATTACCCCCACCAATTTTTTCCCATTCCAAAAAACACCGTATGCGCCTTCGGCTATACGGTGTTTTTTGATTGTATATTATTCCGCAGTGTGCTCTTCATTCATAAGGTGAAGGAACTCCTCGCCTTCCAGCTTTTCGTTTTGAATGAGATGTTCCGCTATTTTGTGCAACTTCGGCATGTTTTCGGTCAAGATGCGACGGGTCTCATTATATCCCGATTCTACGATTGCGTTGATCTCGTTATCGATCTTCGCGGCAATCTCTTCGGAATAGTTGCGCGTGTGACCGAAGTCACGTCCAAGGAACACTTCGTCATTGGACGAGCCGAACATAACAGGGCCAAGATTATCACTCATGCCGTATTTGGTGACCATCATGCGCGCCATTTCGGTGGCACGCTCGATATCATTGGAAGCGCCTGTCGAGATATCGTCCAATACCAACGCTTCCGCCACACGACCACCAAGCAACACCTGGATCTCTTCGCACATCTCGCCGCGCAATTTATACGAACGATCTTCCTGCGGCAATTGCATGGTGAAACCGCCGGCCATGCCGCGCGGGATGATAGAGATCTGATGCACCGGGTCTTGTGTGGGACAATAGAATGCCACGACCGCGTGACCGGCTTCGTGGTAAGCGGTCAGACGCTTTTCCTTATCGGTCATACGGTGACTCTTCTTTTCGGTACCCACCACCACCTTAATGGTGGCTTCTTCGATCTCAGGCATGGTGATAGAATGCAGATCGCGACGTGCCGCAAGCAAGGCCGCTTCGTTCAACAGGTTTTCGAGATCGGCACCCGTAAACCCGGCTGTCGACTTGGCAATGGTTTCGAGATCCACATCGGGAGCGAGCGGCTTCCCGCGCGCATGCACTTTAAGGATTTCTTCGCGACCTTTCAGGTCGGGATAGCCTACAACGACCTGACGATCGAAACGACCGGGACGCATCAAAGCGGGATCCAAAATATCGGGGCGGTTGGTCGCCGCAATCATAATGACGCCTTCATTCGCACCGAAACCGTCCATCTCCACAAGCAACTGGTTCAGAGTCTGTTCGCGTTCGTCGTGACCGCCGCCGAGACCGGCACCGCGCTGACGACCGACCGCATCGATTTCATCAATAAAGATGATACAGGGCGAATTCTTCTTGGCTTGGTCAAACAGGTCGCGCACACGCGAAGCGCCGACACCGACGTACATTTCAACAAAATCGGAACCCGAAATGGAGAAGAACGGCACGTCGGCTTCACCTGCTACCGCACGGGCGAGTAAGGTTTTACCGGTGCCGGGAGGGCCCACAAGCAATACGCCTTTGGGCACACGCGCACCCAATTCGGCAAACTTGTTCGGCGCTTTCAAGAAAGCAACGATCTCGCGTAACTCTTCCTTTTCTTCATCGGCACCCGCTACATCCGCAAAGGTCGTCTTACGTTTTTCATCGGTCATCATCTTAACGCGCGCTTTGCCGAAGCCCATCATTTTGCCGCCGTCGATCGAATTCATCGAACGACGCATCATAATCCACATACCGACGATCATGAGAATAATGAGCAACGAGGGTAACAAACTAACGATCCACGACACCTCTTTAACCGGCAGATAGTTATACGTTACATCGTTATCAGGATTATCGTCGGTGTTGTAGGCATCCACAAGTTCACGCACGTCGTCGAGGAAGATGTTGACATTCGGTACGCTGTAAGTGAACTTACCTTCTTTTTCGGCAACACCTTCCATTTTCGACCACGCCGATTCGCGCAATGTGGCGGTCAACTTGCTGGAATTGAGATCCAGAGTGAAGGATTCTACCTCGTTATTTTGGAAATACGTAAGGTATTCGGAATAGGGAGTGGTATTTTTTTTGCCGGAATTCCCCAGCATCATCCAAATTACCATAACCACGAAGATCACGCCGATAAACGGAAGTAATACATTACGCAGTGTTTTTCCCAAATCGTTGCGATTCGGTTCCATTCAAGTCATCTCTCCTTTGACGGTTTGCTTCTCGGCAAGCCGTTTAGATTATTTGTTTTCGTACACTTCCGGTTTCAAAACACCGACATACGGCAAGTTACGGTAATGTTCAGCATAATCCAAACCGTAACCCACGATGAAGGCATCGGGTGTAACAAAGCAACGGTAATCGGCGGTGATATCCGCACGACGGTGATCGGGCTTGTCCAACAGTGTGCAGATCTTAATGCTGCGCGGTCCGCGGGCGGCGAGCATCTTTGTAAGATATGACAATGTGACTCCCGAATCCAAAATGTCTTCCACGATCAGAAGATCTTTGTTCTCAAGCGGGCAATCCAGATCTTTAATAACACGCACTTCTCCGCTGGTTTTGGTGCTGTTACCGTAACTGGAAACCGATAAAAAATCGATACTGCACGGTATTGTGATCGCACGCATCAAATCGGCCATAAATACAAGCGAACCTTTAAGAACTGACACCATGAACAGATTCTTATCCTTATAATCCTCGCTGATCTGCTGTCCAAGTTCTTTTACGGCCGTTTGCAACATTTCCTCTGTATACAGGATTTCCGCAATATCCTTATGCATGCATGCTACTCTCCTCGTTTATTTTAAAAAATATCAAAATGTGTTGGGTGGTATCGTCGATCGCTGTGCGGGTATCGCAACCGAGCCCTACGACCAACGCGATCCCCTCTTCATCCGCGACAACAGGAACGGTATCTCGTTCGACGCAGGGGACCTTTTCGGCGTTGAACCACTTTTTCAATGAACGACGTCCCCCGCGCCGATGTGGATCGCATGTGTCTCCCTCACGTCGACTGCGCACATGCGCGACGCCTTTGATTTTATCATAGTCACAGGTATATTGTAATAAGATTTTGTGAATTTTTTGGTAATTTTCAAATGTATTGCGTTCCCATACTTCGGCTCGATATGTTGCGTTACCGAAACGGTATATTTCACCGGCCGCAAGCGGACGTTCCGACTCGACAGTCGGTGACTCACCGACTGTAAGGTACCCTTGCTTTACAGAGATGTGCAGATTCCCAATCGTTTTAAGGGCGCCCTCTCGGTTGAGCAGCATCATAATTTCGCGAATATGTCGCTCTTCCGCTTCGCCGCCCCCGATAGTGATGATCTGTTGGATCACACGCCGTTGCAGTGCCGGCGGCGTTGCTCGGAGACGATCGGCGGCATATATACCCGCTGACAGTTGAATGTCCCTGAGTTTGGAATCCACCGCTTCCTGCCAATACTTTTCATCTTCACTTGCCATTAACGATAAGCGAGAAACCGCTTCGTGGACGCGCGGATTGATGTTGTAAAGGTGAGGGACTATACAGTTTCTGATACGATTCCGAGCGAACGTGGTATCAAGATTAGTGGAGTCAATAGCGAAAACGAGTTGATTTTCCTCACAAAACGTTTCCACCTCTTCGCGCGAACAGGTAAGCAACGGTCGGATATAGCGGTCGCGTACTGCAGGAATACCGCGTAGACCTGCAATCGACGTGCCGCGTGCCAAATGTAACAAGACCGTTTCGGTATTGTCGTTTTGGGTGTGTGCCGTGGCGAGATGGGTGAATTTTTCGGAATCAAGCAATTCAGCAAACACGCGATAGCGTACTGCTCGTCCGGCTTCTTCCAGGCCGCAGCGATTCTCTTTGGCTACTGCCGCTACATCCATATGGCGACTGTACAGCGGGATACGGCAACGTTTACAGAGAGCCTTAGCCATCGCTTCGTCACGATCGGCCTCTTCACCGCGTAATCCGTGATGAATATGTACGGCAGCCAGACGATCGATTGCCAACTCCTCTTGCAGACAATGCATGGCATAAAGCAGTGCGCTCGAATCGGCGCCGCCCGACAAAGCCACCAAAACATGCGCGTGCGGCGGTAACATATCTTGCGTGCGCACCAAGGTACGCACGTTATCCAAAAGACGGTTATTCGTCATGGTGCAGATCCAACCCCGCAAATTGCGTGAACTCGCCTTGGAACGCCAACTTCACCGTGCCGAGTTCGCCGTGACGGTTTTTGGCGACGATGACTTCCGATGTACCGACTTCGGCGGTGGCGGGATCATCCTTTTCATTGATATAGTATTCATCACGATAGAGGAACAACACTTGGTCGGCATCCTGTTCGATAGAACCCGATTCACGCAAATCCGCCAACGCCGGGCGATGATTCGCCTTCATCTTTTCGGTGCTACGGGATAACTGTGCACAGATAAGTAACGGAATATTCAATTCCTTAGCCATGATTTTCAGGTTACGTGTAATAGCGCTGACTTCCTGTACACGGTTATCGGTCGGTTTCGCAGACTGCATCAACTGCAAATAGTCGACTACGACAAAATCCAATTTCTCCAAACGCAGAAGTCGCGATTTCATTTCTTGTACCGTAAGGCTGGAGGTATCGTCCAGGTATATGGGAAGATTATACAGCGTAGCAGCCGCCGCGCCCATACGTGTCCATTCATCCGAGGAAAGGTTACCGGTACGCATTTTCTTAACCGAAACCTTTGCCTCGCTGGAGAGCAGACGATTGGCTAACTGTTCGCGAGACATTTCAAGCGAAAATACCGCGACGGTTTTCCCTTGCCCCGCCACGTTACGTGCCAGGTTGAGCGCAAAACTGGTTTTACCCATACCGGGACGCGCACCAACAATGATCATATCCGATCGGTTTAAACCGGTGGTGATGTTGTCCAGTGCGGAAATGCCGGTGGAAATTCCCGCCATATCCCCCGCCTCGCCGGAGTTCAACTTGGAAAACGTGTCGTATACGTTAACGAGAACGTCGCGAATGGATACCAGTCCTTTGGTGTTACGTTCCTGGCGAATATCGTAGATCTTTTGCTCTGCATTATCAAAAAGGTGTTGCGGATCGGCCCCCGCCTCCATGGCGTCATCCAAGATCTCACGGCAGGTGCGGATCAACGCACGCACCTGGGCTTTTTCACGCACGATGGTGGAATAGCGGGATACATTTGAGATAGAGGGAACCAACTGCGCCAACTTCAGAAGATAGGCTTTCCCCTCTTCCCCTTCGAAAAACCCTTCGGTCTTTAATGCTTCGCGGATGGTAACAAAATCAATTACTTCACCCGACATCATTTTGTCGCACATCACGCGGTAAATGGCACGATGTTCGGGTAGATAGAAGTGTTCTTCGCGCAACCCTTCAATCTGGTTTAAACTGTTCGGATCGAGCAAAACAGCGCCTAAAATCGCCTGTTCCGCCTCCAAACTATACGGGAGATTCAGGTTGTCGCTGAATTCTTTTTTCTTATCGCGTTCTTGCGCCATAGTTTAAAACGACCTTTCGGTAATTATTCGGATACCACGATCTGAATCTTAGCGGCAATACCCGTCATGAACTTGATCTCGCCTTCATACGTGCCGTGTGCTTTGATATCCGACATGGTGATCTTGCGGCGATCCACTTCGACGGCATATTGCGACTTCAACGCTTCGGCGACTTCCTTGGTTGTGACCGAGCCGAACAAGCGACCGCCTTGACCCGCTTTTGCTATTACTTTTACCGACTTGCCGTTCAGCTTGTCGGCCGCTTCTTGGGCTTCTTTTTTCTCCATATCTTTGTGGTAACGAGCAGCGTCTTCCTTGTTTTTCAGGTCGTTCAACGCCTGTGCGTCTGCGGGGATAGCTAAATTGCGCGGAAACAAGAAGTTGCGCGCATAACCATCCGATACGTTCACGAGTTCCCCTTTTTTCCCCTGGCCTTTGACATCTGCCTTCAAAATGACTTTCATTCGTATAATCTCCTTTATGGCATAGTATTGTTGTTAGGTTGTGCCGCGGCAATTGAGCGCTCACGGTCTTCCTGGTGACGATTGATGGCGTGAACCAGCAGTTCTTTGGCTTGAGCTATCGAAACACCCTTTAGCTGCGCGCCGGCCATTGTGATATGACCGCCGCCGCCTATCGCTTCCATGATAAGCTGTACGTTACATTCGCCGAACGAGCGTGCCGAAATGTTGACAACGCCGTTTTCGGCAAACATGGCAAAAGAAGCGTGAATTCCTTTGATGGACAGCAATTCATCCGCCGCTTGTGCGGCGGCCACGCGTATTTCGCCCACGCCGTCGCCATCGTAGCAGGCAATAGCGGTATGGTGATAGATCTCTGCACGGGAAACGATCTCAGACTTCTTTTGATAGGTATCCATACTGCCGGTAAACATCCGTTTGACTTCCACCGTATCAGCGCCGAGTTTTCGCAGATACGCCGCCGCCTCAAATGTGCGTACGCCCGCTTTCATTACAAAACTGCGGGTGTCGAGCATAATGCCGGCCAACAGCGCTTCGGCATCCAGTTGCGTTAAGTGATTATCCCCCATGTATTGCAACAATTCTGCGACCATTTCAGACGCTGAACTGGAATACGGTTCATGATAAAACAGCAAAGCGTTGTCAATATAATCCACCATTTTGCGATGGTGATCAATGACAGCTACCGCGTGTGCCGCTTCCAAAAGCGCGGGATCTTCCACCATGAGTTTGCTGTGGGTATCGGTGATGATCAGCAGCGTGCGGTCGGTTATCATTTCGCGCGCTTCAGACGGTTCTACAAACAGTCCACCTCGTCCCGCTTCGTCATAGCGGTCGATCAGTTCCATTGCCAACGTTTTTGCGCGGTCGGTAACAACAAATGCATGTTTACCGTATCCGCGTGCTGTTACCGCCAACGCCGCGGCAGACCCCAGACAGTCCAAATCCGAAAAACGATGACCCATAATCAGCACATCGGAACAGCCGTCGAGCAATTCGCGCAAAGCGGTTGCTACCACACGTGTACGCACTTTGGTGCGCTTTTCCACCCCACGCGAAACACCGCCGTAAAAGTCATACCCGTTTTTGGTTCTCACCGCGGCCTGGTCTCCGCCGCGTCCGAGCGCCATTTCGATGGCTTGACGCGCCAATGATTCACTCTCTTTCAACGTTTCGCCTTGTCCGACACCGATAGAAAGTGTGATTCCCATGGTTCGATCGCCGAGTTTCAAGGAACGCACACGGTCGAGAACGATGAATTTTTCCGCAACGATCGCATCCAACTGTCGTTTCTCCAAAACGATCTGGAACCAGTCGTGGCTGTATTTTTTCAAAATACCCGTACCGCTTGCCACCCAATCTTCAAGCAACGTACCGACGTTGCCGATCAGTTGTGCACGTTCGCTGTCGCGGAGATTCTGTGTCAACTCTTCCACATTGTCTATGTAGACCAGCATAACCGCCGGTCGACTGAGCGTATATTCCGTTTCCACTTCTTTCAGGTGGGTGATATCCACATAGTAGAATATACGCAACCCGGCGTCGCGCGCACCGACTCTACCGGTAAACACCCGGTATTGACGCGAAGCAAGCGTAATATCCAACGTGGCGTTTTCGCGCCAATTCTCCATTGTCTTACCGCCGGTAATAAAACCGACTGTCTCGCCGTACGCTTCGTTACCTTCGAGAACGTGATCGCGAAAAGACGTATTATACCACAGGATCTCACCTTCGGCCGAACAGACCGCAGACGGTAACGGGAAATTTTCAACAGCCCCACGCTCGGCATGATTAAGCGTTGCGCCGATACGGTTCATATATTGTGCTACATCGCGACGAAGACGCAACAGGCGCCATATCGTATAACCGAAAGCACACGCCAAAATCACGCATTCTGCGGCAAACAGATACGGATGCACCCAAAACGATACAGCAGTAAAAGCGACTAATGCGATCAGCAACACCCAAATAGCAGGTGACAGCCGAAAGACTGAACGCTTTTTCATACAGCATCCCTTCCTTTTCGAAAATTACGCATTACACGTCCATGATGATCGGCAGTATCATCGGACTGCGTTTGGTGCGTTGGAATACCATGCGCGACAATTCATCACGCACCCGCGTTTTCATAGTGGACCAGTCGGCGTGCTCTAAACAACAATCATCCAACACACGATAGGCCAACTCTTTGGCATCGTCGATCAACTGTTCCGATTCACGAACATAGACAAAACCGCGAGAGACGATATCGGGACCCGAAAGAATCAGTCCGCTCATTCGATCGATGGAAGCCACCACTACGATCAAACCGTCTTCGGCAAGGTGCCGACGGTCACGCAGAACAATACTTCCCACGTCGCCGACACCTAAACCGTCCACCAACACACGACCGGCAGGTACCGAACCCGTAACGGTCATTTTTTCGGCCGTCAGTTCCACTACCATGCCCAAATCGGCAATTAACACGTTTTGACGTTTCATCCCCATGGCATATGCCAATTCGGCGTGTTTTTGCAGATGCTTTTGTTCGCCGTGTACGGGAATGAAATAGCGCGGTTTGGTAAGACCTTGAATGATCTTAAGTTCTTCGCGGCACGCGTGGCCGGATACGTGTACGTCATACATACGGTCATATACCACTTCACAGCCGCGCTTAAGCAGTTCATCCACCACACGTCCGACCATTTTTTCATTACCCGGAATGGGGTTGGCGGAAATGATGATATAGTCTTCGGCGCCGACTTCCACCTTGCGGTGATCCGAAAACGCCATGCGAGACAAGGCCGACATCGGTTCCCCCTGGCTGCCGGTGGTGATCAAAGTGATCTGCTCTTTCGGATAGCGGTTGATCATATCGATATCGATCATCAACTCCTGCGGACAACGCAGATAGCCGAGCTCAATGGCGATGGACACGTAATTAAGCATGCTGCGCCCGGAGATCGCCACTTTGCGACCGTCGCGCTCGGCAGCGTCGATGATCTGTTGAATGCGGTGCAGATTGGAAGAAAACGTAGCAATGATCAGCCGTTTTCCTTCCGCTTTCGGGAACAGTGTGGCAAAGCTTTCGCCAACGGTGCGTTCGCTCGGGGTGTATCCCGCGCGCTCTGCGTTGGTGGAATCGGCCATCAAGGCCAACACGCCGCTGTTACCGAGTTCACCGAAACGAGTAAGGTCGATCATTTCACCCGAAATGGGGGTGCAGTCGATCTTGAAGTCACCGGTGTGTACAATATAGCCTGCGGGTGTTTTGATCGCCAGCGCCATAGCGTCGGGAATTGAGTGGTTGACACGAATAAACTCAACCGACATCGCGCCGAACGGTATGACCGTGCCGGCTTTTACCTCGTGTAATTCCACCGAATTGGCCAAGCCGTGTTCGCTCAATTTCGAACGAATCAGGGCCAACGTCAATTTGGCTGCATAGATCGGCAGATTGACCTGTTTTAACAAATAAGGCAACCCACCGATGTGATCTTCGTGACCGTGTGTTACCAAAACACCGCGAATGCGATCTTTGTTACGTTCTACCCACGTAAAATCCGCCAAAACAATATCGACGCCGGGCATATCTTCGTCTGGAAATGACATGCCGCAATCGATCAACAAAGCATCGTTACCGTATTCGATCATTGTGATATTTTTACCGATTTCATTTAAACCGCCCAAAAAGGTGATCTTAACGGGTAGTGTCGCCGGCTTTTGCGGACGACTTGCCGCCTGTTTTTGCGAAATGCGGCGCCCGTTCGAAGCGGTGGTGGAACTGCGTTTGGCAGTCTGCGTTTTTTTTGGGGTTTCGTTTGCCAAAAATAACAACCTCCTTACTTGCGATGTATGTCAAACGAAAATATATCCGTACGTAATACGAGATATCCGCAAATGTCCCTATTATAATTAATATATACTATAAATCAAAACGACCGCCTTGTCAAGTGCCCTCTCCCCTTTGCTCCCATATTATTGGCAAATTATTACTTGCTATACCGAAAAAGTTGTGATATGATAAAATGCAATGCTACAAAGAAGGAGGCCGTTTCATGAAACAAGTGGAATTGTTTACCGACGGTGCTTGTTCGGGGAACCCCGGACCGGGCGGTTGGGGCGCGATTTTGCGTTATAACGGTCACGAAAAGGAGTTGTGCGGCGGCGCGGCACAAACTACAAACAATCGCATGGAATTAACGGCGGTTATCGAAGGGTTAAAAGCCTTAAAAGAACCTTGCTGTGTGTTGTTGTGCAGCGATTCGAAATATGTGATCGACGGATTGGAAAAAGGTTGGGCGGCCAACTGGAAAAAGAACGGATGGCGTAAGGCGGATAAATCGGCTGCTTTAAACCCGGATCTATGGGAGGAATTGCTTGAGTTGGTCTCTAAGCACACCCTCACCTACCGCTGGGTTCACGGCCACCAGGGGCATCCCGAAAACGAGAGATGCGACGCGCTGGCTGTGGCGGAATCGCGAAAATTTACAGGTTGACTAAAGTGTGCGAATAAAACAGCGGAAAGTTCTACATTTTATGTATTGCAATCTCTACCAAAATGGTATATATTATTCATGCACACAATAAACGAAAGGTGTATTTGACTTTATGATACAGAAAATGGTTTATGCGGACAATGCCGCTACCACCAAACTGGCCCCCGAAGCGTTGGCGGCGATGATGCCGTATCTCACCGAAGAATACGGCAACCCGTCCTCGTTATATGCCTTCGGCCAAACGGCGCGCGAGGGAGTCTCGGCAGCGCGCGAAACAGTGGCATCGTGTCTTGGTTGCCTCCCCTCCGAGGTGTATTTTACATCCGGTGGCAGCGAGGCCGACAACTGGGCCATCAAAATGGCCGCTGCGGCTATGAAAAGAAAAGGTAAACACCATATTATCTCTACTGTATTTGAGCATCATGCCGTGCTCCACGCATTGAAATCGTTGAAAAAACAAGGGTTTGAAATCACACTGTTGCCCGTATATGATAACGGAATTGTGCATGTGGAAGATGTAGCCGCCGCTATTCGTCCCGAAACGGGTTTGGTAACGGTGATGTTTGCCAACAATGAAATCGGCACCATACAACCGATTGCCGAGATCGGTGCACTTTGCCGCGAAGCCGGCGTATTGTTCCACACGGATGCTGTGCAGGCTGTCGGCCACCTTCCGATACACTTTGCCGAAATGAATGTGGATATGCTGTCGTTGTCGGCGCATAAATTCCACGGGCCGAAAGGTGTCGGTGCTTTGCTCTGTCGCCGCGGTGTGCGGTTCGATAACCTCATAGACGGCGGTGCTCAGGAAAATCGTCGCCGTGCAGGAACCGAAAACACCGCCGGTATCGTGGGAATGGCAACGGCATTAAAACTCTGTTGCGACCGTTTAGACAATACTATGAGCGCGGTCGCCGCTAAACGCGATCGCTTGATCGACGGCTTGCTCGCCTCTTGTGTGCGTAGCCGCTTGAACGGCGATCGTAATGCCCGTCTCCCCGGTAACGTAAACATCAGTTTCGAAGGCGTTGAAGGTGAAAGTCTGCTTTTGATGCTCGATATGTTCGGTATTTGTGCCTCGTCCGGTTCGGCGTGTACATCCGGCTCGCTCGATCCCAGTCACGTTTTACTTTCCATCGGTTTGGAACACGCAGTAGCACACGGCTCGTTGCGTTTGACGATCGCGGAAGATACCGGCGACGACGATATCGATTATATTTTGGAAAAAGTACCGCCCGTTGTAGCGCGGTTGCGTGAAATGTCTCCGCTTTGGGAACACATCGTAAAAGCGGACAACGCATAAAGAGAAAGGAATTCAAAATTATGGCAGCATTTTACAGCGAAAAAGTTATGGATCATTTTACCAACCCGCGCAACGTTGGCGAAATTGAAAACGCCAACGGCATCGGTGAGATCGGCAACGCCAAGTGCGGCGACATCATGAAGATGTACATTCGTGTGGAAAATAACATCATTGCCGATGTGAAGTTCAAAACCTTCGGTTGCGGTTCGGCAATTGCCACCAGTTCCATTGCCACTGAAATGATCATGGGCAAGACCATTGAAGAAGCGTTGCAACTTTCGAACAAAGCCGTTGTGGAAGCGTTGGACGGTCTGCCCTCTCATAAGATTCACTGTTCCGTGTTGGCAGAGCAGGCTATCAAAGCCGCTATTGCTGATTATTATCAGCGACAAGGAATCGATCCGGAACCGATCGTCGGCAAACTCCAAACAGCCGAAGAAATCGAAGCGTGCCATCTGTAAGAAAAACAACCTCCTATGGTAGCATTGAGCAACTGCCATAGGAGGTTTTGTTATATCTGAAAAATATAGATACAGGCAAGAGTACAAAAGATCCGGCTGTTTGGGTTTAATTTGTTTCTTCGTTTCGAACCTTATGCATCTGCATTTGTGCCATGACCAAACCGTAATACACTCCTTTTCGGCGGATCAACTCATTGTGGGTACCCATTTCGGCGATTCCATGATTGTCGAGCACAAAGATGCGATCGGCATTGCGCAGAGTGGACAACCGATGGGCAATGGCAAAGGTCGTTCGTCCTTCGGTCAGGCGATCCAATGCTTCTTGTATCTGAAACTCCGTCTCGGTGTCCAGGCTGCTGGTCGCTTCATCTAACACCAAAAGGCGCGGACGGTGCAAAATTGCGCGGGCAATGGCAATCCGTTGGCGTTCACCACCCGATAACGTATAGCCGTGTTCCCCTACATAGGTGTCGTATCCGTCGGGGAAACGCACAATAAATTCATGGGCATTGGCCATTTTGGCCGCTTGAATGATTTCAGCCGGTGTTGCATCGGGCTTGGCATAACGAATGTTATCGTAAATGGAACCGGTAAACAAAAAGGTTTCTTGCAACACAACTCCGATTTGTTTGTGCAGACTCGCTTTGGAAAAGCGACGCAGATCGGTACCGTCTACCGTAATACATCCGTCGTCGACGTCATACAGGCGCATAATAAGGTTGATCAGCGTGGATTTCCCCGAACCCGAGGCTCCGACCAGACCGATCATCTCCCCTTGTTTGACTTCAAAACTCACCTTGTTCAATACCGGTTCATACGAACGATACCCGAATGTAACGTTTTCAAAGCGAATAGTACCCTCGATTTCCTTTTCAATGGCCGTTTCGTGCTCCGCAACTTCTACGTCCTCATCTAAAATATCATACATACGCTCAAGCGAGTTGGTCAAACGCATCAACATACGCGGCAGACGGGTCAGCCAGCCGAGCGGGCCGTACAGCATAGCGGCGTAAGCGGTAAATTGGGTGAGTTCACCGATGGTCATAGTGCCGCCGATCACATCCGCCCCGCCGAAATAGAATACAAAGAAAGAGCCGACGGTTAAAAGAAGGGTAACGAACGGATACAGCGTCGCAAAGAATTTTTCGTTCCGCCGTTGCAACTCACAGTAACGGGCGGTATATTCCTGAAAACGCGCCGTTTCGCGTTTTTCCTGTCCAAAGGATTTAACCACACGAATCCCCGAAATAACGTCTTGCAAGCGGTTGTTGACCTGGTCGTTATAACGCCATTGCTGACGCCACAAACGCATTTCACGGTTATGAAACAGGCGCACCAACAGTGCCGCCAACGGCAAAAAAGCGACCGTAAGCAGTGCCAAAACAGGGTTGATGATCAACATGATCACCACAGCGCCGCTCATGGTAAAGAATTGTGTAAACATTTCGGAGAATACTTCTTCCATGAACACACGCACTTGGCCGCTGTCGTCCACAACGCGGTTCATGAGCTCGCCTGCCTGCCGTTTATCGATAAACGACAACGAAAGCGCATTGATCTTTTCGAAAACACGTGCGCGCAAATCGTGACTGATGCGCGTACCCAACCGATTGCTGAGCGCGCGGCGGGAAATACGTAACGTAATCGACGAGGCGATGATGAAAAACATCAAAAGGAAAAAAGTGACTATCGATTGAATGCTGCCTTTGGCAGGAACTAACACGTTGTCGATAAAATCACGCTGTATAAATTGCTGCCATAACACAAAAGCGGAATTCCCCGCCATAAACAGCGTTAAACAAAAGAGCGGCAAAACGTAACGACTGCCGAGATCCCACAACCGTCGCAACGTGCGCCCACCGCCGTTACAGCGCGGACAATGGTTCGTTCCCGGCAAAACAGCACCGCATTTCGGGCAATATCGTTCTTTTTCCGTACTTTCCAGCAACCGATATTCTTGGCGGCAAAACAACGTTGTGCCGCGCGCAACATAAGATAACCGTATCATATGGCGCATGCTGAAGCGACAAAGGAAGATATCCTCATCGGCCGACCGCGCGACGAGATTACCGCTGTTCACGTTGGAAAGGCAGAGAATCTCGTCCGTTTCATCCAACAAAACTGTTTTGGTGACGCCCCCGCCCTGGATGCAAAGTAACTGCTGTTTGGTAACGACGACCCAGCCGTCCGCACAAAAATTGCCGTCGGCTGTCAGATCATACGGAACGCAATATTCAATTGTTTCCTCGCCCAGGAACGGAGTTATGAGCATCCGCTCGGCATCGGGTAAGGTGTAATGTAAATTCATAGCGATCCCTCAAATAAAGATATCGAGTTTTTTGATCTCTTTTGCCGACAAAGCCGATAAGTTGACAATTTCAAAACGGTTTCCGTCTAAGTCGTTGACAAGATAACGGTCCGGTCCGATAGAATACACACTATTACCGCCCATACGTGCCGTGAAACGACAACGGCCGCGATCGGTAAGCACATCCCAATAGGAGTAACCGTATTCGGCTTTGATGTCATAGATCTTTTGAATCTTAGGCGCAAAATAGCGCAATTCCATTTGTTCCAACAACATCGCACGAGTGTCCGGCGGCAATTTTGACAGATCTTCGATCAGGCCGATTTCTTTCCCGTCGTTATCCGGTTGACGCACAGAAATATAGTGTGTCGGATCGGAATGCGGGAAACAACGATGTATGGCAACGCGCGAATAGGTTTTATCCGCATATTCCAACGAAACAAACCCACCCTCGGTACGGCGAAACACGGCATTTTCCGCTGTGATGCTACGCATGGCAATCAGATCTTCCACCGCTTGCTTTTCGCGTTCAATAACATCGGTTGCCGCCGTATCCGTGGTGTTAACTGACTTCTCACTCATCGCCTATCCCCCTCATGGCCAGCGCTTTGGATTGCAGCTGGAGTAATTTGTAATAGGTGCCCTTTTGATGGACCAGTTCGCTGTGCGTGCCGTGTTCAACGACTTTTCCGTTTTCCAAAACGATCAAACGGTCGGCGTTGCGTAACGTTGATAATCGGTGTGCGATCGAAATGGTGGTACGCCCTTTTATCAACGTATCGAGCGAATCTTGTATGGCACGCTCGGTCTCGGTGTCTACCGACGCCGTAGCTTCATCCAGTACGAGTATACGCGGATCGGCCAACACCGCCCGTGCAATGGAAATACGCTGACGTTCACCGCCTGACAAACTGCGCCCACCTGTACCGATCACGGTATCGTACCCATCAGGTAAGCGACAAATGAAACTGTGCGCACTGGCCGCCATAGCCGCCCGCACGATCTCTTCCCGCGTCGCGCCGGGTTTGGCGTAGGCAATATTCTCCGCTACCGTACCCATGAAAATATATGTTTCCTGGCTTACCATAGCGATCGCTCCGCGTAATGATGAAAAGGAAATATCCTTTACATCTATCCCATCCAGCATGACCGTCCCTTCCTGGGGGTCATACAGACGTGATATCAAATTGACAAGGGTGGATTTCCCCGCACCCGAACGACCGACAATACCCAGCATTTCTCCCGGTTTTACCTCAAGATCAATGTTTTCCAACACCGGTTTGTTCGGTTCATAACCAAAGGTAACGTTGCGTAATTGTACGTCACCTTTCAAATTAATGTGTAAAGCGTTGTCCCTTTCCACCACTTCGGGCTCGGCATCGATGATTTCAAAGACCCGTTGGGCGGCATTCATACTGTTTGTCCACCATTGAAAGACACTGGAGAAGAATTCCAGCGGACCTTGTAACATCGCCATATAATTTAGGAACGTGAACAGTTTGCCATAGGAAAAAGCACCGCCGCTTTGTAAAATGAACATGGCACCGAATGTCCACACCAACAGTACGGGCAACTCCATACCGATACTGTAAGCAACGCTATACGTGTTACGGTAATTGACAAGATCCACTTCGGCGTTACGCACACGGGTATTTACCTTATCAAAACGGGTGCTTTCGTTTTGTTCACGTCCAAACGCTTTTACTACCCGCGCACCTGTAAAGTTATCGTTCAACACCGAATAAAGCGAACGCATCACCCGCGCACGCCGTCCGTGCACCTGCCACAGGCGCGGTAACATGAAATAACTGACGAAAAACAGCGGGGGTAACAAAATGATCGCAATGATCGCCAACCGCCAATCTACGGTAAACATAATAACCGCCGACACGATCAATGTCACGACGTTAAACAGCAAATACGGTAACCCGTCGATAAAAAAGCCGGTAACCTCATTCGCATCGCCGTTAATGCGTTGCATCAAACTGCCGGTTTGGCGACGGCTGAAAAAACTGATAGACAACCGTTGCAACGAGCCGAAAACCGTGTTTTTCAACTCACATACCACACCGGGGACAATGTGTGCTGTCATACGTCCGTGAAGAATACCCGTTATTTGCTGAAGCAATTTGATCGCTACCATGCACAGCACCAACGCACCGAGCATTAGCACTAAATTGCCGCCAAAGCCCAAGGATTGCGCCAAATCCACATCTTTTCCAAGTACCTTATCGTATAGCAACGTTCCCGTCATATACGGCCAGACCGCATTAAAGACTCCCGAGAGGAAAATGCAGGAAAAAAGGACAACTAGCTGTTTTTTATAAACCGTAAAGTATTTCAACACCCGCATAAACACCGTGCGTTTTTCCATACATTTCGGGCAAACCTGCCGTCCTTTTTCAGGGTATGGCATACCGCATTTCGGACAACAGACCGGAACGTCTTCACGCATATGACCACGCCGTTTTCCACCGGGATGCGGCACGCTCGGCGTCTCTTCCGCTTTATTATCACTGAGCAACGTGTTCATTTCATGAAGCAAATGTGTCATTTCCCGCATGCGCGCACCGGAAAAACGGCAAATCCATCGTTCCTCCCCGTTGAAATGAATTACAAACAGACCGCCGACAACCTGATGGATGATCTGCGGTTTCGTGATATCGGACAGTGCGAAGGCATGCACCTCTGCAATATCCTCAATAAAAAGCGGTCGTTTGGGTTTACCGGCACCCGAGAACAGCATTTCATCGCTGTATGCCGACACCATCAAATACAACGTTTTTTCGGTAAGTACCAGATAAATATGACGCAATTCGCCTTCGTTCGTGATATCGGCCAGCGCCTGTGCTATCACGCTATCGGAATCGCCGCGGCGTGTCAAGACATCACGTAACGTAGCCGATAACTGCTCGCCCTGCTGTGCAGAGTGCGTTGTCTTGCGTTTCGGAGATTTGGACATATGTCACACCGCCTTTCCTTTTATTTAACAAGGGCAGCCCTTACGAGCCGCCCTTTGAGAGAGGACCTATAAGCCGAGTTCTGTCGTGAACAGTCATCTATCTCGATCGTGTGTTGCCACACGACTCCAGCCGCCCGTCGAAGCACATCGGGCCGATGTATCGCTTCTGTCGGCGTTGCACCGAATAGGGTTTACATGGCCACACGGTCTCCCGTGTGCCGGTGAGCTCTTACCTCGCCTTTCCACCCTTACCGTAAATCTACGGCGGTATATCTCTGTTGCACTTTCCCTGGGGTCACCCCCGGCGGCCGTTAGCCGTTATCCTGCCCTGTGGTGCTCGGACTTTCCTCATGCGGTATCCCGCACGCGACTGTTCAGTCCTCTCCGACTATCATTTTATCATCCTTACGGTATAAAGTCAATTCAATGAAGCAAAAAAAACCAAAAATTAACAACTCGCTATTTTACCATTTAGAACGGCTATTATACCTTGACATTCTTACTGATTTACAGTATGTTTAAGTCGTTGAATTACAATGTTAAAGAGGTGCGGATATGGTCTTTTTCCGTTACGACGCCAACGTTCTTCCGACCGTCACACTGATCGGGCAGGATATACAAACGGGATTGCATCAAAATATTCGGCGCGTGTCGGAGGATTATATTTTTTACGTGGTAACCGAAGGCGAAATGTTCTTCAACGAAGGCGGGACAGAGTACCATCTGAAAAAGGGCGATTGTTTTCTTTTTGAACCCGATATTTTACATTTCGGGACAAAGGATTCGCGGTATCAGATCCGTTATATTCATTTCCGCCACCCTTCCATAGAGCGCGTGGAGATCGATGAAGCCGCCATAACGGATCGCGCTTCGCATGGGTTTGTGACGTTGCCGAAACAGTTGCATATCGAAGGCATTGCCGGAGAAAATCGGTTGCTCGCCACCATCACAGAGGCCATCACCCGCCGTTATATCCGCATGGAAAACTGGGAGATCGACTGTGCGTGTTCGGTACAGCAGGCCTTTCTGCAGCTGCGCCGTTTATCGACGTTGTCGGAGCAAAAACCCGGCGCCATCAGCGAACAGCGAATGTATACCGTCATCGCCTATCTGTACGACAATTACCCCCGAAAATTGACAGGCGACATTTTGGAAAAAGAGTTATCCTATAATTTTGACTATTTGAACCAGCAGTTTCACCGCTTTTTCAAGGTTTCGATCTTCCGAATGCTTGAAACGATCCGTATTGAGATTGCGCAAAATCTCCTGCTCACGACCGACTGCGCCGTCGAGCGCATAGCAACCGAGGTGGGGTATAAAGATGCGTCGTATTTTTCAAAAGTTTTCAAAAAAAGAACCGGGGTATCCCCCGCCCGATACCGCTACGGCAACGAAATTTGATAAGCATATTTTATCGGTCACCACATCGCTCGGCACGGTAAACTTGGTCTCATTGGCTCTGCCGATGTTTCTGGAAAACGTGTTCAACGTGCTTCTCGGCACGGTAAACACCGCTGTGCTCAGCGGCTATTCCGAAGACGCGGTTGCCGCAACGGGTGCGGTAATGCCGCTTATCAATATGTTTTCGTTGTTCTTTTCGGTGATTGCCATCGGCGCTACGGTAGTCGTCAGCAACGATATCGGCGCCGAAAAGATCGACCGTGCCGCTAAAACGACCGCCGCCTCTGTTGTACTGTGCATCGTTGCCGGCCTTCTGTGCGGGGTTCTGCTTGCCGTTTTCGCTGCTCCTATCGTGCGTTGTATGAATTTGGAAGGCACGGTATATGAAGAGGCACTTTTGTATTTCCGCATACGCATGTTGGCGTTGGTCGTCTCTGCCGCTTCGTCGATCATGCTTGCCTTGCTTCGCTGTTACGGTCATCCGCGTTCTACGATCATTTCCGGTCTGGCCAGTAACGTTTGTAACCTTTTGCTCAGCATATACGTGGTGCATTACGCTACTCACCCCTTGGTCACGGGCGTGCGCGGTATCGCTCTCGCCGTGGTCGCGGGTCAGATACTGTCGCTTGCGATTGCCGTTATCGCTTTCATACGCACCGCCGTTCCGATGAAACGTCCGACACGGCGGGAGTTTCCCCGCTTCATCGGAAACGTGTTACGTATCGGTTTGCCGACGGGCTTATCCGGTGGATCGTTTACCATCTCACAAGTGATTACAAACGCTTTCATTGCCGAGTTGGGACCGACAGCGCTTTCCGCCAAAGTGTATTTCACCAACATATTGAGCTACGCATATCTGTTCAGCGTCAGCGTAGGCAACGCCAACTCCCTGTTGATCGGACGTTTGTGCGGCGCAGGTCGGTATGAACACGCCAACCAGCTGAATCGGACGGTGGTTAAGGTGACGATCGTCGTGAACCTCTTGGTTTCGTCCGTCATCGTTGCCATGCGTGCCCCTTTGCTTTCGCTGTTCACCGACAACGCGTGGATCATCGATTTGTCTCTCGGTATCTTCCTTGTGGATATCGTGACCGAACAGGCACGCGCCGTAAGTCATGTGTATGAATACGCGTTACGTGCCGCCGGCGACGTAACCTATACGTTAAAGATCTTGTTGGTGTCCTGTTGGGTGTTCAGCGTAGGTCTTGCGTACCTGTTATCCATTCCGATGGGATGGGGATTGATCGGTTGTTGGATCGGTCTGGCGTTGGATGAGACCGTTCGTGCGGTATCGACGGTATACCGTTGGCGAAGCGGTAAATGGAAATATTTTTATACAGCAAAGGAGAACGTGTCATGAGTTGGAAAAAGGATTTCAAAAGCCCGCCGCGAGAGTACGGCGTCTACCCCATTATTCACGAGCGTATCAACAACGCTGACAAGTGGGTCGCGCAGTATAAACGGCAGGGCTTCGGCGGTGTGGTAGGCAATATCGATTACACCCCGGATTTCCCCGATAACGAGAAGAAGTGGGAAGACGTAGAAAAAGGGTTCCGCACGTTTATCAAAAGCGGTATGAGCACGTGGATCTATGACGAAAAGGGGTACCCGTCCGGCACGGCGGGCGGTGCCGTGTTGGACGTGGATCCTGATTTTGAATCGCTCGGTATCGTTTGCTTAAAATATTGGCTGGCCCAAAGCGGCCCGAAAGACTACCGTATGGACGTGCCGGACGGACGATTGATCAGTGTGTTGCTGGTACCGGCCGACGGTGCTTCCGACCCGATCGATGTCACAAACACCGGCAACGGGCGCGGCACTTTACGCTTTCGAATTCCGGAAGGAGAATATTTCATCTGGATGTTCGTCGAACGCCGTTTATACGATTCTACCCACGTAGTACACTCCCACAGTGAACCGCGTCGTTACGTGGATCTGTTCAATCCCGATGCCACCCGCGCTTTTATCGATTGCACCTATGCCAAATACGCCGAACGTATGGGCGACGAGTTCGGAAAGAATATGAAAGCGTTTTTCACCGACGAACCGTCGCTGATCGCCTGGAACATTCCGGAAGCCAGTTATCCGCTGTTGCCGTGGGGCAAAGATTTTGACAAGCAGTTTGCCGAACGTTACGGGTATGATGTCGGCTTGGCGTTAGCCGCCGTATGTACCGGCAGCGGCCCGGATTGGATACGCCGCCGTTGCGACTACTGGGAACTGGTATCCGATCTGATCTCCCGGAACTTTTTCAAGGTGATCAACGACTGGTGTTTGGAACACAATACCGTATTGTCGGGACATATGTTAGAGGAAGAACACCTTACAGCACACGTTGCAAACTACGGGTCGTATTATCGTTCCGCCAAAGAAACGGGGTATCCCGGCATTGATATTCTCGGCAGTGCACCGCTGTTTATGATGAACGACGAAAAGATGCCTATCGCCCGTCTGGCGGCTTCGTTTGCCGACGTATACGGCAAAGAGACGTGTATGTCGGAAGCGTCGGACATGGAAGAACGCTGGGCACAGATGCGTTTGCCGATCGAATGGGCGAAGGCTTCGATGAACTGGCATTACGCACAAGGCGTCAATCAGATCCACTCCTATTACGTACTGGACAAATACAACGATGAACAACTGCAAAACTGGAATGCGTATACCGCCCGTTTAGGCTTGGCACTGCGGCAAGGGGTGCGATACAGCCGTGCCGCCGTTTTGTATCCCGAAAACGCGGCGTGGGCCTCCTTCCGTCCCACGGAACACGAACGCAACTACGGTCAAGACGCCGCTATGCATCAGTTGGATAAGAGTTTGATCGATGCCTCTTGGGCCTTGTTGAAGCGCCAGATCGACTTTGATTATATCGACGAAAACGAATTGATCAACGCTACACTGGACGGCAATGTAATGCAAGTGCTGGCCCGCCGTTACGAATGCCTCGTTCTCCCCTGTGCTTACGTATTGCGTGAAGCCGGTTTCGAAAAAATACTCGCTTTCATCGAAGCGGGCGGAACGGTGATTGCAGCCGATCGTCTACCGGAATTCACCCGTGAAAGCGGTGAACGTTCGCCGCATTATATGACGTTGCTTTCGTTGCGCGCCGAAGGCAAACTGCATTTTGTCAGCGGACGTGATTATGCGGCGGTTCGCGATATATTGCCCGCCACTGTTCGTCTAACGCCCGATCATCTCAACCCGACTTTCAGTTGCTATGGCGGCAATTTGGAGATCTCCCCCACCGAGATCGTTTCCTGCCGTATTCTTTCGCACATACGTACAAACGGCGATGAACTGATCGTCTTCCTGTGCAATATGGGGGCCGGTGACTACATCGGCACTGTAAACCTGCCGGAATGTAAGGAATTGCTGAAAATGATTCCCGAAACCGGCGAGACTGAAACGCTTACCCCTGCCACGACCTTACCGATCACCATTCCCGCATTCCAAGGCGTATTCTACGTATTGAAAAAGTAAGCTTAACCACGCACGTGAGGGCTTTTATGAAAAGCCCTCACGTGTTGTTTTGGTTGTATTTGCTCGCGGAGTTTGGAGGTCGTTTCGAATCCCCGATTTTAAAAAACAAACGACACACACCGCATGGTGTATGTCGTTTGTTGGTGACCCATCGGGGATTCTCTTCTCCGGCTATCGAAAGTGCCACCGGCACTTTCTCCCAAACTCCTCGCTCGCCTTGCTCGCGGAGTTTGGAGGTCGTTTCGAATCCCCGATTTTAAAAAACAAACGACACACACCGCATGGTGTATGTCGTTTGTTGGTGACCCA
>JAZNTV010000034.1:0-6591 GCA_045591985.1 Acutalibacteraceae bacterium
CCCCGCGTGCGCGACTTCCGCGGTATCAACCCGAACTCCTTCGACGGCCGCGGCAACTACAACATGGGCCTGAAGGAACAGTTGATCTTCCCGGAGATCGACTACGATAAGATCGACAAGGTGCGTGGTATGGACATCTGCTTCGTTACCACCGCCAACACCGACGAAGAAGGACGCGAGCTGCTCTCTTTGATGGGCGCTCCGTTCGAGAGATAAGGAGGGGACTCACGTGGCAAAGACTTCTATGAAGCTCAAACAGCAAAGACCCGCAAAGTTTTCGACGCGCGCGTACAACCGCTGCAAGATCTGCGGTCGTCCCCATGCGTATCTCCGCAAATACGGCGTGTGCCGTATCTGCTTCCGGGAACTCGCTTATAAGGGCGAAATTCCCGGCGTGAAGAAGGCCAGTTGGTAATAGCTTAAAGGAGGTTGACGGAATGCAAATCACCCATACTATCGCCGATATGCTGACGAGAATCCGTAATGCAAGCTCGGCTAAGCACGACTCGGTGGATATCCCCGCTTCCAACATGAAGAAGGCTATTGCCCAGATTCTTGTTGACGAGGGATACATCAAGAACTATCAGATCATCGAAGATGACAAGCAGGGCATCATTCGCGTCGCTCTGAAATACCAGGGTTCGTCCAAGACTCCGGTCATTCAGGGCCTGCGCCGTGTGTCCAAGCCCGGCCTGCGCATCTATTCCAGCAGTGAGGAAATGCCGAAGGTCATGAAGGGCATCGGCACCGCCATTGTTTCCACTTCGAAGGGCGTTATGACCGATAAAAAGGCGCGCCGTGAGAACGTGGGCGGCGAAGTCCTCGCGTTCATTTGGTAAGGGGGTAGAACGATATGTCGAGAATTGGACGTAAACCCATTACCATTCCCGCCGGCGTGGAAGTTTCTTTCGCTGACGGTGTCGTTACCGTGAAGGGCCCGAAGGGTACTTTGACCTACGCTCCCAACCCGAACATGGCGATCGCCATCGAAGGCAACGAAGTGACGGTTACCCGCCCCAACGACGAAAAAGAAAACCGCTCTCTGCACGGCACCACCCGCACCATGATCGCAAACATGGTGGAAGGTGTGTCGACCGGCTACAAGAAGGAACTGGACGTTAACGGCGTCGGTTACCGTGTGGCGAAGCAGGGCAAGCAGCTTGTGATGAACCTGGGCTACAGCCATCAGGTGTTCATGGATGAGCCGGCAGGCATCGAAATCGAAGTGCCGGGTCCGAACAAGATCATCATCAGCGGTGCCGACAAGCAGCTGGTTGGCCAGTTTGCTGCCGAAGTCCGCGGCAAGCGTCCGCCCGAGCCGTACAAGGGCAAGGGCATCAAATACACTGACGAGGTCATCCACCGTAAGGAAGGTAAGACCGGCGCCAAGGGTAAGAAGTAAAAGGAGGAGTGACCGCTATGGTGAGCAAGAAAGACAGCAACAAGGCCCGTCTGCACCGTCATTTGCGTGTGCGCGGTAAAATTTCCGGTACGGCCGAGCGTCCCCGTCTCAACGTGTTTCGCTCCAACTGCCACATCTACGCCCAGCTGATCGACGATGTGCAGGGCGTAACGCTTGCGGCGGCGTCCAGTGTCGAGAAGGATTTCGGCGCGAACGGCGGCAACAAGGAAGGCGCGAAGAAGGTCGGTCTGTTGATCGCCGAACGCGCTGCTGCGAAGGGGATTACCGAGGTCGTGTTCGACCGCGGTGGCTATGTGTACCACGGCCGCGTGCAGGAGCTGGCCGAAGGCGCCCGTGAGGGCGGCCT
This sequence comes from Acutalibacteraceae bacterium, assembly GCA_045591985.1. GTDB lineage: Bacteria > Bacillota > Clostridia > Oscillospirales > Acutalibacteraceae > SIG588. The sequence goes on from JAZNTV010000034.1 coordinate 1,770, forward strand.
CAAGTTCTAAAGGAAGGGGAGAAAAACTTTGGCCAGATTTGAAAACAACAAATCCAATGTGTCCGAGTACATCGAAAACGTCGTCGCTATCAACCGCGTCAGCAAGACGGTGAAGGGCGGCCGTATCTCCAAGTTCTCCGCGCTGGTCGTGGTGGGCGACGGTAACGGTAAAGTCGGTTTCGGTCTCGGTAAGGCGAGCGAAGTTCCGGATGCGATCCGCAAGGGTATCGAAGATGCCAAAAAGAACTTCATCACCATCTCCCGCAAGGGCACCACGATCCCGCATGAGATCATCGGTAAATTCGGCGCAGGCGAAGTGCTTTTGAAGCCCGCCGCTCCCGGTACCGGTATCATCGCAAGCGGTGCGGTGCGTGCGGTGGCAGAAGCCGCCGGCATTGCGGATATCCGTGCAAAGGCGCTGCGTTCCAACAACCCCTGCAACGTCGTGAGTGCTGTTATGAACGGTCTCTCCCGACTGCGCACGGCGGAGGAAGCCGCTGCCAACCGTGGCAAGACTGCCAAGGAAATTTTTGAGTAACAGGAGGGCTGGGAAATGGCTAAGAAGAAGACGGAAACCGTCAGCATTAAGCTGGTCCGCAGCCTGATTGGTTGCAAGAAAGATCAGATCGCCACGGCGAATGCCCTGGGCCTTCGCAAGGTTGGCGACACGGTGGAACAGCCCGTCAATGCGGCAACGCAGGGCAAGATCACCAAAATCATCCACCTCGTCGAGGTAACCAACGCGTAAGAAGGAGGTGCGAACAATGAAACTGCAAGAGCTTTCTCCCGCTCCCGGCTCCGTTCGGGAGGTTAAGCGAATCGGCCGCGGTGCCGGTTCGGGTCAGGGTAAGACGGCAGGTAAGGGTCATAAGGGCCAAAAGGCAAGAGCGGGTCGCGGTATGCAGCCCGGTTTTGAAGGCGGCCAGATGCCTTTGCAGCGCCGTATCCCGAAAAGAGGTTTCAACAACATTTTCGCTACGAAGTATGCCATTGTGAATCTGGCGGCACTCAATGTATTTGAGGACGGCGCTACGGTCGATGCCGATGCGCTTAAGGCGGCAGGTATCATCAAGAAGGCGTATGACGGCGTTAAAGTGCTGGGCAATGGTGCAGTGACCAAGAAACTCACTGTGAAAGCCGCAGCCTATTCCGAGTCCGCTAAGGCAAAGATCGAGGCGGCGGGCGGAAAGGCTGAGGTGATCTGAGATGTTTCAGACTCTGCGCAATGCATGGAAGGTCGTTGATCTTCGTAAGAAGATTCTCTTCACCCTGCTGATCATTTTGGTGTTCCGTATCGGTTCTGCCATCTCGGTTCCCTTTGTGGACGTGGCGGCCGTTAAAGCGGCCACCGACGCCAGCACCAGCGAGATCATGAACTTCCTTACGATGATGTCCGGTGGCGGTTTCTCCAACACCAGCATCTTCGCCCTCAGCATCCAACCCTACATCAATGCCAGCATTATCATCCAGTTGCTCACGGTGGCGATCCCCGCCTTGGAGCGTTTGTCCAAGGAAGGTCAGGCGGGCCGTAAAAAGCTCAGCCAGATTACCCGTTTTGCCACGGTCGGCCTCGGTCTGTTGCTTGGTACGGCGTACTATTTCATGGTGCGCAACAACTACCATGCACTGGTCGATGGTGCCGATAAGGGCTTCGGCGGTGTGTTTGCGGCCATTGTGATCGTTCTCTGCTTTGCCGCCGGTTCCGCATTGATGATGTGGCTCGGCGAGCAGATCAACGAAAAGGGCATCGGTAACGGTATTTCCATTTTGCTGTTCGCCGGTATCCTCTCCCGTCTGCCCAGCGCGCTCGTCGTGTTGTACCAGGGCTACATCCTGAGCGGTGTGCACCTGCTTCTGGCAGGCGAGGCGAAGACCGGTATTTGGAGGATCGCGCTCGCGATCATCATCGTGGCGCTGTTCCTCGCGATGATCGCCTTCATCATTCTCATCACCAACGCCGAGCGCCGCATTCCGGTGCAGTACGCGAAGCGTGTGGTGGGTCGCAAGATGTACGGCGGCCAGAGCACCTTCATTCCGGTGAAGGTCAACATGTCCGGTGTTATGCCGATCATTCTGGCGGTGTCCATCGTGCAGTTGCCGAACATCATCAAAGAGATGTTCGCGCTGGGCGACAACTGGTTCTTTAAGCTGTTTGCTTATGACAGCTGGTTCTACGTACTGCTGTACTTCGTGTTGATCATTGGCTTTGCGTTCTTCTACGTGACTATCCAGTATAATCCCGTGGAAATGGCCAATAATCTGCGCAAGAATTCCGGTGCGATCCCCGGCTACCGTCCGGGCAAGCCCACCTCGGATTACATCAAGCGCGTGTTGAACAAGATCACCTTTATCGGTGCGCTGTTCCTCGGCGTGATCGCCCTCTTCCCGACGTTGTTCGGTATGGCGACGCAGGTGTATGGTTTGACCATCGGCGGTACCTCGATCATGATCGTTGTGTCGGTCGCCTTGGAGACCACCCAGCAGATCGAAAGCCAGATGATGATGCGTCACTACAAGGGCTTCCTTGAGTGATCGGAGGAAAAGGTATGAATCTGATTCTGTTAGGCGCGCCCGGTGCCGGTAAAGGCACGCAGGCGGAGATCATCAGTGATCATTTGCAAATCCCCACTATCTCCACGGGTAACATTATCCGTGAAGCGCTGAAAAGCGGCACCGAAATGGGTGTGAAAGCCAAGTCCTATATGGACGCCGGCCAGTTGGTTCCGGATGAAGTCGTTATCGGCATCATTCAGGACCGTCTGGCAGAGGACGATTGCCAAAACGGCTTCATCCTCGACGGCTTTCCGCGCACCATTCCGCAGGCCGAGGCGCTGGACCGTATGGGTATCGTGATCGACCGCGTCATCGACATTGAAGTCGCGGACGAAACGATTGCCCGGCGTGTATCCGGCCGCCGTGTCTGCCTGAAGTGCGGCGCTACCTACCACCTCGACTATAAAAAGCCGGCGGTGGAAGGTGTGTGCGATCGCTGCGGCGACACCCTTGTTCAGCGCAAGGACGATATGCCCGAGACGGTGCAAGATCGTTTGAAGGTGTACCACGAACAGACTGAGCCCTTGAAGGATTATTATTCCGCATGCGGCAAGCTCGTGATCGTGGAAGGTCAGGAAGAAGTGGCCGATACCACTCGTTTGACCTTGGCGGCTGTCGATGCGTAATCGGAGGCTGCTATGATCGCCATCAAAAACAGTCGGGAACTGCGCGAGATGAAAGAAGCTTGCGTCATTTCCGCTAAGGCGTTGAAGCTTGGCGGTGAGGCGGTCGAGCCGGGGGTAACCACCGGTGAGATCGACCGCCTCATCCGCCGATTCATCGAAAGTGCGGGCGCTGTCCCCTCTTTCCTCGGCTACGGCGGGTTTCCCGCTTCCGCTTGTATTTCCGTCAACGGTACGGTCATCCACGGCATACCCGGTAAGCAGGTAATCAAAGCCGGCGACATCGTCAGCATTGACGTGGGTGCTTACCTCAACGGTTACCACGGCGATAACGCCGCGACCTTCGCCGCGGGAGATATTATTCCCGAAGCGAAAGCTCTGATCGATGCCACGAGAGAAAGCCTGTATGAAGGCATTCGCGCGGCGAAGGCGGGCAATCGGGTCGGCGATATCGGCGCGGCCGTGCAACGGTATGTCGAGGTGCGTGGTTACTCGGTGGTACGGCAGTTTGTCGGCCACGGCGTAGGCACGGACCTACATGAAGATCCCAGTGTACCCAACTTCGGAACACCCGGACGCGGACCGCGTCTGCTTCCGGGCATGACCTTAGCCATCGAACCGATGGTCAATGCCGGTTCGCACGAGGTGAAGATCCTCGGCGACGGTTGGACAACCGTGACGAAGGACGGCAGCTTGTCTGCCCATTTTGAACACACCATAGCCATCACGTCGGATGGGCCGGTCATCATGACCGCCTGTGAGTAAGGAGGTTATTCCGTATGTCGAAATCGGATGTTATCGAATTGGAAGGTACCGTTATCGAAGCGCTTCCGAACGCCACGTTTCAGGTGGAGCTCGCCAACGGTCACCGTATACTGGCACACATTTCGGGCAAGTTGCGCATGAACTACATCCGCATCCTGCCCGGAGACAAGGTCACGGTGGAAATGTCGCCGTACGACCTGACCAAGGGCCGCATTACTTGGCGTACTAAGTAATCGTCCCGCTTTCAACCTGTCAAGAAAGGAACGGTCATAATTATGAAAGTCAGACCTTCTGTGAAGAAAATCTGCGACAAGTGCAAGATCATTAAGCGCAAGGGCCGTATCATGGTCATTTGCGAAAACCCGAAACACAAGCAGCGTCAGGGCTGATTGCTGCATTCTTAATGCGGAGCAACAACTGCTCCCACGAAAGGAAGGTAAGAAACTATGGCGCGTATTGCTGGTGTTGACCTGCCCAGAGATAAACGCATCGAAATCGGCCTGACCTATATTTACGGTATCGGCCGCAAATCCGCCTGCGACATCCTCGCGGCGACCGGCGTGGATCCCGACATCCGCGTTCGTGATCTTTCGGAAGACGACGTGTCGAAGCTCCGTGATCACATTGACAAGAACTACACGGTGGAAGGTGACCTTCGCCGCGATGTGGCATTTGACATTAAGCGTTTGATCGAGATCGGCAGTTACCGTGGCCTGCGTCATCGCAAGGGCCTGCCGGTACGCGGACAGCGGTCCAAGACCAATGCCCGTACCCGCAAGGGTCCCAAGAAGACGATCGCCAACAAGAAGAAATAAGGAGGGACAGATCATGGCAGCTGCAAAAACAACAGCGCGCAAGGGTGCAACCACCCGTCGTCGCCG
>JAZNTV010000035.1:0-66694 GCA_045591985.1 Acutalibacteraceae bacterium
GAAATTTATCAATTTTCTTCACGGCATACTGCAATATGAGACGCGCGTCGGTGGAATCCACCGCACCGTTGCCGTCCACGTCGGCGGCGGTAATGTCGAGCGCATCGGCGTGGATCTTCTTCACCGCGTATTGCAACACCAGACGCGCATCGGTGGAGTTTACCGCATCGTTGCCGTCTACGTTGCCGAGACGCACCGCACCGCTGTTGTAATGCCACGTGGCGTTGAGCAAATATTTGTTTTTCTCTCCCATATCAATGCCGTCCGCTTGCTCTTTGGAACCACCGTAGTATATGTTGGTGCACGAGTAGTGCCAACCAAAGGCGTTGTTTCCGATTTTGGTTACGGATACCGGCAGATCAACGTGTTCGATCGGACAACTATTGAACGCATAGTCTCCTATTGTCAGCACGCCGTCGGAAAGCGTCACTTTCTCCAACGAATTACAGTCTTCAAATGCGTGATCTCCCACCGTTATCACTCCGGCGGGGATCGTTACAGCGGTAAGTGCAGATTCCCTGTCAAATGCGCCGCCTGCGATCGTCTTAGTGCCTTCTTTTACGGAAAATTCCCCGCTGAATCCCGGCGTAACGGCGATCAAGTGACGGCCGATATACAGCACCTTATCTTCCCAATTCTCGCTTCGATTGAAATATCCCGTCCCGGTAAACGCCTCTATGCCAATGGAAGTAACCGCATCGGAAAGTGTAATATTATCGAGTGCCGCACAACGATAAAACGCATACTCATCTATGGTTGTCACACCGGTCGGGATCTCTAACGCGGTAAGCACAGAACAACCGTCAAACGCATGTGCCCCAATTGTTGTTACATCCTTCGACATTGTCACCGTGGAAAGTTGCTCACAACCCCAAAACAGTTCGTCGCAAATATTGGTTACCTGCGGCGACAGCACAGCCGTCGTAAGCGAAGTGCAGCTACTGAACGCACCCGCTCCTACATTCACCACACTATCGGGTATCGTCACAGATCGAAGGGATTCACACTCTTGAAACGCGTAATCCCCAACATGCGTGACGCTGTCGGGCAGTGTCACCGCCGTAAGAGACTGACACCACCGGAAAGCGGCATCCGCAATCGTTTTCGTGCCTTCTTTTATTGCATATGTGTACGTTCCCTCTATTTCGTATTCGTCCACCCGAATCAAATGGCGGTCGATATACAAGGCATGGTCTTCCCAGTTGGAAGAATTGCCGAAAATTTCGGTGTCAAAAAAGGCATCGGCACCGATGCTTATAACACTGTCCGGTATCGTTATCGATGCAAGTGAATAGCAACACTCAAACGCTTTTTCTCCGATACTTACCACTCCGTTCGGTATCTCGACCGCTGTGAGCGCATCGCAAGACCAAAACGCACCATCACCGATACTTGTAATGCCGTTCGGTATCGTTACGGAAGAAAGCGAATCGCAATTCATAAACAATTCGGCTTCCAGTCTCGTTATGTTCTTTCCAAACGTCACTGTTTGAAGTGAATCACACGCAAAAAAAGCCCCTTCTCCTATCGCCGTCACGCTGTCAGGGAGAGTCACCGCAGTGAGTCCGCAATTACTAAATGCATATGCACCGACATCGGTTACACTGCTTGGAATTTCTACGGTTTTCAATGAAAAACACGACGCAAATGCATTATCGCCAATCGTGGTTATCCCATACGGTAGAGTTATCGCCGTAAGTGAATCACAGTAATTAAACGCTCCGTCGCCGATACCGGTCACAGGGTATCCGCCGAGCGTTGACGGAACGGTGATGTTACCGTTGATGGACGTATCAACCTGCACGATCGTCGCCGCGCCGTCGGCAACTTCGTAAGTGTAATAATATCCGCCCGTTTCTGCCGCATCGGCAATTGTTCCCGCCGGCATCATCACCGACACCAGAACCGCGATCAATACCCACACCACATATTTTTTCATACTGCTCCTCCTTCTCGCCCTATCTCATGGCAATGATACGCAAAGGCCAAAAATATTGCTTAGATAGAAACTGTCCAAGCAATATTTTAGATGTTTTGCTTCTATTTGTCAATAGAAACTTTCTGTCTAAGGTACACTATTCCCTGAGGTGACAGAAATGACGTTGACGTTTGGCGAGAAAATCCGCAATTTGCGCGAAGATATGGATATGAACCAGACCGAGCTGGGACTCGCGGTACACATGAGCCAGCGAAAGGTTTCCTACATCGAATGTGGGCGATACGAACCCAGTTTGCAAGACATCGTGGAATTTTGCCGCTTTTTTAAGGTGTCAGCGGATTATTTGTTGAATATTCCGAAGGAATTTCGCCGCGGGTGATGGGCACCAAGTAGGAGACGGCGCCTCGACGTCCCGTCCTCCGAATGCACGAGCCGTGTTGTATATACGCGGTAGGGGACGGCGCCTCGACGTCCCGTCCGCGCGTTTGCGGAATTGGCACCAACGCGTAGGGACGGGTCTCCCGACCCGACCGTTTTCACGCCCTACCGCACGCCCCGGTTGTGCGGTAGGGGCGGCAACCTGCCGCCCATCGAAAACACATCGCAATCTACGGGCGGCGATGGAACGCCTCCCCTGCGCACCCGTTCCGATTTGGTGCAATTCACGCGGACGACCGCAAAGACCCCCTTTCGTAAGAAAGGGGGTCGAGCCAAGCCGTCGGTTTGGCTCGGGGGGATTCCACATAAACACTCGAACTCCATTTTATGCATCACTCCCGCGGTGCGTCGCACCCTACGACGCCCACCGCGGGAGTGCGACCGGTCGCGGTGCGGACGGGTCGGAGACCCGTCCCTACAACGCCCGCGCCACATTGCGCGATCGGTCGCAAAACGGCGGGAGACAAGCCCCCGCCCTACTGCCACAACAAAAAAAGGCCACGCGATATGGGAGTTGTGGGTGGGGATTGGATGAATGCCGCAGAAATCTGCGGGTTGTCACATAAGTCGGCGGGATTCTCAAGGGGCTGGCTGCCCCTTGAGCCGTTTGGGAGGGGTGTGGGGAACCTATCGGAAAGGTTCCCCGCGTTCTTTGCAACTTTCTTACAAGAAAGTTGTGCCTGCGCGGCATGAGCGCGAATCGACGATAAGAAAATGTTTGAAACGCGCGTCTTCTCGTTGTTTGAAAATCGTTTTGCGATTTTCAAACAACATCGCTGGCAGAGAGTTGTATAGGGCTTATCTGCATAGCGCTCGGTCTAAAAGAATCCCCCAGTCATTTTCTCCTCGCTTCGCTCCTCGAAAATGCCAGCCCCCTTTAGGCAAGGGGGCCAAGGGTCACAGCACCTTTCGAAGTCAAGTGAATATCCACCAAAATAAATAGAGAGAATGCTTATCGAAAGTGCATTCTCTCTATTTTTATCCCTAACCGCACACGCGATATCGCGTGGCCTTTTTATTACCCATACTATAACACGATTCTCACACCGCCGTCAGCGTGATGGCGCCATCGTTCACACCGACCGTGACCGACGTGGGCGGCTGTTCACAGCGGTCCACCAACAAGGTCGCGAGTTTGTCCTCCACCTCGCGGCGAATCGCCACTCGGAGATCACGCGCACCTCGCTTGCCGTCGGCGGATCGCTCTGCCAATACCGCAGGCACCGCCTCGTCATAGCAGAAGGTGATGCCCCGCTCGGCAAGCGGCTCTCGCAACTCGTCCAGCAACAGCGCCGCAATGCGCGTGTAATCCCCCGCATCGAGCGGACGGAAATACACCACTTCGTCCACACGGCTTAAGAATTCGGGACGCAGGAAATCCGACAGGGCTTTCATTGCTTTGTCGCGCCCTGCCTCGCCCGCGCTCTTACCGAAGCCCATCATGGTGTTCGACAATTCGCTTCCGGCGTTCGAAGTCATCACCAACACGGTATTTTCAAAATTCACCGTGCGACCATGCGCGTCGGTCACGCGTCCTTCGTCCAAGATCTGCAACAGAATATTCAGCACGTCGGGGTGCGCCTTTTCGATCTCGTCGAACAACAGCACCGAATACGGCTTGCGGCGCACCTTTTCGGTGAGCTGCCCCGCTTCGTCATAACCGACATAACCCGGAGGTGACCCGATGAGGCGCGATACCGCGTGCTTTTCCATAAATTCCGACATATCAAGACGAATAAGTGCATCGGGCGTATCGAACAGGTCACGCGCGAGCACCTTTACCAGTTCCGTCTTTCCCACCCCCGTGGGGCCGACAAACAGAAAAGAGGCGGGACGACGACGGGGACTGATCTGCACCCGACTGCGACGCACGGCAGCGGCCACCAGACGCACCGCTTCTTCTTGGCCGATGATATGAGTCGAGAGTCGCTCTTCCATGCCGGACAGGCGCGAAAGTTCGCTTTCCTGCACTTTAGCGGCCGGAATACCGGTCCACAGTTCGATGACCTTGGCCAAATGGCGGTCGAGGAGCGGCGCTTCGGTAGCGGCTTCGCGAATGGCCGCCGCCTCCTGCTCGCTCTTCATCAGTTCGGCACGTACACGCGCCAACGCCTCGTAATCCACTGCATCCGCCGCCATATGGCGTTCTTCTTCCTTCTTCATCAGTGTGATCTCCCGCTGATAGGCGGCATAACGGTCGGCCTCTTTGTTTTCGAGAGCCGCCGCCGCACACGCTTCGTCCAACAGGTCGATCGCTTTATCGGGCAGAAAACGGTCGGTAATATATCGCTCGGACAACGTGACCGCGCGGGTAAGTATCTCGTCACTCACACGCACACCGTGGAACTGCTCATAATACTCTTTGATACCGCGCAACACCGCTTTGGCCTCTTCCACCGAGGGTTCTTCCACCGTAACCGGTTGGAAACGGCGCTCCAGCGCGGCATCCTTTTCAATATGCTTGCGATATTCGTTAAAGGTAGTGGCGCCGATGACCTGAATCTCCCCGCGGGAAAGGGCCGGCTTCAAAATGTTGGCTGCCGACATACTGCCTTCGGCATCGCCCGTCCCCACCAGATTGTGGATCTCGTCGATAAACAGAATGACGTTTCCTTTGGCTCGCACCTCGTCTACCAACGCCTTGATGCGGCTTTCAAACTGCCCGCGGAACTGTGTGCCGGCTACCAAGGCCGTGAGATCTAACAGATGGATCTCTTTTTCCTGCAAACGGGCGGGCACGTTACCTGCCGCAATTCGCAGTGCGAGTCCTTCCGCAATGGCGGTCTTACCCACACCCGGCTCACCGATCAGGCACGGGTTGTTTTTGGTGCGGCGGCAAAGGATCTGGGTCACGCGATACAGTTCCCGTTCGCGCCCGATGATGCGGCCGATCTTACCGTCGCGGGCACGGGCGGTGAGGTCGGTACAATATTGCTCAAGCGCACTCGGACGGCGAGACGGCTTGTCCTTAGACTTGCCCTTCCCCTTTTCCGATGCCTCCTGCGGCTTTTCGGTCGTCTCTTCCGCCCCCATATTGGGGAACAGGTTTTGCAAGAACGGGAAGGTTGCGGCACCACCGGGTTTAAATCCGTCTTCTTCGCCGCCCATCGCTTCCATCATCCCCGAGATCTGCTCATCCACCGACTCAAGATCCTCATCGCTCATACCAAACTGCTGGATAATATCGCAGACGGGTTTGATCCCCATCTCTTTTGCACAGACAAGGCATAAGCCGTCGTTAATCGTTTTATCCCCTTCCATACGGGTGATAAACACCGTGGCAGGGCGTTGTTTACAACGTGAACACACCATACTTCATTACTCCTTCAAAGACTTACGCGCGCTGATATAGGTGGAAAGATAGCCAAGGAACGTAACAAGCATCATTACACCGACCAACACCACCAGCACGATGCGCACGACCGACGACATCGTATCGAACACAACAATGGCCGCCATAGCCGAATAGAACACAAACGTGCATATTTTTCCGAACCACTGCGACGCGCGCACCTCGTCGCCCCGATGCAACAGCAACAGTCCGCCGATCACCTGTGCCGCTTCCTTCAATAAGCAAACCGCCATCAGCCACACCAATTCTTGAAACCGCGTGGCAAGACAGACCAGAACGGTAAGTTGGGTGAGCTTATCGGCCAACGGATCTAACAGTTTGCCCGCTTCGCTGATCTGGTTGAATCGGCGAGCGATCCACCCGTCGAACAAATCGGTCAACCCCGAGACAACCAGCACGGCAAACGCCCAAATCAGCAACGACGGATGGGCAGCGCTGTTCAAATACAACACCGCAAACGCAGGAAGCAACGCAATACGAATAAGCGACAGCACATTCGGCACTGTCCATTGCCATTTGATGTTTATCAATTTCATAATGAGGTCGCCAATCCTTTCTTTTATAACCCGAAAATCGGATATCAACTTATACTAAAACAACCAATTCCAATTGGAAAGTTTCGAGACCAGTAACGATTGCTCCACCGTATCGGAGGTGACGGCCGTGCCGAACCACCCGCAACCGACAGCGAGTTGCAACACCGCCGTAAATATCAACGCCCAAAACACACCTTGTAAAAAGCCGGCCGCCAAACCGCCGAAACGATTCAACTGTTTGAGCAACGGCAATCGGAATATCGCGTCCAGCAAACGGGACAACAGGAATACGGCAATCAACAACACAACGAATATCAGCAAGGATACGACCGCTTCGATCAGATACACCAGCACCGGTTGCAACACCTGTTCAACAGCCGGTTTTATCGCCTGTGCGATGACCGTCTCCGACCGATCTCCCAACGGAACACGCACGGCGGTATCCCATCCCATACTCTCGAAATACGGGATCAGCATCGTATCCTCACCGAACAACGTATCCAATCCGACGGTGATCTCATTTCCAACGGTCTCTTCCGCCCGCGCCGCGACCGCCGTCTCCACACGCGGAGCAACCGCCGTATCGTAGATGCCGTTAGCCAGCGGTGTTGCCGCCTGTGCGGCAATGAAGGCCGCCAGCGCAAACCCCACAAGCATCACCGCTGTGCGTATCAATCCATGATGCCAGCCGCGCCACACACAAAAAGCTACAATCAGTATGACCACGATATCCAAAATGTATGCCACCGTATGACCTCCTTGTTCATTCACCCGGGGGATCAGTGAAACCCAAAAGTAAACCGTTCGAGTAACGCCAAGGGACTGATACTATGTAGCCAACGATACCAATCGGCCTGTTGCAACACGGCCGGAGTCAAAAACACCAGTTGCTCCGCAGCCACGGGCACAACCCAGGACAACACGATGATTGCCACCCACGACCACAAAAGGCCGCTCAACACACCAAACAACGGCGGAATCACCCGTTTAAATCCGCGATACCGTCGTTGCGGCGGAAGATTCTGCTCGATACGGCGCATGATCAATTGCAAAACCACCGTCAGCAAAAGGCTGATCAGCAAAAACACGCCCGCCTTGGTAAGTGTCGTCGCAAAGGGGGCCGCAATGCTGTGCACCACCGTAATGCCTTCGGGGTGGGCGCGATAGGCCGCCTCCACCGTCGCCGCATCGGCGTGGTATTTTTCCAACAAACGCCGATACGACTCCGTCTGTTCGTCGATCATCTGTGCAAACGGCAATGCGGCCACCGTTTTTTCCGGCGTAGCAAGGTGCGGAGCGGAATACATATCGGCAAACTCCTCTGCCACCGCACGTTCCGTGAGCGGTGTCAGCGTAATCTCCGCCGCAGGCGTCGCCGCCAACGGCGCCAGAAAAAGGGCCGCCGTTACCGCCATGGCCGTAGCCAACGTACCCATGCCGGCGGAAAAAATGGATTTCCGCGCATAGGTGGTCACCACCGCCAACAATATACCGATCAACACGATATCCACCAAAAAGCTCATCGTGTTTTCCTCCTTCGTTAAACTGCGTAGCTTACTCGTCCCACAAACAGCGTGTGAGCATACTCAATCGCAGGACCAGCGGTTTCCCGTTCATCTCTACCACCATCAAACTATCAGCCGAAACGGGCGACTGTTTGGCCACACCGGCGCTGTCTGCCTGATACAACGTAGTTTCGGTCAAAAGATAGAACCCGCGGTCGGCCGCCGCTATGTGGCGATAATTTTCCGTAAAAGCAATCTCCCGCACCGCGTTACCCACCGTGGTGATAACACGCAATGTGCCGCCGCGGCTTTCGCCGTAATCGCGGGTGACCACGCCGACGCCCTCGTCGCTGAACGCATACCCTAGCAACACGGCGTTTTCGAACGATGTCACGGCCGCTTCGTCTTTGTCCGGATCAAACACCCATACAGCCGTATCCCCCACCGCCGCCACGCGGCCGTTATCAAAATAATGCAACGAAGTCATCATCGCACCGGTCGCGCGGTAGGTGTGGATCGGCCCTTCTTTTTGCCCTTCCAACGAGAAGATATGCAAGGTGGAGCGCATATCACCGGCTACCGCCGAAAGCCCCAACACCGCGATCTCTTTTCGGCGCGGACTGAACGCTACATCCACCACCATCAAGTCGGCGCTGTACCAATGAAACACGCTGTTTCCTTTACGGTCGAACACCAACACTTCGGACATGTAGCTTTGGGACGATTCGGTGGCGAGTACCACCTGTCCTTTGTTGCTCACGGCACCGCTGATGATGTTATTGGACACCTGACCGCTCAGCACCTCATTCTTTTTGGTGTGTACCGTGTAACGCGTTGCTCCCAGTTCGGTCACCAGCATATAGTCGCCTGCCGTGGAAAGCAAGGGGTCGGCGTAGGTATGTCCGCGCGCCATCGTCTCGGCGCCGGAGGTGTTATACATCAAAAGCGACGTATCGGTCAGCACCACGGCGTTATTGCCGAAAGACTGCATCGACACCACACTGTCGCCGCTGATATCCAGCGGATAACCGTCGCCGCGGTCACCGCCGGTAACGGTACGGTCGAACCATTCGATAAGAGAGGCGGGCGCCAGGTTATCCCAGTTGCGCCAGATCAATACGCCGAGTAACACCACCGCCACCAACAGCGCCAAGCGAAACAATATCACCCAGATCACCGAACGGCCGCGACGGCGCGTCTGTTTTTTAGGTGAACGGCGTGCGGGGCGCGATTCCGAAGCGAATTCGGTTGTGGGCATCGGGTCTTCTTTAACCGATACACGCCGTTTTTTAATGGTAACGTCCCGTTTGTTTGCCATATTCACCCATCCTCCTCTCAGTAATATACCCGTGTCAAATACAAGCCGCACGCAGGAGCGGTATGTCCGGCGGCGGAGCGGTCGGGTGATGCCAGCAGTGCAGGGATACACCCTTCTTCCAACCGACCGCTTTCAATATCCAGTAAGGTGCCTGTCATGATGCGCACCATATTATACAAGAAGCCATCGGCCGCCACCGTAAAGGTGACCAGCCCGTTTTCGGCGGTGACAGTACTTTCCGAAACCGTGCGCACACGATCTTCCACCTCACTGCCGGCGGCACAAAACGCCGAAAAATCATGTTGTCCCAAAAAATCGTTGGCGGCACGTTGCATCTTCTCAACATCTAACGGACGTTGAAAGTGCCAGGCGCGCCCTTCTAAAAAGGGGTTACGAGCCGGGCGATTCCAGATGCGATATTGATACTGTTTGCCGCGTGCATCGTAACGCGGGTGAAACTCCGCCGCCGCTTCGCGGCAATCGATCACCGCAATATCAAGCGGCAACCACGCATTCAGCGCCGCCACCAATTTGTCGCAGGGAATGCACGATTCCGTCTCGGTCGCACAACAGAACATTTCGGCATGCACGCCCGCATCGGTGCGACTGCATCCCGTAAGCGGTGAACGCACACCTGTCACCCGCTCGATCGCGTCTTGCACACACTGTTGCACCGTCACGGCGTTGGGTTGCACCTGCCAGCCGTGATACCGCGTACCGATGTATTGCAAAGTCAACATCAGCCGTCTCATATCAGATCACCTTGGGAAATATAAAGTTGAACCAGATCAACAGCGCTACAGACGCCGCCATCACAAACAACGCCACACCGTCCCGCACGGCCAGCCGCAACTGTTTCATACGGGTGCGTCCTTCGCCGCCGCGGTAACAGCGGCATTCCATGGCAAGGGCAAGTTCATAGGCACGGCGGAAAGACGAGGCAAACAGTGGAATCAACACGGGGAGCAACGCTCGCACGCGGCGGATCAACCCGCCCGATTCCATGTCGGCACCGCGCGCTTTTTGCGCGGACATGATCTTATCTGTTTCTTCGATCAGCGTAGGAATGAACCGCAACGCAATGGTCATCATCATAGCGAGTTCGTGCACATTCAACCGCAAAAGCTTCAAAGGCGAAAGCAACCGTTCGATCGCGTCGGTCAGTGCTGTGGGGGTGGTGGTATAGGTCAGCAGCGAACTGCCTACGATCAAACAGAGAATACGCACAATGATAAACGCCGTTTTGGCAAGGCCCGCGTCGGTTACGGTAAAGATCCACCACTGAAACAGAATGGCACCGTCCTTGTTATAAAACAGGTTGAGCGCCGCCGTCAGCGTCACCAGCAACAGAATGGGGCGAACGCTCTTAAGGATCATCGAAAACGGGATGCGCGCCAACGCATATGCCACCGCCAGCAGCGCCACCGCCACCGCCAACCCTACCCACGTCTGGGGCAGAAACAGCGCCACGATATAGAGCACGGTGAGCACCAATTTCACACGCGGATCCAGTCGATGCATCGGGGAAGATACGGGGTAATACTGCCCGATGGTAATATCACGCAACATCGGTCATTCCCCCTTTCCGCGACGAAGGAGAGGCAACAGACGTGCCACCGCCTGTTCGACGGTATACACATTTTCGCCCACATCCAGACCGCGCGCACGCAGACCCATAAATACCCGCGTGACCGCCGGAATCGAAAGACCGATCTCGCGCAACTCTTCGGCACGTGAAAACACCACCGCCGTTTCGTCATACATCGCCACACGGCCGCCGTGCATCACCAATACGCGATCGGCCACCTGTGCCACGTCTTCCATGCGATGGGAGACCAGCAACACCGTACATCCGCTCTCTTGCTGATAGGTCTTCACCTGACGAAGCAAATGTTCCTGTCCCGCGGGATCCAACCCCGCGGTCGGTTCGTCCAAGATCAACACTTCGGGGCGCATCGCCATCACACCGGCCACCGCCGCGCGACGCTTTTCGCCACCCGACAGATCAAAGGGAGATTTGTCGAGCAGATCGGCAGACAATCCCACAAACGAGGCTGCTTCCTTTACCCGTAAAGCGACCTCTTCATCCGAAAGACCCATGTTGCGCGGCCCAAACGCAATGTCCTGCCGCACGGTATCTTCAAACAACTGATATTCCGGATACTGGAACACCAGTCCCACCCGAAAACGCACCTCGCGAATCTTCTTCGGTTCGGCCCAGATATCCTTGCCACCGAGCAACACCCGACCGCCGGTGGGGCGAAGAAGCCCGTTAAAGTGTTGAATCAACGTGGATTTGCCCGATCCCGTGTGGCCGATGACCCCCACGAAACTCCCCGCTTCCACCTTGAGCGACACCTCATTCACCGCCGCACGCGCCGTCGGCAAACCGTCGGAATAGGCGTAGGTCAGATTTTCAGCTTCCAAAATGGTCATAATTTTACTCCATCATCGAGGCAATCGCCTCTACACATTCGTCAACCGTCAATATGTCGGGCGGCAACGCCGCACCCGCTTGCCGCAGTGCATAACAAAGTTCGGTGGGTTGCGGCACATCCAGTTGCAGTTTCCGCAATCGCTCCACTTCGCCAAACACGGCACGCGGCGTTCCGTCCATCACGATGGCACCGTTTTCCATCACCACCACCCGATCGGCTTTGGCCGCCTCTTCCATGTAGTGGGTGATCAGCACCACCGTCATCCCCTGCTCGCGATTCAAACGGCGTACCGTTTCCATCACTTCACGGCGACCTTGCGGGTCAAGCATAGCCGTCGGCTCATCAAGAACCAGGCAACGCGGTTGCATCGCCAACACACCGGCAATGGCCACCCGCTGTTTTTGCCCGCCCGACAGCTTGTGGGGGGCGTGCTCACGGAACTCCCACATATCCACCGCACGCAAAGCCGCTTCTACACGCGAACGTATCTCGGCGGGCGGCACTCCCAGGTTTTCGGGGCCGAACGCCACATCCTCTTCCACCACCGTGGAGACCAACTGGTTATCGGGGTTCTGAAGCACCATTCCTACCGTGCGTCGCACATCGTATTTTTTCTCTTCATCGGCGGTATCCATGCCTTCCACCAACACCTGACCGCCGTTCGGAAGCAACAGTGCATTAAAAAGTTTGGCCATGGTGGATTTGCCCGAACCGTTATGCCCGAGCAACGCCGTAAAGCTGCCCTCTTCTATCGAAAGCGATACCCCGCCGAGCACTTCGCGTGGATTCTCTTCGGTTGCATAAGAAAAGGACACCTGCCGTGCATCGATCATCGTCTTGTCCATGACCGCCCCTCCTTTTTACTGACTTTTTGGTTTATCCTTCGTTACAACACCTGAGCGCGCCAACGGGCCGTAGACCCGCAAGGCAACACCTGACCGCTCGCCGTCACAGGCAATCCGATCTCATCGGCATCCACCGTGCCACCGAGTGCCGGCGGTATCAGCGTATGCAAAATATATCGCATCACCGACGGGGACAGCCCCGTGGTGTAGGAATTGATATAGAAAAACAACGGGGTGTCGGACAGCAACGAAACGCAATCCCGTACCAAGGGATAGATCTGATCTTCCAGTTTCCACACTTCGCCGTTCGGCCCGCGTCCGTAGGACGGCGGATCCATCAAGATCGCATCGTACTTGTTGCCGCGGCGCATCTCACGCTGTACAAACTTGCCGCAATCGTCCACAAGCCACCGCATCGGGCGGTCGGCAAGACCGGATTCCACCGCATTTTCACGTCCCCACGACACCATCCCGCGGGAAGCGTCGACGTGGGTCACGTGAGCCCCTGCCGCCACGCACGCAAGGGTGGCACCGCCCGTATAACCAAACAAATTGAGCACCTTTACGGGACGACCGGCCGCACGGATCTGTGCCGCCATATCTTCCCAATTCACAGCCTGTTCGGGAAACAGCCCCGTGTGTTTAAAGCCCATCGGTTTCAAGTTGAATCGCAGCCCTTCCCAACCGATCTGCCAACTGTCGGGCAGGGGACGCAATGTCTCCCAATGTCCGCCGCCACTGTTCGAGCGGTGATAATGCGCGTGGGCGCGTTTCCACATGGGATGGGTCTTCGGCGTGGTCCACACCACCTGCGGATCGGGACGAATGAGAATAAACTCGCCCCATCGCTCCAACCGCTCACCGTCAGAGGCATCCAGCAATTCATAGTCTACCCAACTTTTCGCTTCTCTCATACCGCATATGCTCCTATAGCCTGTTTTATAGTCTCAGCCAATGTTACGGCCACTTGATTGATCTCGTCGAAACCGCGTCCTTCCACCATCACGCGGATAAGCGGCTCGGTTTCGGACGGCCGCACGGTTACCCGTCCTTCGCCGCCGAGCGATGCGTCAAGTTGCGCAATATGTGCCGCCAGTGTCTTGTCGGCCATATACGCCGCCTTGGCGCGGTCGTCGGCTTTCACAGTGAGCATCACTTGCGGCGAGCGAGGCATCTGCTCCCCGAGAGCCGACAGTTTACACCCCTTTTCGCGACAAAGCGTAAGCAGTTGTACCGCTGTAAGAAGGCCGTCGGCCGTGGGAGAAAAGTCCCGCAGGATCAATGCCCCCGTAGAGTCGCCGCCGAGCGCGGCATCAAGGCGGGCCGCCTCTTCGGCCACCATACCGACTTCCGCAATATGCACCGCCATATTATGTGCTTCACAAAAACGGAAAAATCCGAGATTGGCCAACGAGGTGGTCACCACCGCGCGCTCTTTCAGTATTCCTTTTTCTTGACGATCCCGTGCAAAAGCGGCAAGCAGACGGTCGCCGTCCAACAGGTTCCCCTTTTCATCCACCGCCACACAGCGCTCACCATCGCCGTCAAAGGCGATACCGCCAAAGCACTTGTGTACTTTCACATAATCGGCCAACCCTTCGACATGTGCCACACCGCACCGGTCGTTGATGTTGTGGCCGTTCGGTTCGTGATTCAACGGCAGCGGTGTCGCCCCCAGATCGGTGAGCAATTGCACCGCCGCGCTTGCCGCACCGTTGGCACAATCCACCGCCACACGCATACCGCGCAGATCCGCCGCCGTAGAAGCGATATGCCACAAATACTCCTCTGTGCCGCGCGATGTCGCCGTGATACGCCCGACAGCGCCGCCGACAGGACACGGGATCGCGCCCGCGCCGTCCAGCAGCACTGCTTCGATACGTCGAAGCTGCGCTGTCGTCAGTCGCCCCGCGGCGTCAAACAGCTTCAGCCCGTTATAGTCACACGGCGTGTGGGAGGCCGCTATCGCCACACCAAGCGCGGCGTTTCTCACACGCGTGATATGCGCCACCGCCGGTGTGGGCACCACCCCAAGCAGTTCCACATCGGCCCCCACCGAACACAGGCCCGCCGCCAGGGCCGCCGCCAACATTTCAGAAGAGGCGCGGGTATCCCAACCGACGACCACCTGTGGACGCGATACCCCGTCCGCCAGCGTTACAACGGCAGCCCGACCGATATTCATTACCGTCTCGCAGGTCAGACCGGCATTGGCAATGCCGCGTGCGCCGTCGCTGCCGAAGAGTCGTCCCATGTTTCCCATTCCTTTCTTAGGGTAAGCAATCAACCCCGAAGCCGCCTCAAAGCGGGATGTTTCGTTGCGTTTTACTTTGCCCATACTTGCAAGGCGCGACAATGGGCGGGTGAAACTCCGCCTTTTAAAAACAGCGTTCGGGTTTCACTGCTCACCCTATCCGAAAGTCTGCTGTCCCGGCTGCGGGATCCCCAAATGGGCATAGGCCGCAGGCAACACCACACGCCCGCGCGGTGTACGGGAAAGAAATCCGATCTGCATCAGATACGGTTCATACACATCTTCGATGGTGACCGCTTCTTCGCCGATCACCGCCGCCAACGTATCCAGGCCGACAGGGCCGCCGTTGTAGTGGTCGATCATCGCTTGCAGCATACGGCGATCCACCATATCCAGCCCCAGTTCATCCACTTCCAAACGGTCCAGCGCCGTCTGTGCCGCGACGGCGTTGATCACACCGCCGTTCAAGATCTGCGCAAAATCGCGCACCCGTTTTAACATGCGGTTAGCAATACGCGGTGTGCCGCGACACCGCGAGGCGATCTCCAACGCGCCGTCTTCGTCACAGGGGATATCCAATATCCCCGCCGAACGGCGCACGATCTTCGCCAGTTCTTCGGGAGTATACAATTCCAAACGGGAGATCACGCCGAAGCGGTCACGCAAGGGGGCGGAAAGCTGCCCGGCACGCGTAGTCGCACCGATCAAGGTGAATTTCGGCAACGGCAGATGGATAGACATCGCGCCCTGCCCTTTCCCGTTCATAATATCAATGGCAAAATCCTCCATGGCGGGGTACAGAATCTCTTCCACCGCACGGGGCAAACGATGAATTTCATCGATAAACAACACATCTCCCACATCGAGGTTCGTGAGCATTGCCGCAAGGTCGCCCGGACGTTCCAACGCCGGACCCGACGTAATGCGGAAATTTACCCCCATCTCGTTTGCGATGATGGCGGCAAGCGTCGTTTTACCGAGACCGGGCGGGCCATACAGCAACACATGGTCGAGCACATCACCGCGCTGTTTGGCCGCATCGATAAAGACCGAGAGGTTTTCTTTCACTTTTTCCTGTCCGATATACTCCGCAAGAGCACGCGGTCGCAATGAGTTTTCCGCCTCGTCCTCGGGGATATATTCGGTCGTTACCATACGGTTTTCGTAATCCAACTCCACGCGCCGTTACCCCCTTTTCGCAAGGCTCTTCAGCGCCTCACGCACCAATTCGTTCACCGAAAGCGCACTGTCCAGGCGACCGACGGCGGCCGAAGCCTCTGCCGCCGAAAAGCCGAGCACCGTCAACGCATTCACCGCTTCGGCGGCATTCCCTGCGGCCGAAACCGTTCCCTGCGGCATCACCGCATCGCCGTCGGTCACAGCGGCCCCCATCTTATCCTTCAATTCCAACACCACACGTTGCGCCAACTTCGGGCCGACCCCTTGTGCACGTGTGATGGTCTTATGATCTCCCGTTGCAATGGCAAGTGCCAACTTGTCGGGCGAAAGTTCCGACAAAATGGCAATGGCTGCTTTCGGTCCCACACCGCTGACCGATGTCAGCTGGGTAAAACAGCGGCGTTCCGCCGTATCGGCAAAGCCAAACAGTTCCATTGCATCTTCTCTCACATTCAAGACGGTATACAGCATGACCTCGTCCCCTTGTGCGGGCAACTGACGAGCCGTATTCATCGTGATCTGACACGCCATTCCCACGCCGCCGCATTCCACCACCGCCAGACGGGGTTCGATATGAATGAGCGTTCCGCGTACACTGTGGATCATTTGTCGTGCCTCCTTTGTTGATTCATCCGTTGTTGCAATAAGTTCTGTTTTAACACCGTGCCGCCGGTTTGCCCGTGACAGATGGCGATTGCCAACGCATCCGCCGTATCGTCGGGATGCGGCACCTCTTTTAAGTTCAATAAACGACGGGTCATTTCCATCACTTGCGGTTTCTGGGCGCGACCGAATCCGCACACCGCCGACTTCACCTGCAGCGGGGTATATTCAAACACCGGCACGCCGCTCTTTTTCAGCGCCAACAAGGTGACACCGCGCGCCTGTGCCACATCGATCGCAGTCTTTTGGTTGTTTTGAAAATACAGCCGTTCCACCGCCGCCGCTTCGGGTCTGTATTTCGCACACAGCAGTTGTAACTGCTCGTAAATGTATTCCAGTCGCACGGCAAAATCCATGCCGGCCGGGGTGGTCACGGCGCCAAACGCCAACGGCGTAAAACGGCCGTGCTCATATTGTACACATCCCCAACCGACGATAGCATAGCCGGGGTCGATACCCAAAATGATCACGCAGCGCCACCTCCCCACTCTATATTTAAATTATTATATCATATATGCCACGCGGTGGCAATATCCGAACGGATAAAATTTACATTTTGTTTGCACAAAAAAGCCGCCCGTTTTTCAACGGGCGGCTTTGAAAAGCACGGATTAGAAATTGTTATTGCTGTCTTTCTTGCCGAAGAAACCGAGCACGTCGATGTAATCGTCGTCCGCCGAAGCCGTCGGTGCCGTCACGCCGCCGAGCGTAGTGGCCGCCTCGGACGATGTACCGTCAAAGCCGGTCGCGATCACGGTGATGAACATTTCATCGTTCAACTTTTCATCCAGCGCAACACCCCAGATGATGGTGGCGTCCGGATGCACCGCGCGCGAGATCATGGACGAGGCGATATCCACGTCTTCCATGTCGATATCGGCCGAAGCCGTGATGTTGATGATCACGCCGTGAGCGCCGTCGATCGAGGTCTCGAGCAGGGGGCTGGCGATCGCTTCTTTTGCCGCATTCTCCGCCTTCTCTTTGCCTTCCGCGTGGCCGACGCCCATATGGGCATACCCCGCGTCTTTCATGATCGCGGTAACATCGGCGAAGTCCAAGTTGACCATCGCGTTGACTTTGATGAGCTGCGAGATGCTCTGTACGCCCTGGCGCAACACATCGTCCGCCATATCGAAAGCGTTGTTCAGCGTGATACGCACTTCGCTCACCTGCTTCAGGCGCTCATTCGGAATAACGATCAAGCTGTCCACATGTTCACGCAGATTGGCAATGCCCGCCTCGGCCTGTTCCATGCGCTTGCGACCTTCGAACAGGAAGGGCTTTGTCACGATACCGACCGTGAGGATACCCATATCACGCGCAATTTCCGCCACCACGGGAGCCGCACCCGTACCGGTGCCGCCGCCCATACCGGCCGTGATGAACACCATGTCGGTGCCCTTCAACGCGTTCACGATCTCGTCGTGGCTTTCTTCCGCCGCACGCTGACCCTTTTCGGGATTAGCGCCTGCGCCCCAGCCGTGAGTCAGTTTCTCACCGATCTGGATCTTCATCGTCGCCTGCGAACGATTGAGCGCCTGACGGTCGGTATTGACCGCCACAAACTCAACACCCGCCACGCCCGAACGGACCATGCGATCCACAGCGTTACCGCCGCCGCCGCCGACACCGACCACTTTTATTTGAATACCATCCATAAATTCGTCGTCAAACTGAAAAGCCATTGCTTTTTCCTCCTGCACACTTTATTTTGTCTATGGGCATACTCACCCTAATTTACAATTACACTGTTATCATTCTACCATACACGCAGAATAAATTCAACTGCTTTTTACGCATTTTTTCGAAAAATTGTAAACTTTTTTTGCACATAAAAAAATACGGTGCACGTGTGCACCGTATGATTTTACGCCGTAGTGGTCGTCGTTCCCGCCTCGGTCGTTTCACCGTCGGGTGTGGTGGTTGTCGCAGTGGTGGTCGCCGTCAACAGATCGCGCGGTGTAAACACCGCCATAGTGCCGTCTTCCGAAAACGAACTGACATCCAATTGGCCCATCGCCTGTTCGCCGTATTGTCGTTCAATACCGGGCAGTGCGGATTTTACCACCCCGATCTCATGGGTAAGATTGGAGTCGTTTCCGAGTTTGACCGTAATGCGGTTGTTCCAATTGATACGCAGATCACTCTTGTTCGACAGATCGATCTCACACACACCGTCCAGTTCGTACTTCTCGAACGCCGCCAGCAGTTCGGTCACAATGGCAAACGAGCGATCATCCATCGCCTGCTCACCCACCGCCTTGCCGATCGCTTCGCCGCCTTTCAAATACAAAGCGCGAAGCGGACGGTCGGACTCCACCGGCATTGTCTCCAAAATGCGACCGTTCGAACCGACCGCCAACCATTTCCCACCGCCGTACATCACACCGATCTCGTCGGTCTCACTCACGGCAATGTTCAATTTGTTGTATGCCGTATTGGTCACTTTCACGTTTTGAATGTAGGGGAAGGCTGCCAACACCCGTTCGCTCGCCTCTGCTTTATCTATCGACCAGATGCTCTGGCCAAGCGAAAGACCGCTTTGCTGGATGATCGCCTCTTTCAGATAGCGCGTTTCACCCGACACGGTGATCTCTTTGAGCGAGAACATCGACTCCTTCTTCTCGCCGGTCGGCTTGTTGTCGCCCTTCAGCGCCACATCCGCCAACACGTTCGCCAGAATCAGCGCCACCACCATGAAAAACAGGATGCACACCGTTGTAAAACGGCTTACACGCCGTTTCTTTTTCACTTTGGTTCGTGTCTGCCGTGCCATGTTTCGCCTCCGTTCGTTTTATCGTCCCGCCGATCGCCGTCAGCGTCCCTTCCATATCCTCATAACCGCGGTCGAGATGGTGTAATTCACCGATCACGGTCGTTCCTTCCGCCGCCAGTGCCGCCACAGCCAGCGCAGCCCCGCCGCGCAGATCGGTACAGGCAACTCCCGTACCAAACAACGCCGGGCGCCCCTCCACTACCGCCACGCGATCCTCCACCTTGATGCACGCTCCCATACGGCAAAGTTCACCCGCGTACTTATAGCGGCTTTCAAATATCGTTTCCACAAATACCCCCGTGCCTTCCGCCACCGCACACATGGCAAGCAACGGCGCCGCCGCATCGGTGGGGAACCCCGGATACGGCATGGTGCGCACCGTGCGTACACGGTGCAGACGCGGAGGGGCGCTGAGTAGCAAGGCGTCGCCCCACAACGTCAGCCGACATCCCGCCTCTTCAAACGGCGGCAACACCGGCATCAAATGTTCGGTTTCGACGTTTTGCAACACCGCCGTGCCGCCCGTCGCCGCGACCGCTGCCATATACGTAGCCGCTTCGATGCGATCGGGTATTACACGGTGAGAACAACCGTGAAGCGTCGCCACCCCTTCTACCGTCACGGTACTTTCACCGGCACCGCGAATGCGGGCACCGCATCGGGTCAAAAAGGCACACAGATCGGATATTTCGGGCTCACGCGCCGCGTTGCGCAACACGGTGGTGCCCTTGGCAGTCGCCGCCGCGATCAACACATTTTCGGTCGCTCCCACGCTGGGGAACGGCAATGTGATGGCGGCACCGTGCAGCCCCTTCGGCACGCGACAATGCAACACGCCGAATTCCTCATGGATCACCGCCCCCATGCGTCGCAACGACAACAGGTGCAGATCGATCGGGCGAGGGCCCAGTTCGCACCCGCCGGGGAAGGAAAGTGCCGCCTCGCCGCACCGCGCCAGGATCGCCCCCAAAAACACAATGGACGAACGCATCTCCCGCATCAATCCTTCGGGGATATCGCGGCGGCAAACCGCCTCCGCCTGCACGGTGACAACGCCGTCCGCACGCACCGCACAACACCCGAGATGCCTCAAAATGCGCATAGCCACATCCACGTCCGACAACCGCGGACAATTATGTAATTCGCATTCGTCTTTTGTCAGCAGTGTGGCCGCGAGCAGCGGCAACGCACTGTTTTTAGCGCCGTGGATCTTCACAACGCCATCCAGCCGACGGCCTCCTTCAATTATCAGCCGCTCCATACTCCGCACTCCTTCGGAAAAAGCCTGAAACTCAGCGCAAAGAACCCCCTATGCGCCTGCATCCCATCTTATGCCGAAGCGGTGCGTTATGTTATTGTTTTATCAGCGGTTCCAGTGCCGCCAAAATGCGGTCGTCCACATCCCGAATAGCCGCAGCGGCGGCGTTTTCCGCCATCCGTTGCCGTTTGGCAGGATCGGCCAATATACTTTCAAGTGCCTGCCACAGGGAATCTCCCGTGAGATCTTTTTCCTCGATACACACGGCGGCCCCTTTGTTCACAAGCGCCATCGCATTGTGGTATTGGTGATTTTCCGCCACATAGGGCGAGGGGATCAATACCGCCGGTTTTCCTGCCGCAGGCAATTCGGTAAGGGTCATTGCCCCGCAACGGGAGACCACCACGTCCGCCGCCGCCATACAGCGCGGCATATCGTCTATGTAGTCGCGCACCCAAATTCCGTCGCCGTGCAACGGCACTCCCGCCGCCTCAAGCGCCGCCTTGGTCTGTTCGTATTCGCGTTTTCCCGTTGCATGAATATGCTGTAATCCGCCCTCTTTATGGCTGCGACACAGCACGTCGGTCATGGTTTCGTTGATGCGCCGTGCACCGAGACTGCCGCCGACCGACAACACCAACGGGCGATCGTCGAGCCCCAATTCACGCCGCGCCGTTTCACGGTCGGCACTTTGGAACCCTCGGTGAATGGGATTGCCGGTCACCACCGTTTTGGCTTCGGACGGCAGGTGTTTTGCCGCCGCCTCGTCGCACAGCATAATAACATCTGCCCATTTCGAAAGCATCTTTACCGTCACACCGGGAAAAGCATTAGATTCGTGTACCGCCACGGGAATACCCATCTGTGCCGCACGACGCAGGATCGGCCCGCTGACGTAACCGCCCGTACCGATGGCAATATCCGGCTGAAATTCCTTCAAAATGCGGGTGCATGCCGAAGTCGCCGCCACAGCACACCACGCCGCCGCCACGTTGCGTCCGATGTTTTTAAGGGTCAGACGCCGCTGAAAGCCACGCACATCCACCGTTTTTAAGGTGTAGCCCGCCGCCGGGACCAACGTCTCTTCCATACGTCCCTTCGCTCCCACAAACAGGAACTCCGCATCGGGATAGCGACGGCGCAAGATCGCCGCAATTGCGAGTGCGGGGTTGATGTGGCCGCCCGTACCGCCACCCGTCATCAATACACGCATACGTTACTACTCCTCAATCCAATCGTTATGCAGGCGTTTCTGCCCGCGAGAGATGGACAAAATAATCCCCATCTGCCCCAACAACATAACAAGTGATGTGCCGCCGTAGCTGAAGAACGGCAGACTGATACCCGTGTTGGGAAACAGATTGGATACCACCGCCAGATTCAGCGCTACCTGTAATCCGATCTGTGCCGTAAGACCGACAGCCAGCATAAACCCGAATTTGTCTTTCGCCTTCATGGCGATGGTAAACCCGCGCCACACCAATGCGGCAAACAACAAAATGATAATGACCGCACCGACAAAGCCCAACTCTTCACACACCACCGCAAACACAAAATCGTTTTGCGGTTCCGGCAAAAAGAGATGCTTTTGCCGCGAATTGCCGAGCCCCTGCCCAAGTAGGCCGCCCGAGCCGATGGCATACAGCGATTGCACCGTCTGCCACGCTTGGTCGCGCATCTCGCCCGCATAACTTTCAAACGGTTCAAGCCAAACCAAAATGCGGTCGTATTCATACCCTTTGACAAACACCATGAAATAGGCGCCGATCGCGCCGACCGCCAACAAAGCCACCAGTGCCAACACATTGCTTCCGCCGACAAACATCATCACCAATCCGATGGCAGCAAGCAAAATGGTACCCGACAGGTGCGGTTCCAACACGACCAGCGCGCACACCGCGCCCAGAATGAGCAAAAACGGCCAAAAGCCAACGGTCAGTTTTTTCATGCGTTTGTGGTTGAGCGACACCATATGGGCAAACAACACGATGAGGGCGAATTTCGCCACCTCCGACGGCTGAAACTGACCGATACCGGGCAAACGGATCCAACGACGGATACCGCTGGCGGAAGGGAGAAAAAAGACGATAATCAAAAGAATAAACGAAACACCCATCAGCGGCAAAGCGGCACGATGCCACCAGTGATAATCCACACAGGAACAGGCGAGCATCGCCACCACCCCGATAAGGGCAAAGATCATCTGCTTTTTTATATAAAAATAACTGTCGCCGTCGTTGTAATAGGCATACACGAAGCTGGCGGAGAACATACAGATCAATCCGATCGACAGCACAAGCAACAACAGAATCAAAAACGGCATATCAAAGCCGCCCACCGCCAGCAAGCCGTAAGCACGCTTCTTTTTCTTCTTTACGGGCGTGCCCGCACTGCGCGCCGTCTCTTGTCCGTTCATAGCCATACGGTCACCTCCCGAAAAATTCGATACGTCATGCGTACCACTCCAGCAGTAACGCGCCGATACCGCCGACCAGCGTCACCGCCGAAAATACGGTAACAATAAACGTCTCGCTCCACCCGCACATCTCAAAATGATGGTGGATAGGACTCATCTTAAAAAGTCGTTTGCCGTGCGTCAGTTTGAAATATGTCACCTGTAAGATCACCGAAAGCGTTTCGGCAATATAGACGATCCCCACAGGAATCAACAGCAACGGACGATCGATACCGAACGTCACCGCGCACAATACACCGCCGAGCGCCAGCGACCCGAGATCCCCCATAAACACCTTGGCGGGGTGCAAATTCCACACCAGGAATCCCAAAACACCGCCGATCATGGCCGCGGCGATCAGTCCTTGCCCCATGGCACCGTAGAAACCCGCCAACACCAACAGCGGGATCAGTGCAATGACGGTGATACTGCCGCACAAGCCGTCTACGCCGTCGGTAATATTGACCGCATTGGTCGCTCCCACCACAATGAAGATGCCGAGCGGAATGTACCACCAACCGAGATCCACCTCGCCTGCAAACGGGATATGCATTTTCCCCTCACTGCACAAATAGAGCGACGCCACATAGGAAGCCGCCACCAACAGTTGCCACACCAATTTTTGGCGTTCGGTAAGCCCCAGATTGCGTTTTTTGACTACTTTGATGTAATCGTCGGCAAACCCGATGGCTGCGCAACCGAACACCAACAACACACCCGCCGCGAAGCGTGTGATCGCCCCGTTGGTACGAAACACCGCCAACGCCGGCCATTTATCCGACAACGCACAGCAGAGTGGCACCGCCAACAGAAGCGCCGCCGCCATGCCGACCAAAAACAACAGGCCGCCCATAGTGGGTGTCCCCTGTTTTTTTTGATGCCACGAAGGGCCGACTTCACGAATAGTCTGTCCAAAACGCAAGCGATGTAACCACGGGATCAACCATCGTCCCGAAAGCGCGCTGACCGCAAACGCCACCGTTGCTGTCAACAGAAAACAAAGGATCTGCTGAAAATTCATAGTTTACCTCCTTGCCTCGGCCACGATCTCACGTTCATCGAGATGGATCACGCCGTCGGCCAAGATCTGATAGGTTTCGTGCCCTTTCCCCGCAAGCAACACCGTGTCGCCCGGGCGGGCAGAAGCCAACGCCGCATGGATGGCGCGGGCACGATTTTCTTCCACAATATACGGAGTATCCTCCTCCCGCACGCCGACTAAGATCTCCTCGATAATACTCATCGGATCTTCCGAACGCGGGTTGTCGGATGTCACCACCACACGGTCGGACAATTGCGCCGCGATCCGCCCCATTTTCGGGCGCTTGTCACGATCGCGGTCGCCGCCGCAGCCAAACACGGTAATGAGTTCGCCCTCACAGCATTCTTTTAATGTGCGACAGATGTTGGCCAGGCCGTCGGGTGTGTGGGCGTAATCAATGATCACCGTCACCCCTTGGGGACCTTCCACGATCTCTGCCCGTCCTTTCACACCGCGCGCCTCTTCCAGTGCGGCCGCCACAGCGGAAAGCGGAAACCCGAGCGACAACAAACACGCCGCGGTTGCCATCGCGTTATAGACCGAAAACAAACCGGGAATAGCAAAATGTATGCGTGCAGCCGTATCGCCCGCCTGCAGAAGAAAATCCACACCGTCGGGACGCGGTGCGATCCGGCGGGCGGTGTAATCCGCCGCCGCGGCGGCGGAATAGGTAACCACCGGAACGGCAACACCCTCGGTCATAACCGCCGCCCATGCGTCATCCGCGTTGACGATCGCACGTTTCGCCTGTGAAAACAGGCGCTTTTTGGCCGCCGCATACGCTTCCATCGTACCGTGATAATCCAAATGGTCTTGAGTCAAGTTAGTAAAGACAGCGGCATCAAACACACAACCGTCCACACGGTTTTGACACAGCGCATGGGAGGACACTTCCATCACCGCATAGCTGCATCCCTCCGCCACCATCAGCGCCAGCAGACTTTGCAATTCATACGGATCGGGCGTGGTATGCCCCGAAGGCAACACCCGCTCGCCGATCATATTCTGAATGGTACCGAGAAGGCCCACCTTGTGTCCGCAGGCGGTGAGTGCCGCCTTCAAAAGCCACGTGACGGTCGTTTTGCCGTTGGTACCGGTCACACCGATCAAATGCAGTTTTTCGGCGGGGTTACCGAACCAACGCGCACACATCTGCGCCCACAGCGGTCGTGTGGACGGCACGGTGATCTCATCGGCAAGTCCTTGCGGCACCTCGGTAATGACCACCGCCGCCCCTTTTTTCAGCGCATCGGCGGCATACACATGTCCGTCCTGTGCCGTACCGCGAATACACACGAAAGCAAATCCGTTCTCCACGCGGCGCGAATCACAGGTAATTCCCGTGATCTCACGATCGGCAATCGGCAACGCGCTTGCCAACAAAGCCGACAACTGCATCATACAGCCACTTCCCCTCACTGTCTTTTACCAGAGTTTCACTCACCCGTTGTTATTCGATCGCATCCGCATAGATAAAGTTTACGGTCACTACCGTGGCACGCGGCACGGTAGTACCGCCCGCCACACTTTGGGTGGACACCTTCGGGTCGCCGGATGCACCCGTGACCAACCCTTTGATCAGAATGTTCACACCCGCCGAAGCCGCCGCCTGATTGGCTTGCGACAACGTCATTCCTTCAAAATGCGGCACTGTGACCGTTTTTTCCGCCGCCGACGTTTCGGTATACAGCACCACTTGGCCGCCCTTCGGAATGGTTGCACCGCCGTCGGGAACCTGTTTGAGCACCGTGCTGCCTTCGCCCACGATGTAATACTCCAATCCTTGGCTTTTCACAAGCGAAGCCGCCGTGTTGATCTCTTTACCCACCACCGCCGGGGTCGCGCTGTTCATATTCGCGAGTTCGGCTTCGGTGTATACCGGCTCAATGCCGAGATACGGCAACGTATCGGCCAGGATCTTCTGCGCCACGGGAGCGGAGATGGTACCGCCGTAGCGGATAGGGCTGTGCGGCTCGTCGAGCACCACCAAAATGGCAACCTGCGGATCGTCCGCGGGCGCAAACCCCGCAAACGACGCCCACACGTTGTTCTCGGTATGTGCCGTTTCGGTCTTATCCGACGTACCCGTCTTGCCCGCCACACGATACCCGGCAACGTAAGCATTACGCGAACCGCCGCCGTTGACTGCCGCTGCCAGCATCGCGCTCACGCGAGACGCCGTATCTTTCGAAATTACCTGACGGCGCACCGTCGGGGTGGTCGCCTTCAACACATTCCCCGCACTGTCAAGCTGTTCCGCCACCACATAGGGGGTCATGAGGTCACCGCCGTTTGCCACCGCAGAGATCGCGGTGATCATCTGGATCGGTGTGATCTTAAACGTCTGGCCAATGGCGTTGGTCGCCAACGACACATCGCCCATCGTGTCGTCGTAATACAGCGCCGACGTCACCTTCGATTCGCCGAGCATATCCACCCCGGTAAGCTCCGTAAAGCCGAATCCGACGAAGTATTTAAAGAAATTCTTTGCACCGATGGAAAGACCGAGGTTCATAAACGCCGGGTTGCAGGAGTTGGAAATGGCCTGTGCAAAGGTCTGACTGCCGTGTGAGGAGGGGTACACGTGGCAGTTCATCTTTTGGCCAAGCACCGTCAGCGAACCGCCGCAATGGAATGCCGTGTTTTCGTTCGCCACCCCTTCTTCGATGCCCATACAGGAGGTGAACACCTTAAACACCGAACCGGGCTCATAAAAATCGTAAACCACCTTGTTGTTCCACTGCTTTTGCAGGGCCGCCGAACGTGCCGTTGCCTCTTCGTCGCCCGCCAGCTCCGCCAATTCCGCCATCACGTCGGGATCGGCAATGGTAAACGGGTCGTTGGGATCATAATCCCCTTTTACCGCCAACGCCAAAATGCCGCCGGTCTTGACATCCATCATCACCGCCAAACCGCGGTTGGTGCAACCGGTGGACCTTACCGCCTCTTCCAGATACTTTTCGGCGTAGTGCTGAATGGTCTGATCGATGGTGAGCACCAACCAACAGCCGTCGTTGGCATCGATCGTCTTTTCGTAACTCAGGGTGTTGGGCATCTTTTCGCCCCACCCGTTTTGTGTGGTAATGACACGCCCCGCTTCACCCGCCAAGGTGCTTTCATACAGGGCTTCCAACCCATACAGGCCGGTACCTTCCGCGCCGGTGAAGCCGAGCACGGTAGATGCCAGCGAGCCGTAGGGATAGACTCGCTTATAGTCGGTAATAACGCGGAATATGCCGCCCATCTTTTTCTCGCTCACCCACGTCGCTAATTCTTCCACTTTGGCGCGCGGGATCTTCTTTTTTACATATTCGAATTGTGAATAGGTCTTTTGCGTCTTCTCATACAGTGTATCCCGATCCACCTCTAACAATGCGGAAATATCTTCCGCGATCATCAGACGATCTTCGTCGGTCTCGATGGCGGCCGGCGACATAATGACCGTCCATACCAGCTGCGATTCCGCCAACGTGTTGCCGTTGCGATCGAGTATCTTGCCGCGATTGGGCGAGGTCACGGTGTCGCTGAGTTGCTGTGCCACCGCCTCTTGTTGCAGTGTGTCGCCTTCGCTCACCTGCCAGCGAAACAACTGGGCGATCACGCTGCCGAAGGCGATCACAACAATGGCCACCAACACCGCCACTGCGCGCCACTTCATACCGTTTCCCGGTGCACGCACGTTCATTTCGCGAGCGTCTTTATTATCCGAAGTCGCCATGAAAATCGCCCTTTCTTTCCGATTCGATATCGTATTAAAGTCGTTATAAGTACAAAACGAGAGTTGAGGTACACATCCCAACTCTCAGAAGTTTCCTTGCCGAAATCGCAGAGTACCCCTTCGGGCGAGCGAAGGTCGCCTTCCTGTAACGGAGTTCGGGGATTCACTGCTCACCCTACGACAGCATATTACGCAAAACAGACTATCATACCGTCTTATTCAAACAAATATTTCATCCAGTGAAAGAAATCACCGACACCCGCAGCGACCGTTTCAAAAAAGCCCTTATCGCCGTCGTCTGTCACTTCCAACTTGTCGCCCGCTTCCACCGTGATGTATTGCAGTTGATAGTTGTCGATCTTCTGCATACCGTTGGCCGCGGCGTAAGCATCCACCTGTTCTGCCGAGGTCTGTGCCGCCAGTTCATTCGACAGACGAATGGTCTCGCTCTCCAAGATGTCGAGCGTTTCCTGTTTTTGAATGATCTCGTCGTTGATCTCGGTGATCTGTACACGATCAAAGATCATCAACGCCACCACCGCGCAGACAGCGGTCGTAACAAGCAACGTCACCGCCACGTTGATGATGGACTGCAAGCGAGCGGCACGGCGCTGTGCCTTTTGCGCTTTCTTGCTCGGTTTTACCACTTTCAGACGGGCGGGACGTTCTTCAAACAACGACAGATCGTACGCTTCGGTACCGTGCACCGGCGTTTGCATTGCCATTCTCATCCCGTCCTTTCTATTATCGATTTCTTATATGTTTTTGGCGTGTATCCGTTCGATGCAACGCAATTTGGCACTGCGTGCGCGCGGATTTTCTTCCAGTTCCGCCGCCGACGCTTCGATCGGTTTGCCGACCAACGCAGCCGCCGGTGTCTTACCACACACACAAACGGGGAATTCCCGTGGGCAGGTGCAACCTTGCCGCCACTCGTTAAAGCGTTGCTTAACCAGACGATCTTCCAGCGAATGGAAGGTGATGATCGCCAGTCGGCCGCCGTCCTTCAGGCAATCGAACGCGATGTCGAGCGCTTCGGACAAGCGATCGAGTTCGCCGTTCACCGCAATGCGCAGCGCTTGAAACACGCGACGCGCGGGATGACCGTCCCGCCGCGCTGCGGCAGGCACCGCTTCGCGGATGATATCCGCCAATTGCAAAGTCGTAAGAATGGGCGCCGTTTCGCGAGCCGCCACCACCGCACGGGCGATGCGGGGCGAAAACTTTTCCTCGCCGTAATCGTAAAATATCTTCATCAATTCCGCTTCCGATAAGGTGTTCACCAAATCGGCAGCGGTAGTGCCGCTTTGACTCATGCGCATATCCAGCGGCGCGTCCATGTGATAAGAAAATCCGCGTTCAGCCGTATCCAACTGATGGGAAGATACCCCGATATCCAGTAAAATACCGTCGACCGCTGCAATGTTCAGCGACGCAAGCACCGCATCCATTTGTGCAAAATTGGATCGCACTACCGTGGCGGGCAGGCCGTGAAGCCGCGCCGACGCCGCCTCGATCGCATCGGGATCTTGATCCAACGCGATCAAACGCCCCGTTGTAAGACGCGAAGCAATGGCAAAAGAATGACCGCCGCCACCCGCTGTGCCATCCAAATAGATGCCGTCGGGGCGGGGCGAAAGCGCTGTCAACGTTTCATCCAGCAACACCGGACGATGATACCCCGAAATCTCCTGCGGCACAACGTGCCCTCCTCCGCAACCGCCGATCAAAGCGGCAAGAATTAATGACAACCGATTCGCCGATCACCGATCGGATCGACGGCGACCTCAGAACCCGAGTTCAACGAATTTCTCTTCCAACGCTTCGTCGGTCATCGCGCTTTCGCGCTCGGCCAGGCGGGCCGCATTCCAGATTTCGGCATGGTTGCCCGCGCCGATCACCGTCACCTCTTTTTCAAGATAACCGTAGGCTACCAGGTGTTTCGGCAGCAAGATGCGCCCCTGAGCGTCCACTTCGACGTCGATAGCATTGGAGGACAGCGCACGCTGTAAGTCACGCGCTTTGGACACGGGCAGGGCGTTGATCCCCTCCATCAGCTTGTCCCATTCCTCAAACGAATACAGGGAGATGCAGTGATCCAGCACCGCCGCCGCAATAAAGCCGCCGCCCAATTTGTCGCGGAATTTTACCGGCACGAACACGCGCCCCTTGGCGTCGATCGTGTGTTGATACCGTCCGTAAAACCCTTTGGTCACCGTTTCTCCCTCCTTTTTCGTAAATTTCAACCGCTGAAACAGCGGTGTTTCACTCGATTGTTGAAAACCTGTTGAAAAGGTGGAAAACCTCCACTTTCCTCCACGAAGGTGGTTTTAAGATGCACTTTCCCCCACCATAGGAACATTATACCCACTTCTTTGAAAAATTGCAACCCCTTTGACAGAAAAATTTTCAGCTTTCTTTTGGTGCTTTTTGCCAAAAACGCACAGTCTCCGTCTTTGGGTGTTGCAAACAGCAGGTAAATGTGATATTTTATGTATATAAAAATAGAGGAGGCGTTTTTATGACATGGCGACGGTTGATCGCCGCTTGGCTTTGCGCGGCAATGTTTGCCACCCTGTTCGGCGGCACGTTTATCATCACGGCAGAGGAGAAAGATCCTATGGACAACTATGTCCTGTACACGATTCACGAAAAGAAGCAATTCGATTACCTTCCCGCCTCGAAGGTATACGGCAACGGTTGGGTAGACGGGCTTTCTATTCCTCTTTCGGCGGCCCCTGCCGAGCACCTGGCCTTGTCGATGCGCTTCTTCTTTGAAGACAGCGAAAATCCCGAAAACACCGATCTGTTCGCCAACGCA
The DNA here is from genome assembly GCA_045591985.1 of Acutalibacteraceae bacterium. Classification (GTDB taxonomy): domain Bacteria; phylum Bacillota; class Clostridia; order Oscillospirales; family Acutalibacteraceae; genus SIG588. The sequence goes on from JAZNTV010000035.1 coordinate 30,538, forward strand.
GGAAACACCATCTATTTTTCGGACGTACTCAGCGGCAGCAAACGTCTGTCGTGGAAGATCAAAGACCTGAAAACCGCAGACGGCAGTGCGCTCGTCCCCGGTCAATGGAACGACATCTTGTTACCGTTCACCACCGGCACAAACTATGCCGCCTGGGATTTCAGCGCCGACATCTTCACCTTCTGGTGGATGGAATTTTCAAACGTCGCCACCGCCACCTATACCGTACGCATGGCGGATGTATGTGTGGTAGACACCTCCCGTCCCGCCGAACAGGCGGAAGAGATCGTGTGGGATACTACCTACCTTGTGGGCGAGATCCCCTTCGCCATGAATAAAACGATCATCGGCAACGGCAAAGCCACCCCCACCGTCGGTGTTGATAAGAAATTCACCGCCATCGATGCCTCAAAGCACAACCCCGAAACATTGGTGTTGCTGATGGACATCACGTATGAAAACCTCACCAACCCCGGCGACCCCACGCCGCCGATCTTGGCGGGCGGCCAGATCGAGCTCACCTCCTCGGGCGGATGCGATGTCAACGAAGCCAACTTCAGCACCACGCAATTGCGTTGGCAGGAAGGCACCCATGAATATGCATTGCCCTTGTCCTCGTTTGGCACAACAGGCGGCACGATCGACCTGTCTGCTATCAACTACATGCGCATCTACATGAACAACTGGCGTGACGACTTCACCGACAAATTACACATCGTCGTAAACAACGTCCGTCTGGTAGACACCGCCGGTGCACCAACCCTGCCCACCCTTTTTTCAGACGGCATGCTGTTCCAACAGAACAAGCCGATGAACCTGTGGGGTTTCGGCGACGCCGGCACGGCGGTTACCGCCGCACTCTACAAAGGCGAAACACTGCTCGAAACCGCCGGCGCTACCATTGGTGAGGACGGCCGTTGGGACGCGTCGTTTGCGGCGCGCGCGGGCGGCTACGACACGTATACCATCCGCATAACGACAGACGAGCACGACTGGACGATCCAAGACGTGTTGGTGGGTGAACTCTGGCTCGCTTGCGGTCAATCCAACATGGAACTCTGGATCGGTCGGGATATGGACGTTACCGCCATTTTGGATGCGGCAAACAACACCAACATCCGCGTTTTCTGCGAACCGCTTCGTGCGAACGGCGGCACCTCGCCCACGCCGGCCCGCGATGTAGGCGGCGCCTACTGGTGTCGCGGCAACGATAAGGCCTCCCTCTCGAACGTCTCCTCCATCGCCTATACCTTTGCCAAGGAATTGCAGGAAGAGTTGGACGTGCCGGTCGGCATCATCAACGCCGCGTTGGGTGCCACCGTCATCGAAGCGTGGCTCTCCCGCGAGGCGATCGACGAAAACAGCGAGTTGAAAACCGCCCTTAAAACACTCGGAAAATATTATGACGAAGATTGGTGGCCGGACACGGCGGGCATCATGACTACGTGGTACAACGCGAAGATCGCCCCGCTCGCCGGCATGAACATCGCCGGTACGATCTGGCACCAGGGCGAAAGCAACAGCGGGTATTCCGAGATGTACGACGAGGCTATTGCCGTGCTGAAAGACAGTTGGGGCGATGTGTTCGGATATCCCGACGGGGATATGCCGCTCATCTTCGCCCAGATCTCACCCTATAACTACGGCATCGGCAAGGCGACCATCGGTTATCTTTCGGAATTCATGGAACGCGGCTGGGCCGTGTGCGACCCCGCCACCACCGCCATGCTTCCGCTGTATGACCTGCCGCTCCAGCACATGCTCGACGGCAACACCTCCGACCCGATCCATCCGCGCGTGAAGACCCCCGTGGGCGAGCGGTATGCACTGGCGGCGCTGAACATGGTGTACGGCGGCCGCGGCGAATACACCGCTCCCGTGTATAAATCGATGGAAGTGAAGGACGGCGCGGTATACATCACCTTCGACCGTGTGGGCGACGGCTTACACAGCATCGACGGCAGTGCCGAACTTCACGGTTTCACCATCGCGGGCGCCGACGGCATTTACGTCAACGCCGAGGCCGTTGCCGTCAGCAACGACACCGTAAAAGTGTGGAACCGCTATGTGGCGGAGCCCGCCAACGTGATGTATGCCTTCGACGATTTCGCACAAGCGGCCAACCTCGCCAACTCCGTCGGTATTCCCGCCTCCCCCTTCCGCACGGCGAAACCGGACGACACGGTAAACAAACAGGATAAGACCGCCATCCGTTTCACGGCGCAGGATTGGATGTATGCCGATCGCGATGTATGGGTATACGACGAAAGTAACACAGCCAACTACAAATACGGTTATCGTCCCTCCTTCAAGGTGACGGGCGGTAACTACGAATACAGCACCGCCGTTAAAGCGGAAGGCACCGCCTCGCTGCGCGTGGATTTCGAAGACAACTTCGCCGTGTCCCCCATTCTCTCCTATCCGCAGACGGCGGCACAAAAATGGGGCCATTTCGCGACCCTGTCGGTCAGTTTGCTCAACCCCTCGGCTGCCGACGTCACCTTGACCCTTACCCTGACGAGCGGCGGTAAACAGTACGATGTGCCTCTGCTCGACGGCGGCAACGTCGAACTGCTTGCAGGCGGCCTCTCCTTTAGCGTTTACACCTTTGCACTCGATCAACTGACGCTGAACGGCAATGCCGTAGCCAATCCGAAGACGGTGCTGAACGGCATGAGCGGCATCACCTTCCACGGCACGACCGACGGTGCGGGTTCCGTGTTCTTCGATGCGTTCTCCTTCGGTCTGACCGATGCAACGGTGACAGATGCCGCCGTAAACGCCGAAGCTCCGAACGCACTCGCTTCTTCCGACGATCTGCTGGAGGCTATTCGCGAAGCCGCTTCGGTGGACGACCAACTCTATACCGTTGAATCGGTGATCAAGTTGGAACTGGCGTTGCAAAATGCCAACACCGTATATGAGCAAACCCCGTCCTCTACGCCGCTGGCCGTGACCGACGCGTTGACGCAACTGCGTGAGGCGCTCGACGCGCTCACACTGCTTCCGCCGCCCACCGCCAAACTCGGCGATGTAAACGGCGACGACAAAGTGGATTCCACCGACGCACGCCTCACCTTACAGTTTGCCGTGAAGAAAATAGCGGCAGAGGCGATCGACACCGGCGCGGCAGACGTGAACGGCGACAACAAGGTGGATTCCACCGATGCACGGTTGATCCTGCAATATACCGTAAAGAAAATCTCCCGCTTCCCTGCGGAATAACCCTTGTAATTTTTTGAAAATCTGTTACAATACAAAAAGAATGTTTTAACGTTAGGAGACTTTTTCGTGGATACTCAAAAACCTAAGTTTTATTTGACCACCGCCATTGCTTATGCATCATACAAACCGCATTGCGGCAACTGCTACGACATCGTATTGGCGGATGCCATCGCGCGCTACAAGCGCCTGTGCGGTTATGACGTGCATTTTCTGACCGGTTCGGATGAGCACGGCCAAAAGATCGAAGACGCCGCTCGTGAACAGGGTCTCTCGCCGCAGGCCTATGTCGACGGCATGTCTGCCCAGATCAAGGCGGTATGGGATTCGCTGAATGTGACCTATGACCGTTTCATCCGCACCACCGATGACGATCATGTCAAAGCGATCCAAGCCATTTTCAAGAAATTGTACGATCAGGGCGATATTTACAAGAGCGAATACGAAGGCAAATACTGCGTCCCTTGCGAATCCTTCTTTACCGCTTCGCAACTCAAAGACGGGTGTTGCCCCGATTGCGGCCGTCCCGTAACCGACGCCAAGGAAGAGGCCTACTTCCTGCGTCTGTCGAAGTATCAGGATCGCCTGCTCAAGTATTACGAGGAGAATCCCGACTTCTTCCAGCCCGAATCCCGCAAACACGAAATGATCAACAATTTCTTAAAGCCCGGTCTGGCCGATCTGTGCGTATCCCGTTCCTCCTTTACGTGGGGCATTCCCGTGGAATTCGACCCGCGTCACGTCACCTATGTGTGGTTGGACGCGCTGTCCAACTATATCACGGGTGTGGGTTATCATCCCGACGGGTGCAACGAGTTGTATAGCCGCTATTGGCCCGCCGATCTGCACGTCATCGGCAAGGATATCGTACGATTCCACACCATCTATTGGCCCATCATTCTCATGGCGTTGGGCGAGCCGCTCCCGAAGCAGGTGCTCGGCCATCCGTGGTTGCTCTTCGGCGAAGATAAGATGAGCAAATCCAAGGGCAACGTGGTATACGCCGACGAACTTGCCGCGCGTTTCGGAACCGATGCCGTGCGTTACTATCTGCTCTCCGAGATCCCCTTTGCGCAAGACGGCACCATCACCTACGAATCGTTTATTGCGAAATTCAACACCGATCTCGCCAACACGCTCGGCAACCTGGTCAACCGTTCCATCGCAATGACCAACAAGTATTTCGGCGGTACGGTCACCCGTCCCGCGGCGGTGGACGCGCTCGACGAAGAATTGCGTGCCGCCGTAGCGGATACGGTGCGGGATTTCGCCACCCGTATGGACACCTATCACAACGCCGATGCCGCGGATGTGCTGATGAATCTCGCACGCCGTTGCAATAAGTATATCGACGAAACAGCGCCGTGGGTGCTTGCGAAGAACGAGGAAGACCACCCGCGTCTTGCCGCCGTACTCTACAACTTGCTCGAAAGCATTCGTGTGCTCGCCATCTTGATGGCACCGTTTATGCCCGCGACCGCCGAAGCGATCTTTGATCAGTTGCAGGTTGCGCGTGATACAATGAACTACGACACCCTCGCCTTCGGCACGACCGACACCTTCACGGTGGGCGAAGCGAAGCCGTTGTTCCAGCGCTTGGACGCCGAAAAGGTGTTGGCGGAACTCGAGGCGGAACTGCAGGCGAAGATGAAGGCGGCAGCGGCTGCAAAAGCGCCGGACGCGCCCGAGTTTGCCCCCATTCTGCCTGAAATTGCCTTTGACGATTTCGGCAAGATCGATCTGCGCGTGGCAGAAGTTACGGAATGCGAGCCGGTGAAGAAAGCCAAAAAGCTTTTGAAACTCACCTTGAACGACGGCAGCGGCACGCCCCGTACCGTCTGTTCGGGTATTGCCAAGTGGTATACTCCCGACGAACTGAAAGGGCGCCGCGTGGTAGTGGTTGCGAACCTGAAACCTGCTGTGCTGTGCGGCGTGGAGTCGGCCGGCATGATCTTAGCCGCCGATACGTTGGACGAAAACGGCGAAGATGCCGCACGCGTTCTGTTTGTGGACAACCTGCCCATCGGCAGCAAACTGCGCTGATATGGCTATGATCTTTGATTCCCACGCGCATTACGACGATCCGGCGTTCGACGAAGACCGTGACGCGTTGCTCGCCGCCCTGCCCACAGGCGGAGTGTGCGGCGTGATCAACGCCGCGTCGGATATCCCGTCGGCCCATCGTTCGTTGGCACTTGCCGACCGATATTCCTATATGTACGCCGCCGTGGGTATCCATCCCGAAGCCGCAAACACGTATACGGCGGAAGCGATCCCCTTGTTGGAATCGCTCGCGGCACACCCGCGTGCCGTTGCCATCGGCGAGATCGGTCTGGATTATCACTGGGAAGACAATCCGCCGCGCGAAGTACAACGCGCTTGTTTTGAGGCGCAGTTAGCCTTGGCGTGTCGCCTTTCTCTCCCCGTCATCGTCCACGACCGTGACGCCCACGAAGATACCCTGGCACTGCTTCAAAAATACCGTCCGCAAGGCGTTCTTCACTGTTTTTCAGGCAGTGTGGAAATGATGCGAGAGGTTGTAAAACTGGGCATGTATATCGGACTCGGAGGGGCTGTCACCTTTAAGAATGCCAAAAAGCCGCTCGGCGTCGCGACCGCCGTGCCCGCCGATCGTCTGTTGCTCGAAACCGATGCGCCCTATATGGCGCCTGTTCCCTGTCGCGGCCAACGGTGTGATTCCCGCATGATCGCACACACCGCCGCCCTGATCGCCGCCGCACGCAACATCGAAACCGAAACACTATTGAAACAAACGGAAGAAAACGCCCGTCAACTGTTCGGGTTATAAAGGAGGATCCAGCATGAAATTCCTTGTTATGGGCTGTAACGGCATGGCGGGTCATATGATCTCGCTGTACTTGAAAGAGCAAGGGCACGACGTGACCGGCTTCGCTATGGAACCGTCACGTTACGTGACCACCATCGTGGGTGACGCCACCCGTTTTGACGATGTCAAAAACATGGTGCTCAAAGGCGAATACGATGCGGTCATCAACTGTATCGGTCTTTTGAACCAGTTTGCGGAAAGCAATCATCCGATGGCGGTATTGCTCAACGGCTATTTGCCGCATTTCCTGGCACACATCACCCGCGAGACACCCACCCAGATCATTCACATGAGCACCGACTGTGTGTTTTCGGGCAAGACAGGCGGCTACACCGAGGAATCCGTACCGGACGGTACCCTGTTCTACGACAAATCCAAAGCCATCGGCGAACTGGACGACGAGAAGAACATCACTCTTCGCAACTCGATCATCGGCCCCGATATCAACGAAAACGGCATCGGCCTGCTCAACTGGTTTATGAAACAGGAAGGTCCCGTCAACGGCTTTACGGGTGCTATCTGGACAGGTCAGACCACTCTGCAGCTGGCCAAAACGATGGAGGTTGCCGCCCGCACCCATGCACACGGCCTTTACAACACCGTCCCCGCCGATTCTATCAACAAATACGACCTGCTCCGTCTGTTCAACACCCATATTCGCCGTAAGCCTATCGAGATCCAACCGCTCGAGCGCTTTGTGGCGGACAAATCGCTTGTCCGCACACGGTTCGATGGGTTTGATTACGTAATACCCGATTACGAGACCATGGTAAAAGAACTGGGCGACTGGATGCGCGATCACAAGTCGATGTATCCGCACTACGATCTGTAAGGAGAAACGAGAATGGCTACCAAAAAATTGCGGCTGATGACCATTGTGGGCACCCGTCCCGAGATCATCAAGATGTCCGCCATCATCAAAAAATGCGACATGTATTTCGACCACATTCTGGTGCACACGGGCCAGAACTACGATTACACTCTGAACGAGGTGTTCTTTAAAGACCTCGGTCTGCGCGCACCCGATCACTATCTCGGCGTAGTCGGCGAAAACATCGGACAAACGATGGGCAACGTCATTGCGAAATCCTATGAACTGATGGCCGAACTGCGCCCCGATGCGCTCATCGTGCTCGGCGACACCAACTCCTGTCTTTCGGTCATCTCCGCCAAGCGTCTGAAGATCCCGGTATTCCATATGGAAGCGGGCAATCGTTGCAAGGACGAAAATCTGCCCGAGGAAGTCATCCGTCGCATTGTGGATGTGACGAGCGATGTCAACCTCTGCTATTCCGAAAACGCGCGCAAATACATCTTGGACAGCGGCGTGCGCCCCGAATACACCCACGTGGTCGGCTCGCCGATGGCAGAAGTACTCGACGCGTGTTTGCCGAGCATTAACGCGAGCACCGTGCTCGAAGATCTCGGCCTCGAAGCCGGGCGCTACATTCTGCTCTCTGCCCACCGCGAAGAGAACATCGATATCGAGTCGAACTTCTTCTCGTTGATGAACGCCGTCAACACGATGGCCGAAACCTACGACATGCCGATCCTCTACTCCTGCCATCCCCGCAGCAAGAAGTTCATCGAGCAGCGCGGCTTCGTGTTTGACAAGCGGGTCATTCAGCATCAGCCGCTCGGCTTCTTTGATTACAACAAGTTGCAGCAGAACGCCTTCTGCGTGGTATCCGACAGCGGTACCGTGCCGGAGGAAGGGGCTTACTTCAAGTTCCCCGCCGTGTCTATCCGCACCTCTACCGAACGCCCCGAAGCCATGGAGCGCGGTGTCTTCACCGTGGGTTCCATCACGGCAGAACAGGTGTTACAGGCGGTGGATCTTGCGGTCAGCATGCATCAAAACGGAGACAACGGCAGCGACGTGCCTGCCTATGTGGACAACAACGTCGCGACCAAAGTGGTTAAGATCATTCAAAGCTATACCGGCATCATCAATAAGATGGTCTGGCGCAAGGGGTAAGACCGTAAAACACCCCCGCGTTTCCGCGTGATACTCCCAACGGAGCGTCACACGGAAGCGCGGGGGTGTCTTTTTCTATATTACGGCCATACGGCAACAAACGCAACAGGGATAGGCTATGTCAGCCTATCCCTGTCGTGTTTTTTCTTTTACGCTTTCAGCAATGCCGCTGCCGCCTCTTTCAAGGTGGCGGTCATCGCATCGGCCGCCGCCAGGTCCGCACCCGTCGCGGTGATATATGCCTTCACCTTCGGCTCGGTACCGGACGGACGAATGATGATGCCGTTGTTGCCCTCAAGCTTATACGACAGCACATTGGACTTCGGCAAATGGATCGTCTCGGTCGCACCGCTTGTAAGATCCACACTGACCGACTCGCGATAGTCGGCAAACGCGACCACCTTCAAGCCGCCCAAAACAGCCGGACGATTGGCGCGCAATCCTTCCATCAGCGCCTTCATGGTCTCCATACCTTCGGCGCCTTCGAATTCGGCATTGAGCAACGAATGACGGAACACACCGTGTTCCTCATACAAGCCGTTCAACACGTCCAGAAGCGAGCGGCCTTCGGCGTTGTAGTACGCCGCCATTTCACAAATGAGCATCGATGCAACCACCGCATCCTTATCGCGCACATGGGTACCTGCCAGGTAACCGTAGCTTTCTTCGAAGCCCAAAATATAGTTTTCGGGATGACCGGCCGCCACCTGTTCGTCGATCTGCTCACCGATATACTTAAATCCGGTAAGCACTTCGACGATACGACAGCCGTATTTCTTCGCAATATTGGCCGCGAGATCGGAGGTCACAATGGTCTTCACCGCCATCGGCGCCGCCGGCATTTCACCGCGAGCCGTCTTGCAAGAGAGAATATATTCCAGCAACAGGCAACCCACTTCGTTACCGGTCAGCAATTCGTAACCGTCGCCCTCTTTCACCGCAATGCCTACGCGGTCGCAATCGGGGTCGGTAGCAAGCAGGAGATCGGGATGGGTCTCTTCCGCCATTTTAAGCGCCAATTCAAACGCCTGCCGGAATTCGGGATTCGGGTAAGGGGTCGTCGGGAAGTTGCCGTCCGGCAATTCCTGTTCCGCAACGATCTGTACATCGGTCAGACCGATACGGGAAAGGATCGCACGCACCGGCTTGTTGCCTGTACCGTTCAGCGGGGAATAGATCACCGACAGCGGCGCCTTCTTGCAAACACCGGCATTCACCTGCTGCGCTTCAACACAGTCAAGGAACTTTTCTACCAACGCGGCACCGACCATCTCGATGGTACCGTCGGCCACCGCCGCATCGTAATCCGCCACCGCAACGTCGTTAAAGATATCCAGCGCGCGAACGTATTTCGTCACTTCATTGGCATCGTTATCGGTCATCTGGCCGCCGTTCGGACCATAGCATTTATACCCGTTGTATTTCGCAGGGTTGTGGCTTGCCGTAACCATGATACCGGCCTGACACGCCAGTTCACGCACCGCAAAAGACAAAACGGGGGTGGGATTCAGTTCGTCGAACAAAAAGACCTTCACGCCGTTAGCGGCCAACACACGCGCTGCTTCACGGGCAAACAATTCCGACTTGATGCGGCAATCGTAGGCAATCGCCACCGAAGACGACTCGTAATGTGCTTTTAAGTAGTTGGCAAGCCCCTGTGTCGCTTTGCGCACCGTATAGATGTTCATGCGATTGTCGCCCGCACCGATCACACCGCGCAAACCGGCTGTACCAAATTCCAATTCACAATAAAAGCGGTCGAAAACAGCCGCCTCATCCCCCGCGATAGCTTGCAGCTCCGCCGTAAGATCGGGATCCTCGTTGGCACGCGCCAACCACAGTTCATACATGTCGTTGATTTTCGTATCCATAACCGTTTGCCTCCCTATTAATAATTGCACACTTCACTGTATCCATTATATACCAACTGCGTAGGAAATTGCAAGAAGTTTGACAGAGATACCACAATAAAATTAAAGATTATCAGACAAGCCGAAACGGGGAATCCCGTTTCGGCTTGCGTTTTATCCGTTATTGCTCCGTTGCTACGGTGGTTTCGGTACCCTCGCCTGTCGCGGTCGTCTCACCGGCAGCGGTCGTCGTTGTGGTTGCGGTCGTGGTCGTCGTGGCAGTCGAGCTGCCCTGTTCATTCATCATGGACAGTTTCGCCACCGCCGCACGATACTGCACGTCCGCCTCTTTCGGCAGCAGTTCCAGCGCCGCTTCTTGCTCTTCTGTCAATGAAGAGACCACATCGGGCGTCAATCCTACGCCTTCCCAGTTGCTCTTATCCAACAGGCGGAATTCGCCCACCGTAAGGTAAAGAGCCGAGTTGTCCGATGTCAGCGAGAAGCACTCCTGTACCATTGCACGCCCCGCCGTAATGTCGCCGACCAGCACGGCACGCCCCGCCTGTCGCAGAGTAGCGGCAATCAGTTCCGCTTCGCCCGCCGTTTTCTTATTTACCAACACGGCCGTGGGAATATCCAATTGCGCCGTGTTCTCCGCGCGCAATTCGGTCGTACCCCCTTTATCCGTATAGTAGCCGTACAACCCGTGCGGCAACAAAAGAGAGAGTATCTTTTTCGTCGCTTCGAACGATCCGCTTTCGATACTGCGCAGATCCAATACCAAGGAGGTCGCCCCCCGCTCTTTCAGCGATGTGTACGCCGCGTGCACCTGATCGGGTGTCACCTCGGTAATGCTCTTGATACGCATATACCCTACCGTACCGTTCAACTCGCTTGTCACACACTCGCGGGCATATGCCGCCGACGACAATTCAAACGCCGTTTCCTTGCCATCGCGCTGAATGGTAAGAATGATCGAGCTTGATGACGCGAGCGCCTCCTCCATCGTGCTGAGCGGCGCATCCCCCAAGGGGGCTTTATTCAACGCCACCACCACGTCGCCTTTTTGCAGACCGGCGCTGTAGGCGGTAGAACCGGGTTGCACCTCGCTCAACACGATCTGCCCGCTGTCGTTGACCGCCACGGCGATACCGAAGCCGGTAGATTGCCCCGACAGCGCCACCATATATGCGTTGTATTCCTCGGTGGTAAAATAGCGGGCGTATTTGTCGCCGATGCCGTTCACCTGGCCAAGCGCCATCGAGCGGCGCAACACCTCTTCGTCGATGGTACCGTAATAATTCTGTCGCACCGCATTATCCACATCGGCAACATAACTGTACATCGCCTGGCGATTATTCAGCTCATTCACCTGCGTGTTAAAACGCCGCATAGCAATCAGCATGGTAACACACACCGTCACCGCGACCACAATGATCATCAGCGACAGTGCCGCCCCCCACGACAGCCGTTTACGCATACTCAACCACCTGTTTCTTAAAAGATTACGAAGCCTTCAAATAGCCGTTGGCCAGCGGATCCACCGCCGTGCCGTTCACACGCACCTCAAAGTGCAGGTGCGGCCCCGTGACGTTACCCGAATCACCCGCGCGACCGAGCACCGTCGAGCCGCCGGTCACCTTTTGCCCCACGCTCACCGTCACGGCAGACATATGTGCGTACAGCGTTACGATCTGACGACCGCGATCGTCCAGACCGTGATCCACCATCACGTACAAGCCGTAACCGCCGCCCCAGCCGGATGTGTTGGCAAAGATGACGGTACCGTCTGCTGCGGAAACAATGTCCTGGCCGTAGATCGGAACGGATCCGTTCGCGATATCGATGCCGCGGTGCACTCTGCCCCAACGGTATCCGTAGTAGGAAGAAATGTTACGCACCGTCGGCACGGGCCAGTGCATCGTGCCGCCCGAATACTTGCCGGTCGATTGCGTCGCGGCAAGCAGTTTTTTGATCTCCTTATCGAGCGCTTCTTCTTCCTTTTGCTTTTCCCGCAACGCCGCATTTACTTCATCTACCGACTCTTGCAGCTCATTCACCACACGGATGCTTTCGGCATACAGTTCGTCGAGTTCCTCTTTCTTGGCATCGGCGACCGCCTTCAGTCCTTCCACCTCTTGACGCTCCGATTCCAGCACCGCTTTTTCGGCGTTCAGTTTCTCTTTTTCTTTGTTCAGGTCTTCGATCTCGGCATTCAACTCGTCGATCATCCGCTGATCGTTGGCGGCAATGTTTTCCACCACCGATTCTTTCAAGAGATAATCCACATAGTTTTCCATGTCGAACAGCATTTGCAGCGCACTTAAGTTGCCCGACTGTGCAATCACGCGCAACCGTTCGCCAAACAGGGCCAGTTGATCTTCGATCCCCTGTTCTGCCGCGACGATCTCCGCCTCACGGGCGGTGATCTCCGCTTCTTTTTCGTCCATTTCCTCGGTCAACAGTTCGATCTGTTGGCGAAGAAGTTCGATCTGCTCTTTGCTGTTGTTGATTTTCTCTTTGATCGAGTCGGCGTATTCCTGCTGTTTTGCCACATCGCCTTTGCAGGCGGCCAGTTTTTCTTTTAACGCCTTTTCTTCTTTTTCCAATTGTGCCAGCTGATTCTGCAACTGCTGCACCGTCGCCGCTTCCGTCGGCATCGGTGAAACGGCCAGTAAACTACCGACTGCCAGCACCAGCACCATAACGAGGGAAACGATGCGTAACGCATACCCAGTCTGTTGCATAATAACCTACCTTTCTTTTTTACACCTGCTCGCTACCCTCGGTTTTCAGGTAACGACTCATCGAGATCACACTGCCCAGCACACCCGTGAGGAACCCTGCCGCAAGGAAGCCCACCAACAGAACGAGCCACACATGGGAAAAGTTCACAAGACCTAGCATCGGGCCGAAGGTGAAATTCTCAGACAGTTTTTCATATACATAATACATCAGCCCGTAGGCAATACCGCCCGACGCGAGACCCATTACCATGCCTTCCACCGCAAAGGGGAAACGGATAAAGGCGTCGGTGGCACCCACCGATTTCATAATGTAGATCTCCAGACGACGACTGTACACGGTCAGTTTGATGGTGTTCGAAATGATGAACAGCGACACCAGCAACAACACCGCAATGATCCACCCGCCGATGGTGAGGATCACCTGGCGCAGACGCGTCAATGTGGCGGCCAGATCACCGCTGTAGCTCACCGACTCGATCTCGGGCAGCGCTTCTACCTGTTGTAATGTCGTTTCGAACAACGCCAGATCGTCAAAGGTAATGATGTAACTGTGTTGCAACGGATTGTTCTCCCCCTGCAAACTTTCAAACAACGATTCCGGCAACGAATCCTGCAAGCGATCGAGCGTGGCGTCGCGTGACAGGAATTCCACCCCGAGCACGTTATGAATCTTCTCGAGTTCGCCCTTCAGCGCAACCGTATCTTCGTCCGACACCGAATCGTCCACAAACGCGACCACCACATTTTGCTCGTATACCCAGTTGAAAATGTGGTCGATGTTTACGAAGGTGAGGTAGGCACCGCCCGTAAGCAACAGGCAAGAGATCAACACGCCGATGGACGCCGCCGCCATAAAACGGTTTTGCCACAGGTTACGAAACCCTTCGCGCAGCAGATATTGAAAACTGCTCCATCTCACAGCGACTCACCTCCGTTCAGCGTATCCGAAACTACCGTACCGTCTTTGATGGTGATAACGCGGTGATGGAATTCGCTCACCAGATTATGTTCATGCGTGACCATCAGCACCGTCGTGCCGAGCGCATTGATCTCGGACAACAGTTGCACGATCTCATACGACATTTCGGGGTCCACGTTACCGGTCGGTTCGTCCGCAATGATCATCGCAGGATTGTTCGCGAGCGCACGCGCAAGACTTACACGCTGTTGCTCACCGCCCGACAATTCCGAAGGGAAACTGCGCATTTTATCCTGCAGACCCACCAGTTGCAATACATACGGCACACGACGACGGATCTCGCGGCGAGGCGCACCCGTCACACGCATGGCAAACGCCACGTTGTCGAACACGTTCATTTTGGGGATCAAGCGGAAATCTTGAAACACAATGCCCATTGTGCGCCGATAAAACGGCACACGACGACGCTTCATACGGTTCAGATCGTAACCGTTGACGATCACTTCGCCCGCATTAGCGACCTCTTCCCGCATGATCAGTTTCAAAAAGGTGCTTTTGCCCGCGCCCGAGGCACCGACAATAAATACGAACTCGCCTTTATCAATGTGTATATTCACATCACGCAGCGCTTTGATGCCGCTGTCGTAGGTTTTGTGAACTCCGCGGAACTCAATCAAAGGATACCCTTCCTTTCCAAAAATAACCGTCGTTTTCCGGCGAATGCCGAAAAACGTACTCCCATAGTACCATACACGCCCCGTCGAAACAAGCGGAAATGTCTTCCGTTTCGAAGGGAACCCGTCGTAAACCGTCGGTTCAACCTGCAAAAAGTTCGCCGCCGTTCAGCGATCGAAGGGCGGCGCGCTTTTTTAGTATTTCACAGGATTGGCAGTCAAGTATTTCTTGACCATCAACGCCACTTTAAACACGATGGCGTCATCAAATTCACGCAGATCCAGACCCGTCAAACGCTTGATCTTCTCAAGACGGTACACCAACGTATTGCGGTGTACGAACAGTTTGCGGGATGTCTCGGACACGTTCAGATTGTTCTCGAAGAAGCGTTGAATGGTAAACAGCGTTTCCTGGTCGAGCGATGCCACCGAGCCGCGCTTGAACACCTCGCGCATAAACATTTCACACAAGGTCGTCGGCAACTGATAGATCAGGCGGGCAATGCCCAGATTGTCGTAACTGACAATGGTCTTTTCGGTGTCGAACACCTTACCCACTTCAAGCGCCACCTGCGCCTCTTTGAACGAGTGTGCGAGATCTTTGATTCCCTCCACCACGGTACCGATACCGATATACGAGTGGGTGTAGAACTCGCTGCTGAGCGTATCCACAATGGAACGCGCAAGTTTTTCAAGGTCACGACTGTCAATACCGCTGCGAATTTCTTTGATAAGCGCAATGTCCGTTTCGTTGATGTTGACCACAAAATCCTTCGTCTTATCGGGGAACAGATTCTGGACCACGTCAAACGCCGAAATGTCCGTCGTGTTGGTGATACGGATCAGGAGCACTGCACGGCTGACATCGCTGTTAAAGCGCAATTCACGCGCCTTCAGATAAATGTCGCCGGGCAAAATGTTGTCGAGAATCACGTTTTTCACAAAGTTGCTGCGATCGTATTTCTCATCGTAATACTGCTTGATATTCTGAAGCGACACGGCAAGCAGCGCGGCATAACGCGCGGCTTCGTCGTCGTCCCCTTCCACAAACAATACGTATTCGCAATGCGGGCGGGAGCCAAACGCCTTGTATGTGCAGCCTTCAACGGCAAACGCATCCGGCGTGGTAAACGCCTCGGCCGAGATCGCGGTAACAGCCTCACCCACGCGGGCAAGATCACTGCAGGCGATCACGGTCATCGTCTCGTCGATGACACCGATGTTGCGGCCCGCGGCCTCCCACATCTGATGAACAACACCCTGGAACAAGCGGTTAGACATAACGATTCTCCTCACTTTTATATAGAGTCGGACGGTCACTCACAGGCGCCGGGCGGCATCGGTCGGTCCCGACCGTCTCTCCACCGTATGTGCGCTACCGGAGTGCCCGCTCTCCCTGGCCCTTCCCCTCTGGGACAGCGAGCATACACTTCGCCTTTTTAGCCATTATCTATATAATACACAATTCGCAGGAATTTTTCAAGGCAAAACGGCAAAAAAATCGAAAATTTTTTCACTTTTTTCGGCGTTTTAACAATTTGTTTGCATTTTTCGGCCGTTTTACCCACCGTTTACCACACTCACCTCCTCCGTCTTTTCTCCCCTTTTACCGCTTCTCGTCCCGTTGAGCTCGCGACTACACTCGTAGTCGCAAACCCATTCTACACCCGTAGTCACAATTTGTCAAGAGGAACTTGTCTGTTTTTAAGATTCCGCTTGTCTCGTGTTGATTTTCCCGGATGAGCGAACAAAAAAACACTCTGTTGTCGAAAAATCAACAACAGAGTGTTTCACACGTTGCAATACTTATTCAACCGTGAAGCAATCCAACAGATCCGCTATCGTATCCGTCTGCAAGCAACCGACGGTAACCGTCGCCAGATAGTTGCCTTTCTTGAAGGAAAAGATGGTCGCGTAGAAAGCAACACCGCTGATTTCGGAAGTCAGCTGCATGCCGTCGAAGCTCTTGCCATCCACCGTCACCTTTTTGTATTCCACAACGGTATTGGTAAAGCCCATATTCTCGTAGGTGGAAATAAGTGCGCTCTTTTGTGCCTCCATCGTCGCCTTGATGTCCATCGTCGCGATCTGCAGTGCACTGAACTTTTCAAGGTTGATATTGGCACTGCTGCCGTTCGTCGGATCCGAAGCGTTCATATCGTAAACGATATTCGCTTCTTTCAACTGCTCCGCCAGCTCTTCACCGTAATATTCTTCCGTGATCTGGTTGAGTTCACGGATCTCTTCGTCGGTAGAGAACACCCAACCTTCGGGTGCCGTGAAGGTCAGCCCCAAAAAGTCGCTCTTGTAGACACTGCCGGTAGCGCTGCCAAGCGAAAACTCTTCCTCCTCGCTCGGTACCGTCGTCGTTGTTCCGGTTTCTCCGCCTTGGATGATGTCACCGCGTACATCCTCCCCGTCGTCGCCGCCGACACACCCGCAAAGGCTGACAAGCATCGCCACCGCCAACAACATACATAACCATTTCTTCATGATAACCCCTCCTCATTTTTTCGTTATGATACCACTTTCAGCGACGGTTTGTAAGTAGTTTTGACATTTTTTCTTAACATTTTTTAACATTCCCCGCGCTCCCGAACGAGCGACAAACCGTTCGCCGCTTTTGTCAAAGAGCGATGCCGCTTATTCTCTATTCACCTTCAAAGATTTCGCTGTCGCTTTTACCACGTCGGATACCACCCGTGCTTCACGCGGTGTGCATCCTTGCATTACCGTCGCAATCTCGTCAAGCGCCCGACTTCCGCTGTAATCCGCGCCGTCACTCAGCAGATCATCCGTCCTCACCGATAAAGTGGCGGCAATATCCACCAACACCGGCAAGCTGAGCTTGGTGTTTCCCGTTTCGATATGGCTCATGTGGGTGGTGGAGATGTTCACACGCTCCGCCAACTGCTCTTGTGACAACCCATGCGCCCGCCGTGCCGCGCGTATTCTCTGTCCGATTGCGTAATAATCCACAAAACCACCGCCCATTCAGTAAAATTACACTTGAATTATATAGGCATTTGTGTTATAATAAAACAAACTGTTTAGACTATTTTATGCTCATACAGTTAATTTATCGTTGAAAAGGCGTGGTCACATTGAAAATCATTCGCAAATCACTGGCACTTGTCCTATCAGCCTTGCTGTTAACAGGATTGTCCACCGTGCGCGTGGCCACATTGGCGGGCGGCAGCACACTCGGCGACGTGGATGGAAACAGCAAAATCAACTCCACGGATGCCCGTCTGGTATTGCAATACGTCGTCAAGTCAATCGATGGCAGTACCCTGCATGCCGATGTCGCCGATGTAGATCAAAGCGGCAAGGTAGATTCCACCGATGCCCGTCTGATTTTGCAATATGCAGTGAAAAAGATCGACAAGTTCCCCAAACCCGAAGTGCCGACGGATCTTAACGGGTATGAATTTACCGTTCTGTGCAGTGATGGTGCAGACAAGTGGAACCGGGAAACATCCGGCACTTCCTATGCCGATGCCTGGGTACAGCTGATAGACGAGGTAGAATCTCTCTACAATTGCGAAATCACAGCAACTGCTGTGGCTTGGCAGGATATGTTCAACGTGCTGCAGCCCGAAATCGCTGCCGGCGGCAAATGTGCAGATCTCATCATCGCACCGGAGCATGCCTACGGCAGTTTCATTGGTGCAAATCTGATGATAGATCTGAACCGACTGGACGTGAATTGGGATAACGAGTGGTGGAACCGTAGTGTACGCGAAACCTCCTCCATTGGCGGCAAAACCTATGCCGCCTCCGGCCCCTTCACCTCTGACACCGGTAACACGTGGGTCACATATGTCAACCGTGCGATCTGGGATCAGAACGGTTTTGAAGATCCCTACGATCTGGTGGACAGCGGCAAGTGGACCTACGACAAGTTCCGTGAATATGCCATCGCGGCGGCAAAGGACAACGACGGTAGCGGTAAACTGGATTCTTCCGAAGACGTGTACGGCGTTATCGCGGCAAACGACGCCTTCTGCGATGCATGGTTCCTGTCGATGGGCGGCCACTTCTTCAAGACAGACGGCAACGGCAAAGTCGCGCTTGCTTGTAACACCGACCGCACCTTCGAGATCGTGGAAAAGATGTACAACATGATCCGGAAGGATGACGTGTACGGCTTCCTCGGTTTGGGTGAAGAGGAACATGTGCAACAGTTCACCTCGGGCGGGGCGCTGTTCTATTGTTATTCTGTCGGCAAGGACGGTCTGCAGAATATGGAAGATGATTGGTTCATTCTGCCAATGCCGAAATTTAACGAAGCGCAGGAAGACTACCTTTCGGGCGTAAACCACCATGCATCGGTATTCGGCGTGACCAATACCAACGAAAATCTGCGCGAGGTCTCGATCATTTTGGAGGCCTTGGGCAAGCACTCCACCATCTTAGAAGATATCTATTGGCCTAACTACGTGGAAACCTACTGGCGCGATACCGAATCCACGCGCATTATGAACGACTATGTGGTAGGTCACGGTCAGCACGACTTGGCGTTGGTTATGCAGCGTTGCGGTTCGGCCTTCCATGCTCCGCGCTATCGCCTGTTCAACACGGTGTTCTTCGGCAATTCCGATCCCGACTTTGCCTCTTACATTGAAGTGGTGGAAGATGCCATTGAATTACAGATTAACGATTACTTTGGAGATATCAATACCTAACGGATACTGATCAATATATCGAAAGGACGTAAATTAGTTATGAAACGAACGCTATCCTTGCTGCTGATTATTTTTGTACTACTATCTTTTTCCGGATGTTTAGACCAAAATGACGTAAGCAACGAGCTTTCATGTTTAGACCAAAACGACACAAGCAACGAGCTTTCGAGAGGGACAGTAGAACTCCTGCAAGTCACTCCTCCCGACACCTCATTATCCACACCGCTTTCAGCAGAAGAAACTTCCAACTTTCCCAATCTTACAGTGGAAGAAAAACTGACGTGGAAGAAATCTGCACGCGGTCGATACGATTCTGTTGATGCGTATATATCCACATTAACCCGATACGAAACCGTCGGTTCATTAACCTTGTTTGTTGATGAAGAACTGGCCGATATCGCCATACACGACGCCAACACCGACACCTATCTTTTTTCCGCTCCGTATAATTATCGGCTCTATGATCGTTCAAAAACGGATTACTTCCCGTTGGTTGAGTTGCAGTATAGTGACCACAATGGTAATTCAAGCACATTGGACACCTATGCGGCCGCCGTGAACTATACCGTGTACGCCGATCCCGACTCGATCGACAACATCCAGTATTGGGCGGAAAAGATCGACGGCGGCGTGCGCATGAATTTCCAAATCGGTTCCAAGGAACCGGAAACCCTGCTTCCGTATGCAGCCGAAGTGGAAAACTTCAATGCGAAGGTGTTGAATCCGCTGAAAGAAAAGGCGGATGCGGGCAACGAGGCGGCCGAAGAGGCGTATACCAAACTGATCGCGTTCTATAGTCGTGGCAAAGTGTTTTCCTACGATGAACTGTCCACCTCCTTGAATCAGAGCATTTCGATGGAATTCCCCGGCATCAAGGAACACGATTTCTACATTTTGCGTACCAGCAACCTGTATAACCGTGATAAGCTGATCCTTTCGGATTACATCCGTATGAGCGGATTATACACGCAAGCAGATTTTGAACGCGATTGTGAACTGTCCGGTTTCCGTTCCCAACAAAAAACCTTTCCATGTTTTTCACTTAATGTAGAAATCACACTGGAAAGCAATGCGGTTCACATTCGTGTTCCCCAAACCGATTATGATACTGCCAGTTATACTTTGGATGATTTTACGACATTACCGTATTTCGGAAGCAGCACCTTCTCAGGCCGCACAGCAGATTTTGTTTCAGATAACAATTGCGTAGAGGTGGTACGGCACGACGGCTCCGTTCCTCAAACACAAGCAACCACAAGCGGAACCAACAGCGCAACCGAGACAGAGCCCCCGCAGCAGACCACGACCACGACCACGGCACCGGCAACCGCTTCTACATGGCACCAAACATTAACGGACGGATATTGGGAAAACATGATCCAATGTCGCAAGATCTATCAGTTCTTTGAAGACGGAACCGCAATCGAATATGATATAGAACCGTCAAATCCTCTAACCAAAGAAAATTTGATTTTTTCAAGAGATTGGCGTTATACGATTGATGGCGACTTCCTGCATATGCACTCGGGCGATTGGACAGTCAATTTGCAATGGGTCAACAAAACCGAACCCTATGAATGGGATCGCGGGATAGAACACAATCTGCCAAGCGGTGAAAGTTTCTTTTACGAAACCGACTGGGAGGAAAAAGAATTTCTTCTCGACAACGCCATGTATCTGGTCAGAGTGAAAAACAAGTAGACGGAGACTTTCTTCACGGCATTGAGGAAGTCAGACGACAAAAAGTCCGACTTTGAGGCGCACTTCGCAAGGAAGTGCGCCTCCGTTATTACGCCTTGCGGCGAGTGGTATTGCTTCGCGGCAATAGTATGTTTCTCATAGTTATATTTTCCTTCGGACAGTTAAAGCAAAAATATCACAGCAATCGACCGTTTGCCATATCACTTTAGGGTGAGCAGTCAAATCCGAATCCCCCTCAAAGCGTCGAAATATCCCGCCGCAAATTCTCCAAAAACGCGCAAAAACACCGCCGTCAAGCAGTTGCTTGACAGCGGTGCCGTTGTTATTGGGGTTTAATTACGCCTTCTGGCTGTACAGGTCACCCAGACGCACCAGATGCTCGTAACGCGCGATAGCGGTCTCTTCCGCCTTCTGGAACAGCGCGTCCGCACGCTCGGGGAACTTGCGGGTCAAACCGGAGTAACGCGCCTCGTTCAAGATGAAGTCGCGATAACTCTCGGTCGGCGCCTTGCTGTCCATGGTGAAGGGATTCTTGCCCTCCGCCTTGTTCGCGGGGTTGAAGCGGAACATATGCCAGTAGCCGCACTTCACAGCCTTTTCCATTTCGGACTGGCAGTTCGCCATGCCGCCCTTGATGGCGTGCATTTCGCAAGGAGCATAGCCGATGATGAGCGAGGGGCCCGGATAGGCTTCCGCTTCGGCAATCGCCTTGATGGTCTGGTTCATATCGGCACCCATTGCGATCTGCGCCACGTAGATGTAGCCGTAGGACATCGCAATTTCCGCGAGGCTCTTCTTCGCGATCGCCTTACCGGCAGCAGCGAACTGCGCCACCTGACCGATCTGCGAAGCCTTGGAAGCCTGACCGCCGGTGTTGGAGTACACTTCGGTATCGAACACCATGACGTTCACATCTTCGCCGGAAGCGAGAACATGATCCAAGCCGCCGAAACCGATGTCATATGCCCAGCCGTCGCCGCCGAAGATCCAGACGGACTTCTTGGACAGGTATTCCTTGTTGCGGAGGATCGCGCCGCAGGTCTCGCAGTCGGCAACCTTTTCGAGTTCCGCCACCAGAGCCTTGGTCGCCTTCGCATTCTCTTCGCCGTTATCCACGGTGTCGAGGTACGCCTGCGCCGCCGCCTTCAGTTCCGCAGACGCACAATCCGCAACCGTCACACCCTTGACCTGCTCGATGAGCTGTTCGCGGATTGCCTTCTGGCCGAGGTACATACCGTAGCCGTGCTCAGCGTTATCTTCGAACAAGGAGTTCGCCCAAGCGGGGCCGTGGCCTTCCGCGTTCACGGTGTAGGGCGAGGTCGCCGCGGGGCCGCCCCAGATGGAGGAACAACCCGTCGCATTGGAGATATACATACGATCGCCGAACAACTGGGTGACGAGGCGAGCGTAGGAGGTTTCCGCACAACCCGCGCAGGAACCGGAGAACTCGAGCAGCGGCTTCTTGTACTGGCTGGCAATAACCGACTTGCCGAGAGTCTCTTCCTTCTCGGAAACGTTCGCAACCATGTAATCGAACACCGGCTGCTGATCCTCCATGGATTCACGCGCCACCATCTTCAAGGAGTTGGTCGGGCAGACACCCACGCAGACGCCGCAACCCATACAATCCATCGGGGAGATGGCGAGGGTATAGGCATAATCGGTCTTCACGACCGGCTTCGGAGCATACAAGGTGTTGGCAGGAGCCGCCGCCTTTTCTTCTTCGTTCAGCGCAAACGGACGGATGGTCGCGTGCGGGCAAACGAAGGAGCAACGGTTACATTTCGCACAAGTGGTGGGATCCCATTCGGGCACCAATACAGCCACGCCGCGCTTTTCGTATGCGGAAGCGCCGAGTTCGAAAGTACCGTCAGCATGCTTGGAGAACGCCGACACCGGCAACGAGTAGCCGTCCATACGACCCACGGGCTTCATGATGGTATCCACCATTTCCACCGTAGCGGCACGGCCGACTTCCTTCGCGGGAGCGACATCGTCGGTCGCATTCGCCCAATCGGCGGGCACATCGACCTTCACGAACGCGGAAACACCTGCGTCGATCGCGTTGTGGTTTGCCGCCACAACGTCCGCACCCTTCTTGGAGTAGGAAGCAGTGGCCGCATCCTTCATATAGCCGACAGCTTCTTCGATCGGCAGAACGCCGGACAGCGCGAAGAACGCCGCCTGCAGGATGGTGTTGGTACGCTTACCCATGCCGAGTTTCGCCGCCAGGTCGATCGCGTTCACGGTGTACAGCTGTACGTTGTTCGCCGCGATATAACGCTTCGCTTCGGCCGACATGTGATGGTTCAACTCTTCGGGAGTCCACTGGCAGTTGATGAGGTACACACCGCCGGGTTTCACGTCGTTGACCATCTTAAAGCCCTTGGTCACATAAGACGGGTTGTGGCACGCCACGAAGTCCGCCTTGTTGATGTAATAGGGGCTCTTGATCGGCTTGTCGCCGAAACGCAGGTGCGAAATGGTGATACCGCCGGTCTTCTTGGAGTCGTACTGGAAGTACGCCTGCACATATTTGTCGGTGTGGTCACCGATGATCTTGATGGAGTTCTTGTTGGCACCGACAGTACCGTCGCCGCCCAGACCCCAGAATTTGCACTCGATGGTGCCGGCCGCCGCCGTGTTGGGCGCAGGCTTCTCTTCGAGCGAGAGGTTGGTCACGTCATCGACGATGCCGATGGTGAACTGCATCTTCGGCTCGGCCTTGGCAGCCTCTTCATACACCGCAAAGATGCTGGCGGGGGTGGTGTCCTTCGAACCCAGGCCGTAACGACCGCCCATCACGCGAATGCCGGTGCGGCCCTTGGAGGCCAGCGCAGTCACAACGTCCATATAAAGCGGTTCACCCAGCGAACCGGGTTCCTTGGTACGGTCGAGCACCGACAACGTCTTCACTGTCGCGGGGATCGCCGCAAGCAGATGCTCCGCCGAGAACGGACGGTACAGACGCACCTTCACGAGACCGACCTTTTCGCCGGCCGCGGTGAGGTAGTCGATGACTTCTTCGATCACGTCGCACACCGAACCCATCGCCACGATCACGCGATCAGCGTCGGGAGCGCCGTAGTAGTTGAACAGCTGATAGTCGGTGCCGAGTTTCGCGTTGACCTTGCCCATGTACTTTTCGACAATGGCGGGCACCGCGTTGTAATACTCGTTGCACGCTTCACGATGCTGGAAGAAGATATCGTCGTTTTCGTGCGAACCGCGCATCACGGGATGCTCGGGGTTGAGCGCACGCTTACGGAACGCTTCCACAGCGTCCATATTGCACATCTCTTTCAGATCTTCGAAATCCCAGATCTGGATCTTCTGGATCTCGTGAGACGTACGGAAACCGTCAAAGAAGTTGAGGAACGGCACGCGGCTTTCGATAGACGCGAGATGCGCCACCGCACCGAGGTCCATCACTTCCTGCGTGTTGGTTTCCGCCATCATGGCAAAACCGGTCTGGCGGCAGGCATATACGTCGGAGTGGTCGCCGAAAATGTTCAGCGCATGGGACGCCACGCAACGAGCCGAAACGTGGAACACGCAAGGCAGCAATTCGCCCGCGATCTTATACATGTTCGGAATCATCAAAAGCAGACCCTGCGACGCGGTGTAGGTGGTGGTCATCGCACCGGCCGCGAGCGAACCGTGAACCGTACCGGAAGCACCGGCCTCCGACTGCATCTCCGCCACCTTCACGGTGGTACCGAAGATGTTCTTCAGGCCGCTTGCCGACCACTGGTCAACATAGTCTGCCATCGGGCTGGACGGGGTGATCGGGTAGATACCGGCCACTTCGGTGAACGCATAAGATACATGCGCCGCAGCGGTGTTACCGTCCATGGACTTGAATTTTCTTGCCATTTTGGTATGTCCTCCTTTAAGGATAAAATAATACAAACACGCGTGTGCCTTCCTACAAGGTACACCACTGTGTATAATAGCATACTCCGCCGCAATTGTAAAGAGTGAAAACGTGTTTTTTACGTGGAAATATTTAAAATCTGCGGGAATATGCGGTATTTCTGCTGCAATGTGGCTTTTTTTGTAATATTTGCGCATTCCCGCGGATTTTATTTGACTTTTTTCAAAAAATACGGTATACTTCATTCTGTATATATATTCGCAATGCGAAAGGATGGCGTTTACCCTTATGTTGGATGTCAAATTTGTACGAGAGAATCCCGAACTGGTCAAAGAAAACATTCGTAAAAAGTTCAAAGATGCCAAATTGCCGCTCGTTGACGAGGTGTGCGCGTTATATGACGAAAAGCGTGCAACCAACACCCGTGCAAACGAATTGCGCGCTAACCGCAACCGCGTGAGCAAAGAGATCGGCGGCTTGATGGCGAAAGGTCTGCGTGAGGAGGCGGAAGAAAAGAAGCGTCTTGTGAACGAACAGGCCGAAGAACTCAAAGCCCTCGAAGCAAAAGAGACCGAACTGGAAGCGGCTCTCACCGCCGCTTTGATGAAGATCCCGAACATCATCGATCCGTCGGTGCCGCTCGGCAAAGATGACGAATCGAACGTGGAAGTGGAATGCTTCGGCGAAAAGACGGTGCCGGATTTCGAGATCCCCTACCATACCGATATCATGGCGCACTTCAACGGTATCGACAAAGAGGCGGCCGGCCGTGTGGCAGGCGAAGGTTTCTACTATCTGATGGGGGACATCGCCCGCCTGCACAGCGCGGTGCTGTCCTATGCCCGTGATTTCATGATCGATAAGGGCTTCACCTACTGCATCCCGCCGTTTATGATCCGCAGCAACGTGGTGTCCGGTGTGATGAGTTTCGAAGAAATGGACGCCATGATGTATAAGATCGAGGGCGAAGACCTCTATCTCATCGGCACAAGTGAGCATTCGATGATCGGTAAATTCATCGACACCATCACCCCCGAAGAGTCCTTGCCGTTGACACTGACGAGTTATTCTCCCTGCTTCCGCAAGGAGAAAGGCGCCCACGGCATCGAAGAACGCGGTATTTATCGTATCCACCAGTTCGAGAAACAGGAAATGATCGTCATCTGCCGTCCCGAAGAGAGCATGGACTGGTTCCACAAGATGTGGAGCTACAGCGTGGAGCTGTTCCGCTCGCTGGATATCCCCGTGCGCACACTTGAGTGTTGCTCGGGTGACCTGGCCGATTTGAAGGTCAAATCCTACGACGTGGAAGCGTGGTCGCCGAAACAGCAAAAGTATTTTGAAGTTTGTTCCTGCTCCAATTTGGGCGACGCACAAGCACGCCGTCTGGGCATTCGCGTAAAGGGCGCGGACGGGCAGAAATATCTTGCCCATACGCTGAACAACACGGTGGTGGCACCGCCGCGTATGCTCATCGCGTTGCTTGAAAACAACCTGTCTTTCGACGGTGAGCGTTACACCCTTCGCATTCCGAAAGCGTTGCAACCCTATATGGGCGGCAAAGAGCAGATCGTTTCGAAGTAAACGACTGCCGACATATTATCTGACGAAAAGGAGTTCCCACGATCATGGACGACCCCGGGCCTACGGGCAATTGGCTGTTACATCTGCTGCTGTTGTGCGCGTTGATTCTTATTAATGCTCTGCTGACAGCTTCCGAAACGGCGATCATCACACTCAACGACAATAAGATCCAAAAACTGGCGGAGGAAGGTCACAAGAAAGCCAAAAGCGTGCTGAAACTGACCGCCGACCCCGCCCGTTTCCTCGCCACCCTTCAAATCAGCACCGCCTGCATGAGTTTCCTGACCGCCGCCGTGGCGATCGATACTTTGACCGCACCGCTGACTGCGTGGTTTCTGAAACTCGTACCGCAAGCAACATATACAGCGTTGGTACAAGCGGCCGCATTAGTCGTGATCGCCTTGCTTGCGGCGTGTGTTTCGCTGGTGCTCGGCACACTGTTGCCCAAGCGCATCGCCATGCAAAAGGCTGAACCGATCGCCTTCGCCGCTGTCGGTCTGTTGCGCGTCGTGACGGCGTTGCTTCGCCCGACGGTGTGGTTGTTGTCGGCCGTCACCAATCTCTTTGTGCGACTGTTCGGCATGGACCCGCACGCCGACGAAGAAGAAGTCACCGAAGAAGAGATCCGCATGTTGGTGGACGTGGGCGAGGAAAAAGGTGTGATCGAAGAAACGCAAAAAGAGATGATCAACAACATCTTTGAATTCGACGATATCATTGCCGAAGAGATCATGACCCCGCGTGTGGATGTGGAAGCGCTGGAAGCAGACACCTCCATCGAAGAGGCCCTGGCCATCGGCATTGAGACGGGGTATTCACGGTTGCCCATCTATGAAGAGGATATCGACCACACCATCGGTGTGCTGTACATGAAGGATCTCCTTCCCTATGTGGGCAAGTTGATTCCCGATATGCTCTCGCTGCGCGATTTTGTGCGTCCCACCTTCTTCACTCCCGGCACCAAACGGGGCGGCGCCCTGTTTGCCGAAATGACCGAAAAGCATATTCAGCTTGCTTGCGTGGTGGATGAATACGGCGGTTTCGCCGGTATCGTGACGGTCGAAGATCTGCTCGAGTCCATCGTGGGCAACATGCAGGACGAATACGACAACGAAGAAGAAGAGATCACACAATTGGATGAAAATGTCTTTGATGTGGACGGTTTTTGTTCGATCGAAGAAGTGAATGAGTTGCTCGGCGTGGAGTTGCCCGAGGGCGATTACGACACCGTTGCGGGTTTTGTATTGGATCAACTCGGCCGTATTCCCGAAGAGGATGAACACCCCGTTGTGGAATACGACCGCCTCACGCTCACGGTGATGGCCATGGACGACCGTGCGATCGACCGTGTGCATATTGAAGTGGCGCCATTGCCGCCCGAAGAAGACGACGAGGACGCCCGCAAACGCAAGAACAAAGAAGACGAATGATGCGCCGTATATACGGCATCGAACACGAGGTTGTGCACATGAAAAAGATTATGATACTCGGCGGCGGCATTCTTCAACTGCCCGGCATTCAACAAGCGAAGGAAATGGGATTGGATGTCGTGGTGGCGGATATGAACCCCGACGCCATCGGCTTTTCGGTGGAAGGTGTGGTGCGCGAAGTGATCAGCACCATCGATACCCCCGCCGTGTTGGAGGCGGCGCGTCGCCATCGGATCGACGGCATTATGACCCTGGCAAGCGATATGCCGATGCGCACCATCGCGGTCGTGGCCAAAGAGTTGGGGCTGGTCGGCATCGACGAACAGACCGCCATGAATACCACCAACAAAGCCGTTATGCGCCAATGTCTATATGAACACGGTGTACCCGTGCCGAAGTTCTTTCGCATTTCAGACGAAGCGTCGTTGCTTGCGGCATATAAAGGATTCCACGGCAAAGCCATCGTCAAACCGGCCGACAATTCGGGCAGCCGCGGCGTTGTGCAGTTGCCTGCTGCCTGCGACGAAGAAACGTTGCTTCGCGCCTTTCGCTACAGCAAACAGAGTTCCCGTTGCGGCGACGTCGTGTTGGAAGAGTTTATGGAAGGCGCCGAAGTCAGCGTGGAATCCATCACGGTGAACGGCGAATGCCACGTGATCCAGATCACCGATAAACTCACCACCGGTGCCCCCTATTTTGTCGAAATGGGTCACAGCCAACCCTCGGCGTTGCCGCCCGATGTGAAAGCGGCGATTGCCGATGTGGCACGACGCGCCACCCGCGCCGTCGGTATTCAAAACGGCCCCGCCCACACCGAGATCATGGTCACGGCCGAAGGGCCGAAGATCGTAGAACTCGGCGCTCGCCTCGGCGGCGACAATATCACCACCCACCTTGTGCCGCTTTCGACCGGGGTCAATATGGTGGCGTGTTGCCTCTGCATCGCGTTGGGAATGGAACCCGACGTGTTCCCGAAAGCCGCATACGGCTCAGCCATTCGGTATGTGAAAAACGAGAACGGCACCATTCGTGCGATCGACGGCGTCGATGCGGCCAAACAAGTGACGAATGTGAAACAAGTCAGCCTCGTCCACGGGGTTGGCGACACGGTCGGCGAGATCAAAAGCAGCGTAGACCGCGTGGGTTTCGTGATCGCGCAGGCCGACACCGCCGCGGCGGCGGTTTCCGCTTGCGAAGAGGCGCTGGCACATATTCACATCACCTATGAATAAGGAGACTATGCTATGAAGTTATATCGCCGTTTTTTCAAGCGCTTTTTCGACATTCTTGTCGGCCTGGGCGGCACATTGATCTTTTTGCTGACTTATATTTTTGTTGCGCCCATCATTTTGCTGACCGACGGTCGTCCCGTGCTGTACAAGTCCAAACGACGCGGCAAACGCGACAAGGTGTTTGATATGTACAAGTACCGTTCGATGTACAACAATTCTCCCGACATCCGCAACGCAGACGGTTCCACCTTTAACGGCAAGAACGACCCGCGCGTCACCAAGATCGGGCGTTTTCTGCGGGAAACTTCCCTCGACGAGATCCCGCAGTTTTTGAACGTGCTGAAAGGCGATATGAGTTTTATCGGCCCGCGTCCGAGCGTGCCGAGCATGCCGTATGAAGAGATTCCCGAAGAGGAAAAGAAAAAACTTGAAGTGCGCAGCGGTGTCACCGGTTACACCCAGGCCTATTACCGCAACAACATCACCCGTGAAGAGCGGTTCAAGTGCGACACCTTCTATGCGGAAAACGTCTCTTTCCTCTTGGATATGAAGATCATCTTCCGCACCATCCGCCGCGTGTTCTCCCGCTCGGGTGTGTATATCGACGATAAGAAAGCGGAAGAGACCACCCAAAACACGAACGAAAACAAGGAGTAACGCTATGAGTCGCATTTCAGTGATTATCCCTGTGTATAACGCTGCCAAAGGATTGGTGAGTTGTTTAGACAGTCTCATTGCACAAACGCACACCGACTTTGAAGTGTTGTTGGTCGACGATGGCTCCACAGATGAAAGCCCTGCCATTTGCGAAAGATACTGTGCAGATGACACGCGATTTCGCCTGATCACACAAGAAAATGCAGGTCCCTCTGCCGCCCGCAATCGCGGAATTGCCGAAGCACAAGGCGAATATTTGGCATTTATGGACTCGGACGACTTTTTAGAACCGCATGCACTCGCAACCTTTCACGAAGCGGCAGAAACCTCGAAAGCTGACATCACCGTTTGCGGTTACTATATCGACAAAAAAGGGAGCTTAACCCAACAAACGTTACGCTACGCACCAGGTGTATATCACGGAGACGATTGTCGAAAAATGGCCATTGAAGCCATCGACATCCATTCAAAGACGGTGCTTCCTCCCTATTCTTGGGTCCGTTGCGTACGCCGCTCGTTTCTCCAGGGTACGGGACTCACTTTTGACCCCACGTTGCGCCGCAGTGAGGATTACTTCTTTTGGCTGCAGGTGCATTTTCATGCCGACACCGTTTGCTTAATCGGTGACCAGCCGCTATATCACTACATTGACAACGATGAGTCCATAACACACAACTATCTGAAAAACTATTGGGGCATGTCACGCTCCATCTATGAACGTCTGTGCGAACTTCTCCCCAAAGACCCCCTCATAACAGCGCGATTGGAAAATATGTATGTTCACCGTTCTCTGATCGCCCTGAATAACGCCGCTTTTTCAAAAGATGAACACGTTTTCCGCGCGGATATGGACGAGATTCTAAAAGATCATAAATTACGTCACATCATTCGCCGCTGGCGTATTTCTACCGGCTGGAAAAACCACCGTGTTTTCTACCTGCTTCTCAAACTGCATTTGTACGGTTTTGTTCGTGCACGTTATGCTAAGAAGCACGCACAGCATCTCGCCCGGAATTGACAATTTCCCTCATTTCTTATTTGTAGTAAAGGAAGGAATCATCTATGATTTCTCTTATGCGTATAAAGCAACGTATTACCACCAAGGAAACGAAACTCGTTGAATGTCTTCTCCTGTTTTTTGTTTTCTCCAGCTTCTTTATGCAATATTACGTCCACTTCATTCAATCCTTTCTACTTTATATGGGTGTAATTGTGGCAGGTGCCCTCGGGTTGTTTTTGCTGTCTCCCAAACGCTTCATCGCTTCTTTCCATTCGCTGTTACTGCTATGGTACATTGCCATTGCAGTAATAGCCGTCAATATCATTCGCACGCCGTTCAACGTAAACGTATATGTCGATCTGGTTACGTTTGTCGCTTGCGCGGTTATGGTGGCCTGTGTGGGCGATAAGAAGGAAGTGTTTAACGCCACTCAAAAATTGATTTTGTGTTTTTCACTTTATTTTGCAATTAGTGTGTGGTTTCAAATGTTGTTCCCGGCCACCTACAAAATCGTATTTGCCAACTTCTTGCCGCCGCGCCCCAAAAACGTTGTTCTCAACGCTGCGTTGCAGAATGAAGGCTATACCGGATTTTGTACCAATCCCGGTTACACTGCCGGACATATTGCCGCCGGCATTTTGCTGTTAGTAGCCTTGTTTATCGGCTTATCCGGGAAAAAAAGGCTGTTAGCGGGCGGCACCACCGTTTTTCTGTTAATCAGCATGTTCCTTACCGGCAAACGCGCCCCCTGCCTTATCATGGTGCTTGTTATTTTCCTTGCCTTTTTCGTAACATTTAGCAAAAAGGCTAAGATCACTGCACTCAAATGGGGGCTTCCGACTGTTGGTATTGTAGTTGCTCTCTCTTTCTTAGGACGCGGTTTGTTAGATAATATTCCTTTCTTCGGTCGCTTGTATGAAACAGTAGACGGATTGTTCACCGGCGCAGATGTTTCTAACAACCGTGCCATCCTCTATCAATTTGGCGGTGAATTATTCTCCACCAACCCCGCTTTTGGCGTTGGTTGGTGCAACTTCCGTCGTATGGGTGTCGGTGTAATCACACAATTTGCCGAGTTGGAAGCGCACAACATCTATATGCAATTACTTTGCGAAACGGGTATATTCGGTTTCTTGATTATCATGACACCGATCATCGTTTTCTTGATTACCTCCTACAAAGCTCTGGTGCGCGCACGCATGTTGCACAACATGAAACACGGCGGGTGGAGTACCTTGTTGCTGTTTGCTTTTTCGTATCAAGCGTATTTCTTGTTAAACGGATTCTTCGACAACATGCTGTACGACCACAATTATCTGCTGTTGTACTTCTTGGCTTTTGCCATGGTTATGACTTTTCTGCGCCACGAAAAAACACTGCCATCTTACGATGCGCAACAACGTTCCCGTTTGGAACGGCGTATTGAAAAGATGATGCACCCAATAACCGACTGGATCATTACCAAACTACGCCGCACCCCCACCGAAAAGTAAACAACTATTCCTTAGGAGGTAACCGCACATGTACGAATATATCAAAGGCAAAAAACTGTTGGTTTTGGGCGGCACATCCGCTTCGCTGGATCTTGTGAAAAACGCCAAAGCGATGGGTGCCTACACCATCGTGACCGACGATAACGAAACCGGTGTTGCCAAAGAAATTGCCGATGAGACAGCTTTGGTAAGCACCACCGACATCGACGGCTTGGTCACACTCGCCAAAGAGCGCGGCGTGGACGGCGCGTTCTGCGGTCCCAGCGAATTCAACATTCGCAATCTCATCCGTCTGTGCGAAACGGCCGGTCTCCCCTGCTACACCGACATGGAAACCTGGGATCACTGCGCCAACAAAGACGTATTCAAGCAATATTGCATTGACTACGGTGTGGATTGTCCGCGCGAATTTTTTGTGGACGAAAATTCCGATGAAGCTGCGCTCGAGGCAGTGGATTATCCCGTCATCGTAAAACCGGTGGACGGGTGCAGTTCGGCCGGCATTTCCACCTGTATGGATAAATCTACGCTGCGCGAGGCCTGTCGCTTTGCCCGCGCCGCCTCCAAGAGCGGCCGCATCGTGGTGGAGAAATACATCGATAACGGCGGCGAGATCTTCGGGGTGCGCTACCTTCTGCAGGGCGGCGAAGCCTACCCCTACTTGCTGATCGACACCTATGTGGTAGATCCCGTCACCCGCAAGAGCCTCATCAGCGGTATGACCTTCACCCCCTCGAAATACAGCGACTACTATATGCAGCATATGGACGCCAACGTCCGCCGCATGCTCAAAGGCATGGGGCTCAAAAACGGCACCGCCTTCTTCCAGGCGCTGCCCTACAACGGCAAGATTTACATACA
Source organism: Acutalibacteraceae bacterium (assembly GCA_045591985.1). GTDB lineage: Bacteria > Bacillota > Clostridia > Oscillospirales > Acutalibacteraceae > SIG588. The sequence goes on from JAZNTV010000035.1 coordinate 63,299, forward strand.
CGAAATGGGCTATCGCTTGAGCGGCGGTATGATCTTTAAACTGACCGAACCGCTGATGGGGATCAACGATATGCGTATGATGATCCGTTGTGCACTGGGCGGCAAGATGTGCACCGACGAGGACATTGCAAAGCTGGACATCTCCTGCGGCGGCAAATTCGGCGGCCAGCTGATGGTACCGCTCACCACCGGCACCATCGCCCGTGTGGAAGGCCTGGAAGCGGCAAAAAATGTCGCCTGTGTTTCCGATTTTATTCAGTATCACTACGAGGGTGAGACCATTACCGATAAGCTGATCGGCACACTGGGCCAGCATTTCGGCCGCTTCACCTTCATCGCCGATACAGCCGAAGAAATCTATGCCGCCATTAAAGAAATTCAAAATGTGCTCGCGGTGTATGACGAAAGCGGCAACCGCTTGAATGCTTTCCCCTTTGATTTGAAACGCGTGAAGTAAGATAAACAAAAAAAGATCCGCACCGTTTGGTGCGGATCTTTTTGTTACTAAAATTTATTTTTCCTCTTCGTTGGAGGCATCGGCGCTGACACTCTTAATGCTCAGTCCTTCGATCTTCGCAATGTACATGCCGATCACACCAAAGACAATGGCAACTGAACCCGCAATGATCACCCACGGGAAGTATTGATTATACAAAAACACCGAAATGCTTTCGGCAAGCGAGCCGCCGACGATCAAGGCAAAAATAAAGGGGAACAACGGAAGCAACCCACCGAAGAAGGAGATCGTCATGAGAACCGTGTAAATCTTATTACAAATGTTATATAACTTCTTTCGCATCTTCACAACCCCCTTAAACGATCAAGCCCCAAACCGGGATCCATCCGAGCAGAATAAATACCGACAGCAAGTAGTGCAACGTGATCCAAATCGCTGTATTCAACAAGGTCGGTTTCAATTCTGCTTGCGCAATACCCATACCCGTGTACACACACGCGCAATACGGCGGCGTAACACCATGCATGGCACCGCAAATACACGGCAACATCGCGGCCACCAACATCGGATTCGTGCCGGCTGTCGCCAGCAAGGTAATGATAATGCCACCGAAGATCTTGACCTGCGACGAACCGGGCAACAGCATACCCAAAATGGCACACACCAGCGGCACAGCAAAGCACAAAACGACGGCATTCAAATTAAAGGTTGCAAAATAGTCGCCGAGCGCCTGTTCCACCTTAAGTGTTTCGAACACGTTGGCAACAAAGTATGCGAACAGCACCAACGCCGCCGTCGGCACCACCTTCAGCATACCTTTTTCAATGCTGCTGATGGTGTTTTTCACCGTCATTTCCGTCTTGGTCTTCTTATCCGAAAGCAGAACACCGCAAATCACAATAAGCGACGGAATGATCAAAAGCAAACTGTTATTCAGCGCCTTCGCACCGGCCGCACCCAAACGGGCGGCAAAGAAGAAGTCGAACTTGCTGGTCAACAAAAACGGAACAAACACGATGATAGGTAGGAACACCGCTTTCCAACCGCGACGAACCGACTCGCGGAAACCGGGAATATCTTCCTTCTTCATCGGCTCAACTTTATAGTAGCGGCACATGAAATACAAGGTGAGAATGCGTTGTAAAACAAACCAAATAGCAATACCCCACAACAGCATCCAATATTGCGGCAGGGTATATCGACCGGGATACATCTTATCCAAAATGCCAAACGCCACACCGATCATACCCGCCGGCGGGATCATATTTCCCATGGTGCTGGCATGTGCTTCCACATTGGCTGCCAAATGCGGCGGAAAACCCGAACGAATCATTGCGGGAATGGTAAACACACCGGTGGTTGCCACATTACCGGGGCCCGAACCGGAAAGCGAACCCATATACGAACTGCCGATAATGGCAACAAAACCCGCGCCGCCCCGAAAGCGACCGAAAATCGAAAGGATGATGGCAATACAATCGTCAATAACCGAAGTCTTTGACAACAGCGCCGCCGACAGGATGAACGCGAAAATCACATATAAAGTCGGTTCTTTCAGAGCCTCCCAAATATACGTGCCAAAGCTTGTCCACGTGCCTGTCACAGCGACCAAAACGATGAATGCCAACAACATACATTCATACAGCGGCCTTTTGAAAGCGCAAAAACCGACGATGGCCACAACGAACACAACGGCCAAATATAAAAGTTCAATCGGCATCTTACTTCCTCCGTTTCCATTTTTGTTATAGACATTATTCTCTATCGGTTATAATACGCGTCTTTTCCGGTTTTGTCAAGTGTTTTTTAAAAATTTCTTGCATTTTCCTTCTTTTGGGAGTATTCTATATACAATAGGATATACTCATTATAACAAAACAAGCCGGTGACAACATGAACGCCAAACAATTACAGTATGCAATCGAATTAGCAAAAGTATGCAATTTCTCAAAAGTTTCGGAAAAACTGAATATTTCACAGCCCGCATTAAGCAAGCAGATCATTCTGCTCGAAAAAGAACTGGGGGTAAAACTGTTCGACCGCAACAGTGTACCGATGCAACTAACAGCGGCGGGCGACTATTTCATTCGCCGAGCGCAGGATCTGCTGTACCGCGAAGACCAGTTGAAACGTTCGATGGAGAGTTTCCGTACCGAAAAGCGTGGACGGCTTACCATCGGCATCTCCCCGTTTCGCAGTGTATATTTGATCCCCCCCATGGTTAAAAAGATGCGGGAACGGTACCCCGCGGTAGAGATTCACATTTGCGATACGGACAGCAAACAAAATCGACAAGATGTTGCCGACGGCAAACTGGATCTTGCCATTGTCAACCTCCCCGTTGACGACCCGGCTTTGGAGTATATCCCGCTCGAACCGGACGTATTGGTGCTGGCTGTACCGAACACGTTGTTGGAGAAACTGACAATCACCACTCTGCACAAATCGACCGCCATTGATTTCAAAGAGTGTGCAGCACTGCCCTTTGTCGTGGTCGATCCTACCAAGGAAATGCGCCGACTGTTCGAGAGCCTCTGTTCCGAAACCGACGCACATCCACCCATTGCCATGGAGGTCACCGGTCTGACCGCCGCCTGGGCCATGGCGCGAGCCGGAATCGGTGCCGCACTTCTTCCGTTGCAATTTGTGAACGGCGATGAGTTGGATAATGCCGATATCACGCTATTCACTATAAAGAACAACACCTTCCGTCGCCAACCGGCCATTGTAACACGACGCGGGCAGTATCTTTCGGAATACGCGCAATACGCTATCTCGTTACTTAAAAACGAGTAAAAACGCCGATTGCCCCGTGTATCGACAAAAAAGATTTCTTTAGGGTGAGCAATCAAATCCAAAGAAGTGAGTTTTTCAGCACAATACAATATTAAACCCCCCCGCCATGCCCGGGCATGGCGGCGGGGTTTTCTCTTTTCATA
>JAZNTV010000036.1:0-2115 GCA_045591985.1 Acutalibacteraceae bacterium
CAACGCACTGACCGACGCAGACGTACTTGCGGAAGACAAGCTGTTTGCCACACTCGACCCGACGGTGCGCGCCCTGCGTCTGCCCGACGGACGCACGGTGATGCTGTCGGATACGGTCGGCTTCGTGCGCCGCCTGCCCCACCATCTGGTACGGGCGTTCCGCTCCACTCTTGAAGAGGCGGTAGGGGCGGATGTCATTTTGAATGTCTGCGACGCCTCAAGCGACGAGGCGGAAGAGCACCTGGCGGTCACCCGCTCATTGCTTGCGGAACTCGGGTGCAGCGACACGCCGCAGATCACGGTTTTTAATAAATGCGATCGCGTAAGCGTTCTGCCCGAAACGGAGGGTGTCGGCGTTTGTATCAGCGCCAAAGAACGCATCGGTTTTGACCGCCTGCTCGATGCCGTTACAGCGGCATTGCCGCCCGACCGCCGTCGCGTCACGTTGCTGCTCCCCTTCTCGAAAGGCGCCCTGGCGGAAGAGTGCCGCCGCGACGGTGCAGTGGAATCCGAAGAGTGGGTAGCCGAAGGGCTGCGGATGACCGTCACGCTCGGTGCGCGGCTTTTAAACCTGACCGAGGTGTATCAGATTGAAGAATGAGATAAAAAAAGAGCGCATCGCCCTACTGGACGAAGTGCGCGGTTTGTGTGTCGTATTGATGGTGGTCTATCACGGGTTGTTTACTCTCGGATGGTATTCCGGCATAGCGATCTGCCGCGATCTGTTCCGTTTTTTCACACCGGCCGAACCGTTTTTTGCGGGAGTCTTTATTTTCCTGTGCGGACTCTGTTGTACCCTTTCGCGCAGCAACCTAAAACGCGGCTTACTGCTGGCGATCGTTGCCGTGGGGGTGTCGGTCGTGATGGCGGTGGGCTTCCCCGAGAACGCCATCTGGTTCGGTGTGTTACACCTGCTCGCGACCTGCATTTTGCTCTACGCTCTGCTCCATCGCATCATCGCCCGCCTACCGGGATGGCTCGGTGCGATCGTGTGTGCCGTTTTCTTTTTCCTCTGTTGGCATCTGCCCGTGCAGTACGAAATCGGCTTTTTCGGTATTCGCGGTGTGTGGGAGATCCCCGTTCCCGGCCACATAACGCAACAGGCATGGCTCTATCCACTCGGCCTCGGGCGCATTGCCGGTACACAAGGGGATTATTTCCCGCTGTTACCGTGGATCTTTTGCTTCTTCGGGGGGAGTTTTTTGGGACGCTACGTCCGACAACTGCCGCACGCGCTGAAACGTTCGCATCTGCCGCCGCTCGCCTTTGTCGGGCGGCACGCACTGATCTTCTATGTCGTGCATCAACCGCTTATTTACGGCGTCGGAATGCTGGTTGCAAACATCTGATGCCGATATAGATCAGTATCACACCGAACCCGCGGCGCAACCAATCGGTAGGGATATATACCGTACTCCATGCGGCGAGTGCCGCCGTGGCCGCCCCGCCGAGTGCGGCGGGCCACACCTGCCGCCACCGTACCGTGCGACGGCGAAAATGCAAAAACAAGGCCGTCGGCGAACAGCAGATAAAATATAACAAGTTGATTCCTGCCGCCGTGCGTTGGGCCGTCCCGACCACGGCGGTCAAATATAAGAGCAATAACGTACCCCCGCCAACGCCGCACCCGCTGATAAAACCGGCCGCAGCGCCAACCAGTAATTCGATGATCATAGTAACAACACCGCCTTTATTCCGCCGTAGAGCAAAAAGCCCGCCATCGCCCAGCGTAACCACTGCACGGGAATGCGACGAAAGAACAGTCCCGCCAGTACACCGCCGAGTGCCCCGCCGAGCAGATACCACCCCACCCCTGCGACCGCCAGTCCGCCACGGAGAAAATAGACGGTGAGCGAGACCATGGAAATGGGCACCATAATGGCAAGTGACGTCGCATACGCGGTTTTTTCGGGAATTTTAAGCCACCCTATTAAGAGCGGCACGGCAATAAGGCCGCCACCCGCGCCGAACAATCCGTTCGCTGTCCCTGCGGCCGCCCCCACGAGCAACAGTTTTCCCACATCGCGGGCGACTGTTTTTTTGTTTTCCACAACGCACCACCTCACGGTTAGTATGCGTCACCCGTGTCAAAAAATCCGACGGACGGACCCGTCC
>JAZNTV010000037.1:0-13374 GCA_045591985.1 Acutalibacteraceae bacterium
TCTCTTTATCCCCCCTCCCATTTAAACGGGAGGATATCTAAAACAAAACCCCCCCCCCATGGAAGGGTGGCCGGGGGATCCGTTTATTCAGCGGTTATGCAACCGGAACTTATTTCGCGAACAGGGATTCGTTGATGTTCCAGCAGACATAGTAGGTGCCGATCTGACCCGCAATGACAAACTCGTTCGCATAGTCCTTCTTCAAGGAAGCGATCTCGTTGGTCGGGACGTCGTCGATCAACAGCCAGTCGCCGTTCTTGTAGTTGGTCAGCATGTTGTTCGCATCGTCAGACAGATAGAACTTGATCTCGTTCATGGTGACGTTCGCCGCATCATGATATGCCTCGTTCTTGGTCATGGTGATGACGGAGTCATGCTCCCAGGAAGTGATGGTGTACGCACCGTTGCAAACGTAGGTGGCAGCCTCGGTAGCCCACTTTTCGTCAGCCACGATATCCTCGCGGACCGGGAAGTAGGTCGGGAACGCCAACAGTTCGTTCCAGTACGCAACCGCATTGTTCAAGGTAACCTCGAGGGTCTTGTCGTCGATCGCCTTCACAGCCAGATCGTCCTTGTTATCGGTGCCGTAGCCCTTGATAACTTCGAACATGTAGCCATAGTCAGCGCCGAGTTCAGCAGACGCCGCACGCTTCCACGCAAACTCGAAGTCCTTCGCAGTCATGGCAACGCCGTCGGACCACTTCAGGCCATCCTTCAAGGTGTAGGTGTAGGTAACGGTACCGTCTTCGTTGGTCACGCCTTCAGACAGCTCAGTCACGCAATCCGCAACCACGCTCAGCGTGCCGTCCGCGCCCTTGGACCACTTCGCGATACCCGCGAACAGGTGGGTCAGCATGGTAGCGCCGTCCACAGCGGAGTTCAAAGCGGGATCGATGGTGTCGGGTTCGGAAGCCAAGCAGACCGGCAGGCTGTCGCCCTTGCCGTCAACCGTGGTGTTCTGGAAGTACTTGTAGCCGAGCGGGATGGAATAGAAGCCTTCCACCTTGGGGCTGATCATGTACAGGTCGGTGTAGAAGTAGATGGGCGTCAAGCAGCCGGTAGCCATCAGCATATCTTCCGCCAAGTGCATCATTTCATAACGCTTGGTATCGTCGGTGCAGGACTTGATGGTGCTGATCAGCACATCATAGGTCTCTGCCCAGGTAGCGTTTTCGACCTTGGTCTCGTAACCGAAGGAGGTCAGATCCAGATCATAGATCGCGAGGTCGGCGTGTGCGCCCTTACCGAACTGAACGTCGTTGTTACCGGAACCGCTCACCCACATATCGAGGAAGCAGATCGGATCGGTGTAGTCAGCGACCCAGCCGTTACGAGCGATGGAGTAATCGCCGTTCTTACGGGTGTTCAGGAAGGTGTTCCATTCCTGGTTCTCCAGGTTCATGGTGATACCCACAGCAGACAGGGCACCCTGGATGTACTCGGCGATCGCCTTGTGTGCATCGGAGGTGTTGTAGATGTAGGTCAAGGAGGGGAAGCCGACGAATTTGGTGCCATCAAAATCGTAGTACTTCTTCAAAATGGTCACAGCTTCGTTGAAGTTCGCTTCGAAAGCGGCCTTGTCAACGCTGTAGTAACCGGCGCCGTTGCCTTCGCCGGCATTCATCGCAAAGTTGCCGCCGTTCAAGTCGGCCATACCGTCCGCAACAAAGGAGGAAGCGGGCTTTTCACCGGCCTGGGAAACGGATTCAACAATGTAGTTACGGTCCAGCAACAGGCCGACCGCATAACGGATCTCCGCCTGAGCAGCTTCGATCTCTTCGGGGGTCGTGGGCTTCACGGTTGCAGTGGAAGCATTGGAATTGCCGTCGGTCTTGTCATCCGGGGTAGTACCGCCGTTGCAAGCCGCCAAGCCGAAAACCAACACCACTGCCAGAAGCAGAGCTAAAATTTTCTTCATGGTTCGTTTTCCTTTCTTCAATTTGAATTTGGAGTAAACGCTCTATCCATACCGTGTGTTTTCGGCATGGCACACCGAAAACACACGGAATGAAACATGGGGAACGGGCCGATCGGGCCCGGCGCCGATCAGTTGATCTCGGCGGCTTTATGGCAAGCGACGAAATGGCCGGGAGCCATCTCTTTCAGTTCGGGCATCGATTCGGCGCACGCCTCACAAGCATAGGGACAACGCGTACGGAACGGACAACCCGACGGGGCGTTCAACGGGCTCGGAATATCGCCGCTGAGTACCACGCGCTGATTGGCACGCGCCACTTGGGGATCCGGCACCGGAACGGCCGACATCAAACTCTTGGAATAGGGATGCAACGGATGATCGTAGATCTCTTTCGCATCCGCCAACTCCACCATTTTGCCGAGATACATAACGGCAATACGGTCGGAAATGTGACGCACCACCAACAGATCGTGTGCAATGAACAGATACGTCAGATTCATTTCGTCTTGCAGTTCATCGAACATGTTGATGACCTGTGCCTGGATCGAAACGTCCAAAGCGGACACCGGTTCGTCACATACCACAAACTCGGGACCGGTCGCCAAAGCACGGGCAATACCGATACGCTGACGTTGACCGCCCGAAAATTCATGGGCGTAGCGGCTGGCGTGTTCCGAGTTCAGGCCCACCTTGTTCATCAGTTCCAGAACCTTTTCTTCGCGCTCTTTTTTATTCGCGTACATCTTGTGGATATCGAGCGGTTCGGCAATGATATCCGATACCGTCATACGCGGGTTTAGCGAAGAATAGGGATCCTGGAAGACCATGGCCGACTTTTGGCGGTATTCCGCAATATCCTGCTTGGTCTCGATCTTTTTGCCGCGGAACCATACCTCGCCCGCAGTAGGCTTATAGAGATGGAGCAGTGTGCGACCGACCGTCGTCTTGCCGCAACCCGATTCGCCGACCAGACCCAACGTCTCACCTTGGCGGATCGCAAAGGACACGTCGTCCACCGCCTTCAGCGGTTTGGACTTGAACAGACCGACGTTGATGTCAAAATACTCTTTCAGATGTTTGACTTCAATCAAGTTCTCGAAATTACTCACGCGTCCTCACCGCCTTTCTGCTCGTTTTCAAACGCTTCTTTTACATTCATCCAGCAAGCGGCAGCGTGATCGCACGAGATCTCCATACGTTCAGCCTTTTCGCGCAAGCAGATCTTCATAGCCGCATCGCAGCGCGGTGCGAAGGGGCAACCTGCCGGCATATTCAAAAGATCGATGGGCGTACCCGTGATGGGTTCCAAACGCTCGTCATCGTTATTGACGGTGGGAATGGAACGCATCAGACCCTTTGTATATTCATGCTTCGGATTATAGAAGATCTCGTCGGCAGTACCCTGCTCACAGATGGAACCGGCGTACATAACGATCACTTCATCGCACATTTGCGCCACAACACCCAGATCGTGGGTGATCAAGATGATCGCCATGCCGAGTTCCTTTTGCAGAGATTGCATCAGCTCCAGGATCTGCGCCTGAATGGTCACGTCCAACGCCGTCGTCGGTTCGTCGGCAATCAGAATATCCGGTTCGCAAGCGAGCGCCATAGCGATCATAACACGCTGGCGCATACCGCCCGAAAACTCAAACGGATACTGATTCATTCGCTTCTCGGGCTCGTTTACGTTTACCAAACGAAGCATTTCCACCGCACGTTCCCGCGCCTGTTTACGGTTACGCGGGGTATGCAGCATAATGGCTTCCATCAACTGGCGACCCACGGTATAGGTGGGATTCAGCGAGGTCATCGGATCCTGGAAGATGATGGAGATCTTGTTGCCGCGCACGGTCTTCATAATCTTTTCGCCGGCACCGACCAATTCCTGGCCGTCCACCTTCACCGAACCCGACACGATCTTACCGTTCTTTTCGAGAATCTGCATAATGGAGTAGGCGGTAACGGATTTGCCCGAACCGGACTCGCCCACAATGCCGAGAACCTTACCGCGCTCCAGATCGAAGGAGACGCCGTTTACCGCATTGACCGTGCCTGCAGGGGTCACAAACGCTGTGTGCAGATCGCGCACTTCAAGTAATGCCATAACAAGTCGCTCCTTTCGTTAGTTCTTAAGTTTGGGATCGAAAGCATCGCGCAGACCATCACCGAACAGGTTCAGCGACAACACGATCAAACTGATAACGATGGCCGGGATCACCAAACGATGGGGATAAGACATAATACCGTTCAACGCATCGGAAGCCAGTGAACCGAGACTCGGCATCGGGGCGTTTACGCCCAGACCGAGGAAGGACAGGTAGCTTTCGGTAAAGATCGCGTTGGGGATCTGCAACGCCGTGGAGATGATGATCACGCTGATGCAGTTGGGGATCAAGTGCTTGCGAATGACCCAGCCCGACTTGGCACCCGCCGCTTTGGCGGCAAGCACGTATTCCTGCTCGCGCAACGAGAGGATCTGACCGCGAATCAAACGCGACATCGACACCCAGTAAAGCAGGGCAAACACGATAAACAAACTGATCATGTTACTGCCCAGTTTTTCCAAAACCGTGCCTTCGATCAAGGATCCCATTGTCACCTTCATAACCGAAGCCAACAGAATAACCATCAGCGTATCGGGCAAGGAATAGATGATATCCACAATGCGCATGATCACGATATCCACTTTGCCGCCGATATAACCCGCAATGGAACCGATGGTCATACCGATGATCAACACAATGATGCTGGCAAAGAAACCGACCGCCAACGAAATGCGGGTGCCGTATACCACACGAATGAAGTAGTCACGACCCTGGGCATCGGTGCCGAACGGATGCATAAACACATCCTCGGTTTTGCCGGTATAGGAATCCAGACATACAACGTGATAGCCGAGTTCGGTTTCGATCACAGCGGCATCCCCCGACTGGTGAACCGCTTTGCCGAACCAATCGGTCACCGACCACAACCACTTGGCAACCGGCTGTGCTTTCGTATCGACCGAAAGAATACGCATATCGTTATACGCTTCGTAAGTAAAGTCTTCCGGCGCCGACAACGCCGCGAAAGACGCGAAATCACGCGTACCTGCGTTATAGTCCGCAAGCAGCTTTTCAGCCACGGCCTTCTTTTCGGCACGCAGCGCCATCGCCGCTTCCTTATCTGCCTCGTTCTGATAAGTAGCCTCCAACGGAGCGGAAACAAAGAATTCACCGCCGTTTACGTGGCCCAGCAACTTTTCACACTCGGCATCGCCGTATTTACCGGGTGCCAGGTTGTTATAGGAGGGATCCATCGGTTTGCCCCAGCTTTGACCCAGCATTTCTTCGTAGCCGTACGGCCAGAACATCGGCAGGAAGATGGAGGTCAGTGTGATAAGCACGATGATGATGAAACTGACCGTGGCAACCGGGTTCTTCAGCAATCGTTTAATACCGTCTTTAAAGAAGGTCGTAGAGGGGCGCATTTGCACCATGTATTCTTTCTCGGCGGCGGTAGCGGGGATAAAGTCATCCACGTTTACGTGCATATTGAGAAAATCGAAAGGTCTCTTTTTCACGACGGCTACCTCCTTATTCCAAGGTGATTCTGGGATCGACAACTTTATACATGATGTCGCTGACCAGGTTCATAACAACGATCAACGTAGCAAGCACGATGGTAGTGCCCATGATCAAGGGATAATCACGGTTGGTAATACTGTTCACAAAATCGCGGCCGATGCCGGGCACAGCGAAGATCTGTTCCACCACAAGCGAACCGGTAACGATGTAGGCAAGCATGGGCCCCAAGTAGGTGATAACCGGAATCAGCGAGTTCTTCAGCGCGTGGCCGAAGATCACCTTAGTGGGCGACACGCCTTTGGCGCGCGCCGTGCGAATATAGTCCTGACCCAACACATCCAGCATAGATGAACGCGTCAGACGCGTAATGTATGCCGCCGGATACAGCGCCAACGTGATGATCGGCAGGATCATACCGCCTTGCATCGCCCCGTTGGCCGGCACCCATTTAAGAACCAAGGCAAACAGCAACAAGAGCAACGTACCCATGATGAAGGAGGGCATCGAAACGAACGCCGTGGTGACCACCATGATGATCTTATCGACCAGTTTGTTACGACGCAACGCCGCAAACGCGCCCAAGATCACCCCCGTTACCGTCGCGATAGCGGCGGCCGCCACACCGAGTTTCACCGAAACTTTCATACCGTCGACAATGATGTCCATAACATCGCGACCGCGGTCCTTCAAACTGGGGCCGAAATCGAAACGGAACAAAACATCGCCGAGGTAGGTGGTATACTGCTGGAATACCGGTTTATCCAACCCGTACTTCGATTCCAACGCCGCTTGTGCCGCAGGCGACAAAGCCTTTTCCCCCAAGAAGGGGCCGCCCGGCACGGCACGGGTGACGAAGAAGGTGACCGTAATTACGATCCACACCGTCAAGATCGCCAGGCCGATGCGCTTGAGGATGTATAACAACGTTTTGGAGTTCATTAGGTTGTCCGTCCTTTCTTTCACATACCTTTTTTACGGCAAACGCCGATTTTCATACATTTTGAAAGTCAAATCGACTTTTCCTGCATATATATTTGCTATTATAACACAACTTCTCCTTAATTTCAATACTTTATTTCGAAAAAGTGGGGGTAAAATATTTTCCTTTTCGATACCTATCCGAAAAAGCAACCGCCGCTCACAGACGAGAGCGGCGGTTCGTTATGTCATTACTTTTTTAAACCGTATTTTTCGGCGGCGGCTTCACGCATTTTATATTTGAGGATCTTTCCCGCCGCATTCATCGGAAACGCCTGCACAAAATCCACATAGCGCGGCACTTTATGACGCGCCATGTGCGAAGCAACAAATTCTTTGATCTCCGCCTCGGTGGCATCCTGTCCCTCATGCAGGACGATACTCGCCAGGATCTCTTCGCCATATTGTTCATCCGGCACACCGATGACCTGTACATCCTTCACTTTGGGGTTGGTGAAGAGGAATTCTTCGATCTCGCGCGGATAGATATTCTCGCCGCCGCGAATGATCATGTCTTTGAGGCGACCCGTAATACGGTAGTTGCCGTTTTCATCCGCACACGCAAGGTCACCCGTGTGGAGCCAACCGTCCGCATCGATCGCTTCGGCGGTCTCTTTGGGCATCTTATAGTACCCTTTCATCACATTGTATCCGCGGGCAACGAACTCGCCGTTTTGACCGACCGGCACTTCTTCGCCCGTATCGGGGTCGATGATCTTACATTCCACTTCCGGGAAGGCACTGCCAACCGTTTCCACACGGACATCCAAGCCGGCTTCGTACCGTCCCATAGTACAACCGGGAGAGGCTTCGGTCTGACCGTACACACTGGTAATTTCGGTCATTCCCATCTTTTCCGCCGCTTCACGCATCAGCGACGCGGGGCAGTTGGAACCCGCCATAATACCGGTGCGCATATAGGAGAAATCGGTCTTGTCGAAATCCTCGTGCCGCAACATCGCAATAAACATCGTCGGAACGCCGTTAAAACAGGTGATACGCTCCTGATGCACACACGCCAGCGACGATTTGGCCGAAAAATACGGCAACGGTAACAGCGTGGCGCCGTGTGTCATGGACGAGGTCATAGACAGCACCATGCCGAAGCAATGGAACATCGGCACCTGGATCATCATGCGGTCGGCGGTGGACAGATCCATCGTGTCGCCGATGTATTTACCGTTGTTCACCACGTTGTAGTGGGTGAGCATAACCCCTTTCGGGAAGCCTGTGGTGCCCGAAGTATACTGCATATTGCATACATCGTGGCTGTCGACAGCCGCCGCCATACGGTACACCTCTTCCACCGGCACCGTATCCGCACGGGCAACCGCCTCTTCCCACGTAAGACATCCCGCTTGGCGATAGCCCACCGTGATGATGTTGCGCAAAAACGGCAGACGGCGCGCGTGGAGCGGCTCGCCCGGACGCTGTGTTTCCAGTTCGGGACAGAGTTCCCGCATAATGGCGGCATAGTTGGAATCCAAGGCCGATTCGATCATAATGAGCGTATGGGTATCCGACTGACGCAACAGATATTCGATCTCGTGTACTTTGTAGGCGGTGTTGACCGTCACGAGCACCGCACCGATCTTGGTGGTCGCCCAAAACGCGATATACCACTGCGGCACATTGGTCGCCCACACCGCTACGTGGGTACCCGCCTTTACGCCAAGCGAAATAAGCGCACGGGCAAAGGTGTCTACGTCGTCGCGGAATTCGGAATACGTGCGGGTGTAATCCAACGTGGTATACTTAAAAGCCAACTGATCGGGGAATTCCTCCACCTGACGATCGAGCACATCCGAAAATGTACAGTCGATCAAGGTGTTTTTCTTCCACACAAACTTACCCGTACCGGCGCGATTGCTGTAAAGCGGTTTCGCCTTACGAGCAGAACTGCCGAAACGGCTCATGTAGTTAACAAAGTGCAGGAAAATGATCTCCATATCGTGGATCTCGTCCCATTCGGGATCCCATTCGAGCGACACGAAGCCGTTGTAATTGATGGAATACAGGGCACTCATCATCTCGTCTACCGGCAACGTACCTTCGCCGATGAGGCAATAGTTCACCCGACCGTCGTGTTCTTCCGAATCTTTCAAATGCACCTGTCGAATGAAGGCACCGAGATTCTTCACCGTGGTGCTGGGTGTCTCACCGCACACGCGATACGGATGATGCATATCCCACAGCGCACCGAGCGAATCGCTGGCAAACCGGGCAAGCATACCGGCAAGTTTCGCCGTATCGGCATACAACCCCACCGTTTCGATAAGCAGGCATACGCCCTGCTTTTCCGCGTTACCGATCACCGCCGATAAGCAGGTGAAGACCGTGGTTTCCTCGGCCGTCTCCTCCCCTGCCGGCGCCTGGGCACGCACGCGCACATAGGGAATGTTCAAATTGTGTGCCACACGCACACATTCGTTGATCTCGGTGATATTTTGCTCGATCACGGCGGCGTCTGCAATGTTGCACACCGAGTCGATACACGGAATGGACAGCCCCATATCCGCCAGCTTACGTGTAAAGATACCCGCCATTACAGGATCAAAAAGGTTTCCTTCGCCCCAAAAAGCTTCGTCGCGCAGGTTGTGCAGTTCGATACCCGAAAAGCCCATATCTTTTGCGGCATCACAGTATTCCGAAAAGGTATACCCCTTCCAACCGCGTGTGGAAAACGACAGTTTCATAGTTGATTACTCCTCGTATGCAATCTTGTTCAATGCGTTAACATAGGCACGGATGCTTGCGCCGATAATGTCGGTAGAGATGCCGTTACCCGCATACAACCGACCGCCTTCGCGCAGTTTCACCAAAGCGGAACCAACCGCTTCGCGCCCCTGGGTAATGGATTGGATCTGGAAATCATCCAACTCATAATGACGGCCGACAATACGTTCGATCGCCAAGAACGCCGCGTCGATCGGTCCGTCTCCCAAACTGACCCCTTCAATGATACGTCCGTCTTTTTCAAATTTGATATGGGCGGTAGCCGAGATCTGGTTGCCGCTGTTGATAACAAAGCTGACCAACTTATACGTCGGGGGGACCTGCATCGCCGCCGTGGCAACGATAGCCTCCAGTTCGCGGGCGCTGACCGCCTTCTTTTCCGCCACACGGCAGAACTCTTCATATACGCGGGCATCGTCTTCGGGGGTGAGTTCGTAGCCGAGCGAACGCACGGCGGCGGCGACGGCCGCCGTATCCGCCTGGGCGGTAAGAACAAGATCGTTCTCTTCCTGTACGGCATTGTCAAACGGCGAGGTCTCGCTGCGACGACCGCCGAGAATGCGACCGAGCTGTTGCAAACTACGCCCCATTTCGGTTACGTTCAACTCCGTAGTAAAGCCGCACGCCGTCCCCTTGTCTGCCGCGATGCGCGCAATGGAACGTATCGACGGCGCAGACACACCGTCGGTCACCACCGCCGCTCCCGCAGCACCCGCTTTCACGGCCGCCAGCGTAGACGCCGCCGCCAGCGAAAGGGTATCGCAACACTGCACCGTAAGCGGTATATCGTAAAGTTTCGGCACCGCCGCAAACAGCGCATCGATCCATGCGGCGAATTCATCCGGCAACATAGCGCCCACACTGTCGCGCACACCGACCGACGTGGCGCCCGCCTCGATGGCGGTGGTGAGCACCGTCTGTAAGAAGGCGCTGTCTGCGCGCGTGGCGTCTTCCGCCACAAACAGAACGTCGCCGCACAGCGCACGCGCCGCTTTCACAAGCGATTCTACCGCCGCCTGCAACTTCGGCGCTTTCATATGGCAGATGTATTCCATCTGCACGGTGGACACAGGCAAACTCACGCACAGCTGCGGATGTGCCGCACCGGACAACGCATTCCAGGCCGCTTTCAACGTCTCTTCGGTATACCCCACCGGCAAGGACAACACCGGACCGCGCACGGCATTCGCAATGGTACGGATCAGAAGAGTATCGGCCTTTACGTTTTGAATCGGCGGCAGACCGATCGCATTTACTTGTAGCCGTTCCAGTCCTTTCGCCAATTCCAGCGTTTCGCGGAAACTGAGCGTGCTTTCGCGACGTGCGGCGTATTCCTGCAACGTCACATCGGTAATAAACAACGGCTTCACTTTCTGATTCATACTGTAACCAACCTTTCCGAAATAAAAAGTCCCTGAAGCCTTACGGCTTCAGGGACGATATAACTTGAATATCGCGGTACCACCCTGTTTGCTGTCGCATGACAGCCGCTTTGTCGGAACCAAACAGTTCCCAGACCGTGATAACGGGGTCGACCGTAACTTCCTACCGACCGGAAGGTGTTCGGAAGTTCCGCTCCGGAATGAGACTGCCTCCCGGTGTGTTATCGGCTCGCACCGCCCGCCGACTCTCTGAACACACGCTCCGTGTGGCATAATTCCTTCACAGCGTTTAAAAATATGAAAGAATTATACCGCGTTCCTTTCGCGTTGTCAAGAGTTTTTTGCGGATTTTTTCAAGATTTATTCTTCCGTCTTTCGGCGGGAAAGCATAAGATTCAGAAGGATACCCAGAATCAACGCCGCCGCAACGGAGGTAAGCGTCACCTGACCGATACGCAACGCCATACCGCCGATACCTACAATAAGAATAACCGACACCACAAACAGATTGCGATTGTCTTCGAGATCCACTTTTTGCACCATCTTAAGACCCGAAACCGCAATAAAGCCGTACAACGTCATACAAACGCCGCCCATCACACAGGAGGGAATGGTGGCGAGGAAGGTGACAAACGGTGCGACAAACGAGGCGACGATCGCCATAAATGCCGTGACCGTGATGGTAATGACCGAAGCGTTGCGTGTGATAGCCACGCAACCGACCGACTCACCATAGGTGGTGTTGGGGCAACCGCCGAACAGTGCTCCCGCAAACGAGCCGATACCGTCACCGAGCAAAGTGCGGTGCAAGCCGGGATCCTCGGTCAGATCGCTTTCGATAATGCTCGAGAGATTCTTGTGGTCCGCCAAATGCTCGGCAAATACCACGAACGCCACCGGAACGTAAGCCACCGCAATGGCCAGGATATAGGTCCCGAGTGAGCCGCCTGCGCCGAAAGCGTAACTGCCGAAATCCAACGCCTTCAGGAAGGAAAAATCCGGCAACCACTGCATCGTGTTAAACAATCCGAAATTGACAATCTTAAGGGTGTCGTTACCGGTGGCCATGCCGACCACGGTAAAGACGGTTGCCACCAGATAGCCTGCCAAAATGCCGATGATAAACGGAATGAGTTTGATCATTTTCTTGCCGTAGACCGAGCAAAGCACCACTGTAAGCAAGGTGACCAACGCGCACAAAAGAGCGATCCAACCTTTCGGGTTCATCACATACGCGCTGAGATCCGTGTTGTAATTCACATATTCTGCCGAGGCACCGACCGCATCTTTTACCGCATTACCCGCAAGCGAAAGACCGATGATGGTGACCGTGGGGCCGATAACGGCGGCAGGCATCAATTTGTTGATCCACCGCACACCGAAACATTTTACCGCAACGGCAATGACCACATACACAAGGCCCGCAAACGCCGCGCCGATAATAAGGCCGAGATACCCCACCGACATGGATACGCCGCCGGCAAATGCCGCCAACATCGACCCGATAAACGCAAAGGACGAACCAAGAAATACTGGGCTGCGGAATTTCGTGAACAGCTGATACACCAGCGTGCCGACACCGGCGCCGAACAAGGCCGCCGACTGACTCATGTGCGCCGCCTCTATGTTTTGATTGATGATGGCGGGCACCGCAATGGTCGCCGCCAAAATGGCGAGCATCTGTTGGAAGGCAAACACCAACACTTGCCCGAATTTGGGTTTGTCTTTGACACCGTAGATGAGTTGCATGTTTTGTTTCCTCCTCTTTCCCCTTTTTGCACAACAAAAAAAGTCTTGCCGAACGGCAAGACGGATGTCTGCAATATACCATCTTGCCTTCGGAAATGCCGTGCAGAAAGATGTGTTTTCGCTTATTTCAGTGTAACGCATTCTATGACATTTGTCAACCGTTTTCGACAAAAAAAGAGCACCCCTTGTGGGTGCCCTTTTCGGAAAACACTATATCTCGATAGAAAACAGTTGCGCGGCGTTTTCGGAAAGAATCTTGCGATTCTCTTCAGCCGTCAGCCCCATGGCATAAAACCGATCGAGTTCCTCGGCAGGAGACCACATCGGATAATCCGTGCCGAACAACACGCGATCGGCGCCGTAGCAACGCACCAAACGCCGCCCGACATCGGGCGAGATCGCATACAGCGACGAGGAACAGTCCACATACAAGCGATCGTATCCGTGCAACTGTTCCGCCGCTTTTTCCCAAATCGACCAACCGCCGAAATGGGCGCCGATAACGGTCAATTCCGTATAGGTATCCAAGATCGGCTTTAATCGGTTGGGATTGGAAAAATCGTAACGATGATCCCCCGTATGCAACAGCAACGGCAGACGCCCTTCGCACAATTCATAGATTTTAAGGCAACGGTAATCGTCCAACTTGAATCCCTGGATATCGGGGTGCAGTTTCACACCGCGCAATCCCAGTTCCAACAGCTGTTCCACGTCACCTTGGATATCCTCGCTGTCGGGGTGTAACGTGCCGAGGCCGGTCATTTTACCGCCGCTTTTCGCCACTTCCTCCGCAATAAAGCGATTGATGGACGCCACTTGCGCGGGGGTGGTTGCCACCGATTGGACGATGAAATGGTCGATCCCCGCGGCGGCACCTTCCCGCATCAGGGTGGACACTTTTCCGTCGAGACTCATTTCAATATCGTAAAACCGCCCGGTCGCGGCCGCCGCCTTTTCGGCGATCTTATCGGGATAGATGTGACAATGGGCATCAATGATCTTCAT
The DNA here is from genome assembly GCA_045591985.1 of Acutalibacteraceae bacterium. Lineage (GTDB taxonomy): Bacteria > Bacillota > Clostridia > Oscillospirales > Acutalibacteraceae > SIG588. The sequence goes on from JAZNTV010000037.1 coordinate 13,338, forward strand.
AATTCCCGCCTCAAACCAAAAAGATTTCAGTACCCCT
>JAZNTV010000038.1:0-50833 GCA_045591985.1 Acutalibacteraceae bacterium
CCGATGCCGGTGTTACCCGATGTCGGTTCAATCACCACTGCGTCGGGGGTGAGTTTGCCTTCGGCTTCGGCGGCGTTCAGCATGGCAAGCGCCACGCGATCTTTGGCCGATCCTGCGGGGTTCATGCCTTCGAGTTTGGCAAGCAGTCGGGCGCCGAGTTTTTCCTGCTGTTCGATATTCTTCAGTTGCAGCAGCGGTGTGCGGCCGATCAACTGTTCTACAGATGTGTAGATCATCGGTGTTTCCTCCTTGGAATGAGATCATACAGTATCATACCGCACTTACCGTCATTTGGCAAGAGAAAATTCGCTGTCAAACCTTGTCAAATGACGGAAAGTGTGGTATGATTACCAAGGAAAAGGAGGGGCTGTGATGGTCGTCTTTTTTGATCTGGACGGAACGCTGACCGATCCGTTTGAAGGTATTACCCGTTCGGTGCAGTTTGCGTTGGCGCATTGCGGTATTACCGTTGCGGATCGCGCGGAACTCGCACCGTATATCGGGCCGCCGCTCAAAGAATCGTTCATCGAGCGACACGGGTTGTCGGCGGCACAAGCAGACGAAGCGTTGCGGCAATATCGTGTGCGTTTTTCGGACGTCGGCATGTTTGAAAACCGTGTATACGACGGCGTGGAAGGGATGTTGTCGGCTCTTCGCGAACGAGGCGTGCGCCTTGCGGTTGCGACTTCGAAACCCACGGTGTTTTCGGTGAAGATACTGGAGCATTTCGGGCTTTCAAAGTATTTTGAAGAGGTCGTCGGCAGTGAACTGAACGGTCGGCGTGTGGAAAAAGCGGAGGTTATTGCCGAAGTGATGGCGCGCTTGCGGGTCACGCCCGACGAGGTGTGGATGGTGGGTGATCGCTGCTTTGACGTGGAGGGCGCCCACAAAAACGGCGTGCGTGCCGTTGGCGTGCGATACGGCTATGCCGAAGAGGATGAGTTGAACACCGCCGAAAAAATCGTGGACACGGTGGCGGAATTACAAGCGTTTTTGTTAGGAGAGGTTGAAGGATGAAACATTTTGGATTACAGGCGGCGGATATTTTGTTGCCGCAAAACGGGTTTGAAACATGGTCGGTGGTGGCGTGTGATCAATACACTTCCGAACCGGAGTATTGGAACGCGGTGGAGAAAACGGTGGGACAGAATCCCTCGGCTTTGCGCGTGACGTTGCCCGAAATTTATTTGAACGAAGATCCCGCCCCCCGCATTGCGGCAATCAATCGCACGATGACGCAGTATTTGGCGGACGGCGTGCTGAAAACCCATCCCGACAGCATGGTGTATATCGAGCGCGAGACATCGGCAGGGGTGCGTCGCGGGCTGCTCGGCGTGATCGATTTGGAAGAGTATGACTATCGCCCCGGCAGCAAGACGCTCATCCGCGCAACCGAGCAGACGGTGGTGGAACGCATTCCGCCCCGTGTGGCCATCCGTCGTGAAGCGCCGCTTGAATTGCCGCATGTGTTGTTGCTGATGGATGATGTGAAACACACCGTCTTCGGTGCGGCAGGCACGGCGGGGGATACGGTATACGATTTCGATCTGATGCAGGGCGGCGGCCGTATCCGCGGCACGCTGCTCCCGAAAGATGCCCAAGAAAAGGTAAAAGCCGCGTTGAGCGCTTTGCTCGACGGGCAGGACGATCCGTTGCTCTTTGCGGTGGGGGACGGCAACCACTCGCTCGCGACCGCCAAAGAGTGTTATCGTCAAGATCCCACGCCGCAAAACCGTTATGCCTTGGTGGAAGTGGTGAACATTCACGACGATTCCATTCAGTTCGAGCCGATCTATCGTGTGCTGTTTAATGCGGATATTGCGGATGTGACGGCGCGTCTGGCGGCGTTGTGCGGCGAGGGCGAAAACACGCAGGCGGTCACTTGTGTGACGGCGGAAGGGGAGACAGTGTTGCCGCTTGCGCCTACTTCGAAACTGCCGGTCGGCACGTTGCAGGCGTTCTTGGATGCCTATTTGAAAGAGCATCCTGCCGTGAGCATCGACTACATACACGGCGAAGAGACGGTGCGCCGTCTGTGTGCCGCCGACGGTGCGCTCGGGTTCCTGTTCGACGGTATGGGCAAGGAAGATCTGTTCCCCGCCATCCGTCAGGACGGTTCGCTTCCGCGCAAGACGTTTTCAATGGGTCACGCGGAGGACAAACGGTACTATTTGGAAGCGCGCGTTATACGATAAAAACGAAAGGGGTTGCCGCGCGGACGGCAACCCCCTGTTTTTCTTATGTGTTTTTCAGCGACAGCCACAGCGCCGTATCGGCCAGGCGCGCAGTGTCCTGTATGGCGCGGTGTAACGCTGTTGCGGCGGCCGCGGGTGCGGGATGCGAAAGCAAGAGCTCGCCCCACAGGCGGTCGGCGTCTCGCCGCAAGGTGAACAAGGCAGTGACAGCGTCGTCGGTGCGCAGTTCTTCCGCTTCGGGCCAAGCGGTAAGCCACTCTTGCAGGGTGCGCACCGCGCGGGCCAGCATAGCGGCGAACCGCGGCCCTTCAACGGGCGGTTCGCCGCTCCACAAAAGCGCGATTTGATACAATTCATCAGCCAGCGCGGCGATGCGGTACAGCAACAATGAGACATCCTCCCGTTCCACCGCGGTAATGAACGTGTGGGTCAAAGCGGCGTTGGTCTCCCGCCACAGACGATATACGGCGGCGGACAGACCGGCGAGGCGGCGCACGGTGTCTTCCCGTTGTGCCGCTTCGGTATAGGTTCCCATGTTTTGTAACAGTACCGTTTCGCGCACAACGCTGTCGAGCGCGGTCTGCACGGCGTCCCAACCGCTTGGTAGATTCTTTTTCGGCATCATATCTCCCCCTACATGACCAGTATACTATACACTCTTTGTTGATTTATGACGGAGGAACGCATGAACATACGAAAAATTTTGCGATGGTGTACACCGCTGATCCCTGCGGCGGCGGGACTGTTGTGTCTGGGCGTTTGCCGCCTGTTTCCTGCCGTGGCAGAGAGGGTGTTTGCCCGCGGTGTGTTGCGCGGGTTGTCGGCCGTGCTCGGCACGATCACACAGTATATTCCGTTTTCGTTGGCAGAATTGCTTGTGGTTGCGGCGCTTCCCGTGCTGATCGTTCTTGCGGTGTGGGCGATACGTCGTCCCGCCGTGCGAGGGACTGTGTTGCGCGGGTGTGCGTGGTGTGTGTCGTCGGCTTTTTTGCTGTATCTGTTGATGCACGGTATACAGTATGCCCGCCTGCCGCTTGCGGAACAAATGGGACTTTCGGTGAGCCATACGAGTTCGGTCGAGCGCTTGGCCGATCTCACTGCCTTTTTCGCCGAAAAAGCAGCGGCCGCCCGTGCCGCATGTAAAGAGGATGCGCAAGGCTGTCTGCGCCTTTCCGTCACAACGGGAGAAGCGCTGAAAAGCGGCGGTGAAGGGTATGAACGCCTGGGCGCACGGTATCCGTTTTTACGTGGTACGGTAGATCGCGCCAAAGGAGTGGTGCTTTCCCACTGGTGGTCCTATACGGGAATTACGGGTATGTATTTCCCGTTGACGGCCGAAGCCAATGTAAATGTGGATGTGCCTGTCGACGAGATGCTGATGACCATCTCCCACGAACTCGCCCACACACGCGGATACGCTCATGAGGATGAGTGCAACTTTTTGGGGATCCTCGCATGCGTCAATCACCCCGACGTCGAGTGGCAATATGCGGGCTGGCTTGCGGCGTATCAGTACCCCGCCGACGCACTCTATGCCGCGGATGCGGATGCCTGGCGCGAAGCGACCGCTGTATGCAGCGAAGGTATGCGGTGTGACCTTGCCCGCCGTGCGGCGTATTGGTCCGGGTTTGAGGGCCCTGTAGAAGACATTTCCGCCGAGGTCAACCATACGTTTATTCAAGTGAACGGCGACAGCGACGGTATCGCCCGCTACGGGCAGGTGACCGCACTTTTAATGGCCTATTACGCCGATGGGGTGTGACGGCGGTTGACACCTGCGGGAACGCGTGCTAAAATGAGATGAAAAACAAATGACAGGTAAGGAGACGAAAAGGAAATGAAACGTGTGATTTCCGTTTTTTTAACGGTGGTGCTGTTGCTGACCTTGCTCCCGGCGGGGGTTGCGGATTCGGCATTTGCGGCTTCGGCGGATACCGAAGAGGGGTATACCTACACGGTATCGGATAACGAAGCCACCATCACCGAGGTGGATGTTGTCGTCAGCGGTGAGGTGACGATCCCCGAAACGCTCGGCGGCTGTCCCGTGACGGCGATCGCGGCGGGCGCGTTTGCGGATCGTGTGAGTATTACGCGGATCACCCTGCCCGCGACGCTTCGGCTTGTGGGAGAGGATGCGTTCCTCAATTGCACCGGTCTTACCGCGGTGAATATCACCGACCTTACGGCGTGGTGTAACGTTCAGTTCGGAAGTTATACGGCGAATCCCTTGTACTATGCGCGCGCCCTATACGTCAACGACTCGTTGGTGACCGACCTGATCATTCCGAGTGACGTGACCGCGATCGGCTTCGGCGTGTTCTACGGTTGCGATACCATTGTGACTGTCACCGTTCCGAACGGTGTAACGACCATCGGGCGCGGTGCGTTCTACGGCTGTGCCTCTCTCGAGACGGTCACCCTTGCCGACAGTGTCACCGCCATCGGGTTCGGCGCGTTTTACGAGTGCGCGGCACTTCGCGACATCACCCTCGGCAACGGTTTGAAGACGGTTGACAACTATGCGTTTTACGGTTGCCTCTCTCTTGAGGAGATCGCACTGCCGAACGGTGTGACGACCATCGGTAATTTCGCTTTTCGTAATGCGGCGCTCACGGGCATCGTTTTGCCGGACAGCGTTGCCGCCGTCGGTGACGGTGCGTTCTACGGTTGCGACCGCCTTGTGTCGGTCACGCTGTCGAACGGTGTTACCGCCGTTGCCGATAAAATGTTCTACAACTGCACGGCACTGGAACGTGTCGTGATCCCGAACGGTGTGCATACGATTGGCGCAAACGCCTTCTACAACTGCGCGTCGCTTGCCGAAGTGAGCATCGGTGCGGGGGTGACGGCCATTGGCAACAACGCGTTTCGTGATTGCGTTGCACTCGAAGAGATCACCATCCCTGCGGGGGTGACCGCCATCGACAACTATGCTTTTCGCGGTTGCACCTCGCTGGTTACCGTGTATTATAACGCGGCGAATTGCACCACGGCAGGCGTGGCGGCGTATCCCGTGTTTGCGGATTGCTCTGCGATCACCGCTGTGTATGTGGGAAGTACGGTCACGGCCGTGCCTGCTCAGATCTTCCGCGGTGCAACCGCGCTCTCGGATGTGTATTTGGCGAAGAACGTCGTGTCTGTCGGCAAGAACGCTTTCTATCAATGCAGCGGGTTGACAACGGTGCATTACGGCGGCAGCGAAGCTGACCGCGCGGTCATCACGATCGGGACGAACAACGGCCCGCTTACCAATGCGACGTGGCAATACAACCATTGTCCGCACGTCTACACCACGGCGAACGGCTACGAAGCGCCCACCTGTACCGAAGAAGGGCAGACGGGGGATATCGTGTGTGACGATTGCGGTATGACGGTAGCGGAAAGTGAATCCATCCCCGTGATTCCGCACACCCCCGTGGAAGATGCGGCGGTCGACGCGACCTGTACCGAAACGGGCCTTACGGCCGGTACGCACTGCGATGTGTGCGGCGAAGTGTTGACAGCGCAGGAAGAGGTACCGGTGGTTCCGCACACCCCCGTGGAAGACGCGGCGAAGGAAGCAACCTGCACCGAAACGGGTCTTACGGCGGGCGCGCACTGCGATGTGTGCGGTAAAGTGTTGGTAGTGCAGGAAGTCCTGCCCGTGATCGAACACACCTACACCGATGAGACCGATACCATTTGCGATATATGCGGCTTCGAGCGTGCACCGCTCTATATACTCGGTGACGTGGACGGCAGCGGGAAGATCGATTCCACCGATGCGCGGTTGGTACTGCAATACGCCGTAAAGAAGATCGACGGAAAAACGCTGACGCTTGCCGCCGCCGACGTGGACGGCAGCGGCAAGGTGGACTCCACCGATGCGCGACTTGTGTTGCAATACGCAGTTAAAAAGATCGAGAATTTTCCCGCGGCGTAAATGGTTAATAAAAAACGGAACGGTTGATAACCGTTCCGTTTTTTTGCGTCTGTATCATGCGCGTTCCCGCGTGTCGGTCTGTTCTAAAATATAATCAATCGACACGCCGTGGAAACTGGCCAGTTTTATGAGTATCTCAGTGGGGATATCCAACTCACCGCGCTCGTAGTTGCTGTATACCCGCTGACTGCACGAGAGTATGATGCCCATTTGTGCCTGTGTAAGATCGCGGTCTTCCCGCAGATCGCGAATGCGTCTGTACAGCACGGTCACGCCCCCTTCTCTCAGTTTGTAATTCTATTATATGTAGCGGAAAATCCGCTATTGACTTTTAGCGGAAAATCCGCTAAAATGATTTTGGCTGAACAATACAACGGGGAGTGAATACGATGAAACGGGTAATGTCTATTTTGTTGACGGTGGCACTGTTGCTGTCGTTAATTCCGGTGGGCGTGCAGGAACTTGTCCTGTCTGTCGCGGCGGAGAGCGAGGGATATTTCACCTACTGGGTGGGGAACGGCGAAGCGGTTATCACCGATGTGGACACTGCCATTAGCGGTGACGTGGTGATTCCGTCGATACTTGGTGGTTATCCCGTTACGAGCATTGGGGGTGCTGCGTTTAAGGGATGCACGGAGCTGACTTCAGTGACGATTCCTGATGGTGTGACGAGCATTGGGAATAGTGCGTTTATCGATTGTACTGCACTTGCGTCAGTGTTGATTGGCGATGGTGTGACGAGTATTGGGAGCAGTGTGTTTTGGGATACTGCATATTACAACAACGAAACCAACTGGGAAAACGGCGTATTGTATATAGGTAAGCATTTGATTAGCGCAAAAGAAAATATCGAAGGTAGTTACTGCATTAAGGAGGGAACAAAAACAATTGCGGGTTGCGCGCTTGAAGATTGCGCCATGCTCACATCGGTGACAATCCCCGACAGCGTGACGAGCATTGGGGATGGTGCGTTTGGGGGTTGTGCCTTACTTGCTACGATGGATATCCCCGACAGCGTGACAAACATTGGGAGTAGTGCGTTTCGGGGGTGCGTGTCGCTTATGTCGGTGTATATCTCTGAAAACGTGACAAGTCTTGGGAGCGCTGTGTTTTGGGGTACTGCATATTACAACAACGAAACTAACTGGGAAAACGGCGTATTGTATATGGGTAATTATTTGATTGTCGCAAAAGAAAATGTCGAAGGAAGTTACTGCATCAAAGAGGGAACAAAAACAATTGCGGATCATGCGCTTGAGGATTGCACCGCGCTTACCGCGGTGGATATTCCCAGCAGCGTGACGAGTATTGGGAATTATGCATTTAGGGGTTGCGACTTGCTTGTCACGATGGATATCCCCGACAGTGTGACGCGCATTGGGGACGATGCGTTTTCGGATTGCACTGCACTCACCTCAGTGACAATTGGTAACAATGTGACGAGTATTGGGAATCGTGTGTTTCAGTGGTGCAAAAACCTTACAAGAATCACTATCCCCGACAGTGTGACGAGCTTTGGGAGTGGTGCGTTTTACGATTGCACCGCGCTGACCGATGTGTACTACAGCGGCAGTGAAGAAGAGCGTTCGAAAATCGCAATTGCCGAATATAATGACGCTCTCTTTAGTGCCACGTGGCATTACAACTATGTGTACGTGTGTAACCACGTGAACACTGCGGTAGAAAATGCAAAAGACGCCACCTGCGCCGCCGAAGGCTACACGGGTGATACGGTGTGCGCCGATTGTAGCGAAACGGTGACAACGGGTTTGGTCGTTCCGATGATCGATCACACTTACACCGACGAGACCGACATGGTCTGCAACACGTGCGGATACGAGCGGGAGGCGCTCACTACCGTTGCCGATGTGGACGGCAGTGGCAAGATCGATTCCACCGATGCGCGTTTGGTGTTGCAGTATGCCGTGAAGAAGATCGATGCTGCGGCGTTGACCGTTGCTGCCGCCGACGTGGACGGCAGCGGCAAGGTGGATTCCACCGATGCACGACTTATATTGCAGTTTGCCGTGAAGAAGATCAAACAATTCCCCGCGGCGTGATAACAGACGGTAGGGGCGGCAACCTGCCACCCGCCGACGGCGAAACATAACAACAAGGGTACACGAGCAATCGTGTACCCTTGTTTCGTTTTGTGCTTGGTCGTGGAACGGGACGATGTGGGCATCGTCCCCTACAATGTACGCCGCGGGCCGGTCGGCCGCGGGCCGTTTCTCGCGCACACACCCACTCAAACGGACATACACTGTCATGCGGACAAAGTCTGCGCGGCATGATTAAACGGCCGATAAATCGGTTACACTACGGTTACCGATTTCGATAAAGGTGTGATTCGTGTGATTGTCCACAGAGGGGATATATATTACGCCGACTTGAGTCCCGTGGTCGGCTCGGAGCAGGGCGGTATCCGCCCCGTGCTGATCGTGCAAAACGACGTAGGAAACCGTTTCAGCCCCACCGTCATTGCTGCCGCCATCACCAGTCAAAAAGACAAAGCCAAACTGCCCACTCACATTCAACTGCGCTCGGAGGGGAGTGGGCTCGCGCGGGATTCCATCGTGCTGCTCGAACAGATACGCACGCTGGACAAACGGCGGCTGAAAGAACACATGGGACGGCTGGACGAGCAGTCGATGTCCCGCATCGACCAGGCACTCCAGATCAGTTTCGGGCTCGATACCGAACGATAAACAACCAAGAACTGTCGCGTTGCGTCTGTAATGCGGCAGTTTTTTGTGCGAACGTGTGTCAAACAGCGACAAAAACGGCAGCGATGGTGTAGTATACTGGGCGTATCTGTTGACCCTACCGAAAAACAAAAGCAGTATTTGTGCATAGTAAACAAATAGATTTCAAACAATCACAAAAAAATACTGTTTTTAACCAATTTCCCCCTTGAAATTTTTGGTAATATCTGTTACAATGTACTCGGGTTATTATGTCTGTGCGGTATTTGCACGGATCAAAGAAAGGGAGCGACCAATTCATGTACCGTAAACAGGAATGCGTGGCGATGTTGCTTGCGGGCGGACAAGGCAGCCGTTTGTATGCCTTGACACGCAACATTGCCAAACCCGCCGTACCGTACGGCGGTAAGTACCGTATCATTGACTTCCCGTTGTCCAACTGCACCAATTCGGGTATCGACACGGTGGGGGTGCTCACCCAGTATCAGCCGCTCGAATTGAACGATTACATCGGTGCGGGTGAACCGTGGGATCTCGACCGCACGGGTGCGGGTGTGCACGTGTTGCCGCCGTATCAGCGTAACGCAGGTGCGGATTGGTACAAAGGTACCGCCAATGCCATTTATCAGAACATCAACTTCATCGAACGGTATTCTCCCGAATACGTGTTGGTGTTGTCGGGCGACCATATTTATAAAATGGATTATTCCAAGATGATCGCCGAACACAAAAAGAACAACGCAGACTGCACCATCGCGGTGATTGAAGTGGAGATGTCCGAGGCGAGCCGTTTCGGTATTTTGAATACCAATCCCGACGGTTCGATCTATGAGTTCGACGAAAAACCCGCTGTGCCGAAGAGCAATCTCGCCTCGATGGGCATCTACGTCTTCACCTGGGAAAAGATGCGCAAATACTTAACTGAAGATGAGGCCGACCCGAACTCCTCGAACGACTTTGGCAAGAACGTGTTGCCGACAATGTTGGCGGCCGGTGAGCGCATGTTTGCGTATCGCTTTGAGGGGTATTGGAAAGATGTCGGTACCATCGACAGTTTGTGGGAGTCGAATATGGACTTGCTCGACCCGCATGTGCCGTTGGATCTGGATGATCCCGCGTGGCGCATTTATGCCCGCAGTGCCGGATCGCCGCCGCATTGGATCGGCCCCAATGCCCATGTGCAGAACAGCATGATCTCGGAAGGCGGTGTCATCGAAGGGGATGTGGATTTCTCGGTCTTGTTCTCGGATGTGACGGTGGAAGAGGGCGCTTCGGTGCGCGACTCCATCTTAATGCCCGGTTCCGTTGTGAAGAAGGGTGCTTGTGTACAGTACGCTATCTTGGCGGAAAATGCCGTTGTGGAAGAGGGCGCTTCGGTCGGTGCCCGTCCCGAAGATATGGAAAAGAAAGAAGATTGGGGTGTCGCGGTGGTGGCTGCGGGTATTACCGTCGGCGCGGGTGCCGATGTGCCTGCCAAAGCCATGCAAGAAAGCGATGTCCCCGCAAAGGAGGTGAGCGGCAATGCGTAATGTCAACGTTTTAGGTTTGGTGTTCCCCAACCAACGCGATGCGTGTCTCGGCGGTCTTACCACCCATCGCTCACTCGGTTCGGTGCCGTTTGGCGCGCGTTACCGCTTGATCGATTTTGTGTTGTCCAACATGGTCAATGCCGGTATCAGCAAAGTCGGCCTTGCCACTAAGAGCAACTATCAATCGTTGATGGACCATTTGGGAACCGGCAAACCGTGGGATCTCGACCGCAAAAACGGCGGTTTGTATTTCCATCCGATGCATATGTCGGATGCGGCATACAGCGGGCGTATTGCCGCCCTTTACGAGATGCGTTTGTTCCTGCGTCGTTCACAGGAGGATTACGTGTTGATGACCGACTGCGATACGATCGGTAACTTCGATTATGCCGCACTGATCGACAGCCATGTAACAAGCGGCGCGGATGTGACGGTGGCCTATCGTGTGGGTAAACCGCCGCGTCGCGAGGACAATCTTCTGTTGACGGTAGATAAAGAAAACCGCTTGTGCGATTTGTGCATCGGCGGGGACGAAGCGGAAACGGCTGCGTGGGGCGTTGGCCTTTACGTTGTGCGCCGCGACCTGCTTCTCCGTTTGGTGGAAGAGGCGTACAGCCGTAACCAGGGCAATTTCGAGCGGGATATCCTGCAACAGCGTCAAAGTGAATTGAAACTTTGTGGGTATGAACTGACCGAATATGCCGCTACGGTGTATTCTCTTGCAAGTTATTTCGAGGCGAACATGGCGCTTCTTGATCCGGCGGTACGTTGTCAGGTGTTCCTGCCCGAACGCCGTATCTATACCAAAGTGCGCGACTGTGCCCCCGCACAGTACGGTCTGCATTGCTCTGTGACGGATTCGTTGATCGGCGACGGCGCAACCATCGAAGGGGCGGTTACGCGTTCCATCGTGTTCCGCGACGCGGTGGTTGGTCCGGGTGTCACACTGACCGACTGCATCATCATGCAGGGCAGCGAGATCCGCGCGGATGCCAAACTCGGTTACGTCATTTGCGATAAAAACGTGCAGGTGTGCGATGCCGCGTCTTTGCAGGGTGTGGCGCACTATCCCGTGTATGTAAAGAAAGATATGAAAATCTAAAGAGGTGTCACTATGAAGGTTTTGTATGCAACCAGTGAGGCGCGTCCGTTTGCGGCGTCGGGCGGTTTGGCGGACGTTGCCGGTTCGCTCCCGCAGGCGATCCGTGCCCGTTTGGTAGGGTGCCGTGTGGTGATGCCGCTGTATGAATCGGTTCCCGAAGAACTGCGTGAGCAGATGCGCTTTGTCACCAGCTTTTCGGTGCCCGTTTCGTGGCGTCGCCAGTATTGCGGTGTGTTTGAGGCGCGCTCGGGCGGCGTGGTCTACTATTTGCTGGACAATCAATATTATTTCAAGCGCGCAGGGTTGTACGGGCATTACGACGATGCCGAGCGGTTCGCGTTCTTTTCGCGGGCGATCCTCGAATTGATCGACCACATCGACTTCCGCCCCGATATCATTCATTGCAACGATTGGCAGACAGGTCTTACTCCTGTATACTATAATCTGTTCTATGCCGGTCGCCCGGGATATGAGAATATTCGTACGGTATATACCATCCACAATATCCAGTACCAGGGCAAATACGGTATGGAGATCTTGGGCGACGTGTTCGGTATTCCCGAATATGCCGCATCGTTGGTGGAACAGGACGGCTGTGTGAACCTGATGAAAGGCGGTATCGAAGCCGCCGACAAGGTCACTACCGTCAGTCCAACCTATGCTATGGAGATCTGTGACCCGTGGTTTTCGTTTGGCCTCGATTCCATCTTGCGCGCGCGCGGCTGGAAGTTGGCGGGCATTCTGAACGGTATCGATGTGGAGTCTTACAATCCCGAAACCGACAGTGTGATCGCCCAAAACTACACGGCGGCCGACCCGACGGGCAAGGCGGTTTGCAAGGCGGCGTTGCAAAAAGAATTGGGTCTGCCCGTTGCGGCGGATATTCCGCTTATTGTGATGGTCACTCGTTTGGTGTCACACAAAGGCTTGGATCTGGTCAAGTATATTCTGGACGAATTGCTGCAAGAGCCGGTTCAAGTGGCCATTCTCGGTTCGGGCGACTGGGCATACGAGACGTTCTTCCGCGAGATGCAGGCACGCTATCCCGATAAATTCTGCTTCTACGAAGGGTTCGTTCCCGACCTGGCGCGCCGCTTCTATGCGGGCGGCGATATCTTCTTGATGCCGTCGAAGAGCGAGCCGTGCGGTCTTGCGCAGATGGTAGCCTGCCGTTACGGCGACCTCGTGGTGGTGCGTGAAACGGGCGGCCTGAAAGATTCGATCACCGATTGCGGTGACGGTGAAGGCATCGGTTTCACCTTCAAGACCTATAACGCGGGCGATATGCTGAATGCGATCCACCGTGCACTCGGTGTCTATCGTTCGGCGGAAGACCATGCCGAAGTGCGCCGTCGCGCGATGGAAACGGATTTCAGCTGGGGTAAATCGGCGAATGAATATATCCGTATGTATCGCGCCCTCACCAAGTCAGAATAAATTTTACACGCAATAAGGCGTCAAAGGCCTATCAATATGCTAATAGCATGATTGATAGGCCTTTTCCTTTTCTTGCGCACAAAATCCGGGATTTTACGGCAAAAGGCGTCAAAGGCCCGTCGATATGCCAATAGCATGATCGATAGGCCTTTTCCTTTTCTTACGCGCAAATTTTCGGGATTTTACGGCGGGATCGTTGTTCTTTTCCACAAAAACGGCTGCGGATTTTCGGCGAAAAAACCAAGTGCAAAAGGATTGCGTGATAACAGGAGAATATGCTATACTGTGTATGACTCTGCTTCTTTGTGCAGAGATAACCGAAAAAGGAGAAACAAGAATGAAACGGAGTTTGGCTCTTTTGCTGTCGTTGGTGCTCGTGTTTGTGAGTTGTGCCGTGGGAGTGACCGTCACGGCGGTCTCCCGTTCGTGCGGCGATGTCAACGGCAACGACGCGATCGATTCTACCGATGCCCGTTTGGTGTTGCAATACGCCGTGAAGAAGATCACGTCCCTTTCGGTGCCGGAAGCGGCCGATGTGGACGGAAACGGTGCGGTGGATTCTACCGATGCACGTTTGATCCTGCAATACGCCGTGAAGAAGATCGATAAATTCCCCGGCAACGTTGAGGAGGCCATCTCGCCCAACAGCGAGGCGGCGGGAACCCCCTTTGCCACCCTCGCCGATGTGCATGAAGAGGTGCCGACTTCGACGACAGCCTCTACCAAACAGTTCGGCTATTTTGCGTTGACCACCGAACTGAATGCAGGTCTGCCCTTCAATGTGGCGTTGTATGCCGCAGGGGATACGCTGTCGGCAGTGTTGCCCGCGGGTGTGGACACGACGGCATTGATCCCGACGTTTACCTACTACGGTGCGTCGGTTACGATGAACGGTGTGGCGGTGCAGTCGGATATAACGGTGCTCGACTTCTCGTCGCCTGTCAAACTGACCTTGGCGGCGCAGGACGGCTCTGTGCGCGAGGTAACGGTGAAGGTGCAGACGCTCAATACCGGCCTGCCGTCGATGGCGGTCACTTTGAACGAGTACGTGGGTGCCGATGCCATTCAAAAGGAAGAGTATACGGCGGGCAACTTCTATCTCGGCGGTGGCGACAGTGCCGTGTGCGATTATGCACAAGAGACGCCCGTGCTGGTGGCGTGTACCATCAAGGGGCGCGGCAACTCCAGCTGGCTGTTAGACGAGAAAAAGAGCTACACTCTGAAACTGGATAAGAAGACCGCGTTGCTGGATATGGCGGCCTCCAAAAACTGGGCATTGGTTGCGAACTACGAGGATAAGACCCTGTTGCGTAACATGATGGGTTACTATTTCGCAACGGCGGCAGGTGTGCCGTCCGTGATGCAGGTGCGTCCCGTAGACATGTGGATCGACGGTCAATACTGGGGCACTTACAATCTCACCGAAAAGATCGAGATCGAACCCGATCGCGTGAACATTACCGACGTGGATAAACCCGATAAAGAAGGTTTTACCGATCCGGCGGCGGATCAGGTCGGCTATCTCTTGGAATTTGACGCGCATGTGGTGGAGACCAACGCGGGCGGTTTGCTCGAAAACGTCGGCGTGTTTGATCCGTATGATTGGGATACGTGGGAGGAACTTGCCAAAGTCGGCTGGAAACGGTACGAATGCTATTACTTCCATTATGCAGCAGATACGGAAGCGATGGATTACGTCTTCTATAACCCTGAAACCGACGAGACTTTCTTCAAACTTCCCTTCCTCGGAAAATGGGTGACGGTGAAAAAGCCCTCCACCGAAAACCTGAATCACAACCCTGCCATGCGGGAGTACATCTTCCAAAAGGTGCGCGAGTTGGATTCTGCATTAGAGGCGAACAATCACAACGTTATCTATGATATGCTGGACCTCGATTCTTTCGCCGCGTGGGCTTTGGTGCAGGAAATGATGGATAACACCGACTCTTCGTTCCACTCCAGTGTGTATATGTATAAGGATGTGGACGGCAAGTTCACTTTCGGCCCCGCGTGGGACTTCGACCGTTCCTCGGGCAACTGCTCATATTGGCACAACAACGTGGGCTCGTTGCTGAACAGCCGTTGGTGCTGGGCGGCGTTTAACACCGACCGCGGTCGCGCGGCGCTTAAGAGTACGTGGCAGATTTTTACCGTCAATTCATCAGATTGGTACGATACCTTCGAATCGTATCAGAAACTGATCGAACAGAGTCGTATCTACAACTTCGAACGATGGGATATTCTGAAGGAGCATGTTCTCTACAATCCCGAAAACCTTACCGACGAGAGCATGTTGGCGATCTATGAGGGTGACGAATATCAACTGTTTATCGATCATTTGAACGGTTGGCTTGCGGGGCGTGTGAAGAGGATGAACCAAGAGTACAACATTCGCTTCCCGCGATAATACCCATTGAACATACCGTAATGAAAAACGACCGGCATTAGCCGGTCGTTTTTATCCTTGTTCATCCAGTGTCAGTTCAAATGCCGGAACGAATTCTTCCAGGAAACAGGTTGCCGCGGGGAGGCGCATGGCACGTATGGCCTCTTCTAACGTGCGGCGGGCACTGGCAAATTCGCGGTTGCCCTGCCCGAGTTCTTCCACACATTTCAGCAAGGCGGAAAGTTTGTCTGCCGCTTTCACGATACGGGCCTCTTCGCCGGTTTCGTCCGGCAACAACAACGGACGATAGACGTCGGCCATATCGTCGGGCAACATCGAAAGCAGTTTTTCCGCCGACAACCGTTCCACTTGTTGATACGCACGGCGAATATCGTCGTTATCGTATTTCACGGGGGTGGGCATATCGCCTGTGAAAATTTCGGGTGCATCGTGATACATCGCCTGTAATACGCATTGTTCCACATTGACCGCTCCGCCGAAACGGCGGTTGTGCAGTTCGGCCAGTGCGTGCGCCAACATCGCCACATCAAACGAATGCTCGTGTACCGATTCCAAGCGGGTGTTGCGCATCAGCGCCCAACGAGAGATGTATTTCATACGCGAAAGAACCGCGTAAAACTGGTCGTTCATACTGTCCCCTCCTATTGTCACACCCAGTATAGCATACTCCGGGGCGGCGCGCAACCGAAAAATGAAATTTTAGTGCGCTAATGCGCTAATTGGGTATTGCATTGTCATGAAAGGTGTGATATAATGGGGCAAACGCACCGAAAAGGTGCCAAATTTGGAAAGAGGGTTTTGGAACTATGAAACGGATGTTGGCTTTGGTAATGGCAGTGGTGCTTTGCTTCGGTATGATGGCATTTACCGGCTGCGGTAAGAAAAATGTGTTGAAGGTCGGTATGACCGAATACGTTCCCATGAACTACAAAGACGACAAGGGCGAATGGACCGGTTTTGACACCGAGTTTGCACAGAAGGCGGCGAAGCAGTTGGGTTACGATGATGTGAAATTCATCATCATCGAATGGGATAACAAGCTCAACGAGTTGGCCTCCGGTGCGATTGATTGTATCTGGAACGGTATGACCATCAGCGATGATATTAAGGCGGGCGCGGATGTGAGCGATCCGTACGCCAAAAACGCCCAGGTCGTTGTTGTGAACAAGAATATGCAAGCGACCTATACGACAGATACGCTGAAGACGCTGAAGATCGCGGTGGAAAACGGCGGTGCGGCGGCCGGCATTTTGGAAGATATGGGTATCCAGTACACGCCTGTAAAAACGCAGGTTGATGCTTTGACCGAAGTGAATACATCGGCCTCTCAGGCATGTCTCATTGATATCACGATGGCGAACAACATGCTGGTTGAAGGCGGTAACTACGCGAACTTGGTCGTGGCGGAAGAACTGGCGGAAGAGGAGTACGGCATCGCCTTTAAGAAGGGCAGCGATCTCACCGCGAAGATGAATGAGATCATCAAGAACTTCAAGGCGGACGGCACGCTGGAAGCACTCGGCAAGAAGTACGAAGTAGCGATTGCCGACTGATGCGCGGTTAAAGTAAGAGGGAACGTCGCACAGCGCACGTTTGCACAAACAAAGAACAAAACCTGCCTCCCCTTACCGGGGAGGTAGGTTTTTCGCGACAGATCACGAAAAATGTTGGTGCGGTCGTGTTGAATGCGCCGTTTCCGTTTATGAAAGGACATCTTTCCCTATGTTTTGGACAGTAACCTTGGAATTGCTGCGCGGCTTTGCGAAAACACTCGAGTTGTTTGCGCTCACATTGGTGTTTTCCTTGCCGCTTGGGTTGATCATCAGTTTCGGTTCCCGCAGCAAATTTCTGCCGTTGCGGTGGCTTTGCCGACTTGTGGTATGGGTCATTCGCGGCACCCCTTTAATGTTGCAGTTGATCGTGGTGTTCTATGTGCCGGGTATGGTCGGCGTGTGGGCGCGAGAGCAGGAAGTGAGCAATTTCTTTATTAATTGGCTTGCTTCTTGGCAGGTGATCGACCGTTTTATGGCGGCAGTCATCGCGTTTATCATCAATTATGCCTGCTATTTCAGCGAAATTTTCCGTGGCGGTATCGAAAGTGTATCGGTTGGTCAATACGAAGCAGGGCAAGTGCTTGGTATGACCCGTCGCGACATCTTTTTCCGTGTGACGCTTTTGCAGGTGGTAAAGAATATTCTGCCGCCGATGAGCAACGAGATCATCACCCTGGTGAAGGATACTTCGCTTGCCCGCACCATCAGCGTGCTCGAGATCATCTGGTATGCGGATAACCTGACAAAGCAGCAAGGTATTTTGTGGCCGCCGTTCTATGCGGGCGTATTCTTCCTTGTGTTTACCGGTGTTCTGACGGTGTTTTTCCGTCAATGCGAAAAGCGGCTTAGCCGTTGGCAGTGAGGAGAGGTGACGTATGGCATTTTTGGAAGTGAACGGCCTGTCGAAGTCTTATGGACAAACGGCGGTGCTGCGTGATATCACCTTCTCCCTTGAAAAGGGGGATGTGTTGGCCATTATCGGTTCCTCCGGCAGCGGTAAAACGACATTGTTGCGTTGCCTCAATTCGCTGGTTACGCCCGACAGCGGCACCATTGCGGTAAACGGTGAGGTGTTGATCGATGCGTCGGCACCGGCTCCGACGGATGCGGAGTTGCGCCGCCGACGGTTGCATTTCGGTCTGGTGTTTCAGCAGTTCAATCTGTTTCCGCAGTATACCGTGATGCAAAACCTCACACTGGCGCCGACACTGGCACTGAAAGAAGCGTTGCGCACGTTGCCGCGCGCCGCACGGCATGCCGAGCGGGAACGTCGCATGGCGGAGATCACCGCGCGTGCCGAGGGATTGCTTCGCCGTGTGGGGCTCGAAAACCGTCGGGATGCTTACCCGTGTGAACTCTCGGGCGGTCAGCAACAGCGTGTAGCCATTGCCCGCGCACTGGGAATGGATCCCGATGTGCTTTGCTTTGACGAGCCGACATCGGCGCTTGACCCGGAACTGACGGGCGAAGTGCTGCGCGTGATCCGCGGTCTGAAAGGCGCAGACAGCACCATGGTAGTGGTTACCCACGAAATGGAGTTTGCGCGCAGTGTGGCCGATGTGGTCATCTTTATGGCCGACGGTGTGATCGCCGAAATGGGGGCGCCCGAAGAACTTTTCGGTAACCCGCAGACCGGGCAACTCAAGCATTTCTTGAGCCGCACCGAAGAAACGGTATAAACTCTTTTGCCGTGTGGTCTGCCCAACAGGGCGGGCGATCCGCACACGGAAAATGCGTTTATAAAACAAGGGTACACGTCGATGTGTACCCTTGTTTCATTGTGTATAAGCGCGTAGGCTTGCGGGGGGCGTCGATATCCGTCACCAACCGCCCGCTTCAAAAATGGCGTTCGGATTTGACTGCTCACCCTACACAAGAAACGCCGTCCCGGGGTTTACACAACCGTTTTTTTGTGATAGAATGTAAAGTAATACAGGGAGAAGAGGAGAGTTACCATGAAAAGGATAGCAGCAGTTTTGGCGGCGTTGACCTTATTGATAACGTGGATCCCCGCGGGTGTTATTGCGGTTGCCGGAACGCAAGGGGCGTTTACCTATACCGTGGAAAACGGGGCGGCTGCCATTACGGCGGTGGATACCGCTGTCAGCGGTGATGTCGTTGTTCCCGATACACTCGGCGGATATCCCGTGACCGCCATTGCGGAGGAGGCCTTCCGTGGGTGTGCGAATATGACGGCAGTGACCGTTCCCGCTACCGTGACGCATATGGAGCGTGAGGCGTTTGCGGGGTGTACCGCGCTGACAGCAGTGAACATCTGCGATCTGGCGGCGTGGTGCGGTATCACGTTTGACGGTACGTTTGTAACGGTAAGCGACTGGGATCCCGCTGTGGAGCGGTATTATCAAGATGCCACCGCGAACCCCTTGTATTATGCGAAGCATTTGTATGTAAGCGGGGTCGAGGTGACCGATCTGGTGATTCCGAAGACGGTGACGCACGTTTCGGATTTCGCATTTTGCAACATGGAAAACCTCGTATCGCTCACTGTTCATGAAGCGGTGAGCGGAATCGGGCTGATGGCGTTTGCGGGGTGCACGTCGCTTGCGTCGCTCGATTGGTATGCCGTCGATTGCGACGTCGCCTGGGGTTATGAATATGAATACGGTGAACTGGGTTATGGATGGACCTATGTGACCGACGAACGCTATCCGTTTGCGGATGCGCCGATCACCACGGCGGTGTTCCGTGCGGGGGTGCGTACCGTTCCCGCCTACCTTCTCTCGCAGGTGAAGACGCTTCGTGAAGTGCGGATCGCGGGCAGTGTAGAGCACATTGGTGCGAATGCGTTTGACGGTTGTACCGCGCTTTCGGCTGTGCACGTTGCCGATACGGACGCCTGGTGTGCTGTGTATTTCGAAAATGCCGCCGCCAACCCGTTGGTGCATACGGGCAACCTGTTTTCGGGCGACAACTTGGTGCGCGAACTGCACGTTTCGGACGGCGTCCGGAGGGTGGCGGCCGAAGCGTTTATCGGTTGTGAAAACATTACGGTCATCACCCTTCCCGACAGTGTGAAGAGTATCGGCAGTAACGCGTTTTACGGTACCGGTTATTACAACGATGCCGCCAACTGGACAAACGGGGAGTTGTATATCGGCCGTCATTTGATCCGCGCGGCGGCGCCTGCCGATGGGGTGTACGTTGTGCCTTCGTCGGTGTCGGCGATCGATGCCGGTGCCTTTGCCGATCTCAGCGGCATTACCGCGATCCATGTTTCGGATGTTTCGCTGTGGTGTGAGATGAATTTCCCCTCGGCGTCGGCCAATCCGTTGGCAAATAACGGCGCGTTGTATGTAAACGGTACTTTACTTGCGGGCGATTTGGTGCTTCCGAGCGGGATCGTTGCGGTGGGCGATTACGCTTTCCAAGGTTTTTCACAGTTGACATCGCTGACGGTGCCGCAAGGGACGTGCGCGATTGGCCAAAACGCCTTTTCCGGCACGGGTCTGACCTTTGCCGTTCTTCCTGACAGTGTGGAGCGTATCGGTGAGGCCGCTTTTGCCTCTTGTACCGCGCTGGAGGCGGTGGACCTGCCGCAACACCTGGCGGTATTGGCCAACAATCTGTTTAAAAATTGCACGGCACTCGAGACGGTTGTGTTCCCGCAAACGGCCGAACGCATCGGTTATCATGCGTTTTACGGCTGTGCGGCGCTCACGTCGTTGGAGATCCCGTACGGCGTGACCTTCATCGGGTTGGAAGCATTTTGCCAATGTTCGGCGGTGACCAAGGTATTTTTACCGTCTACGTTGGCTTATGTCGAACGCCGTGCGTTCGCGTCATGTATCCGCAACCAAGCCGTGTATTACAGCGGCAATGCGGAGGAGGCGGCACAAATTGCGTATCACGACGGCAACACGCGTGTGACGGGAGCAACGTGGTATTATGACGTGTGCGAACAACATGTGTACGCCACAGCGTGTGATCCGGTGTGCACCGTATGCGGGTATACCCGCGGCAACACCCATTTCTTTGTGGGGGAAAATCCCTGTCTTTGCGTACGCTGCGGTTATGACAGCAGAATACAGTATTATACATATACCATCGCAAACGGCACAGCGACCATCACCGATGTAGATCCTGCGATAGCGGGAGAAATCGTCATTCCCGCGATGTTGGGGGGATGTCCTGTCACGGCGATCGGTGCCAAAGCGTTTCAAGGATGTGATAAGATCACGGCGTTGACGATCCCGGACGGCGTTACGACCATCGGCGACAGCGGATTCCGTAGTTGTACGGGCCTTTTGGAAGTGACGATTCCGGCGAGTGTTATGACGATTGGGAACTATGCCTTTAAGGATTGTACCGCCCTCGAAACGGTACACTTCCTTGCGACAGCGTGTGCCGCTATGGGCGCATCGGCCTATCCGGCGTTCCACGGCTGTACGGCACTTACGACGCTGTATATCGGTGACGGCGTGCAAAGCATTCCGGCGCAGGCGTTCCGCGGAATCACAAGTCTTACGACGGTATACTTGTCGCATACGGTGAAGACCATCAACAAAAATGCCTTTTATCAGGATACGGCACTTGTCGACGTGTATTACGACGGTACCGAAACCGATCGCACGTGGATCAGCGTGGCTTCGTATAATACGCCGCTGACCAACGCCACATGGCATTACGCGACGGCAAGCGGCTGTTTCCATACGACGGTTACGGTGGAAAAGGTTGTTGCGCCCACCTGTACGGCGGCGGGCTACACGGGCGATACCGTGTGTGTCGATTGCGGCGCCGTTGTGGCGACGGGCGTGGTGATGCCCGCTGTCGGCCATATTTTCGGCGACGACAACCTGTGTGACGGTTGCGGGCAAGATCAGAATATCGGGTATTATACCTATACCATCGAAAACGGCGCGGTGACCCTCACCGATGTGGATACCGCTGTGAAAGGACACGTGGCACTTCCGTCGACGATCGACGGCTATCCCGTTGTCGCTATCGGCGATAACGCGTTGCGCAATTGCCGCTCTATGACGGCGCTGACCATCCCGTCTTCGGTCACGACCATCGGTAACTATGCCTTTAAAGACTGTACGGCACTCGAAACGGTGTATTATAATGCAGCCAATTGCACGGCGGCGGGGGTGAATGCCTATCCGGTGTTCCATGGTTGCAGCGCGCTCGGCACGGTGTATATCGGTAAAGGTGTCGAAGCGATTCCGCCGCGTCTGTTCCGCAGTGCGGCGAATCTCACCAAGGTGTATTTGACCAAGAATACCAAGGTGATCGGTGCGCACGCGTTTTATCTTTGCGACAATCTGGCCACGGTGTACTATGTCGGTACCGCCTCCGACTATATCGCCGTCGACATCAAGTCGTATAATACGGCGTTGCTCGGTGCGGGTTGGTTCTACAACATGCCTTGCTTCGACCAACACGATTGGACGGCAGACTGTGACAACTTGTGTGATATGTGCGGCGAAAAGCGGAGTACGACGCACCAAGCGGTGGTTGACGATGCGGCGGTGGCGCCTACCTGCACGGCAAGCGGTCTTACGGCGGGTTCCCACTGTACTGCCTGC
Organism: Acutalibacteraceae bacterium; assembly: GCA_045591985.1. Lineage (GTDB taxonomy): Bacteria > Bacillota > Clostridia > Oscillospirales > Acutalibacteraceae > SIG588. Next base: position 22,397 of record JAZNTV010000038.1, read on the forward strand.
GGCAACGTGATGGAAAAACAGATGCTCGTGCCGGCTGTCGGTCATGTGTGGGACAGTGGAACGGTGCTGGTTGCGCCTACGACAAGCAGTACGGGTAAGAAGAGGTATACCTGTACGGTGTGCGGTGAGACCAAAACGGTGGTTACCACGCCGGCCGAGATCCGTAACGGCTACTATTATTACAACGGCGTGTTGAAACCGGGCGCGGGTCTGCAACAGGTGGAAGATGCCTATTACTTTGTCACTTCGACGGGGGCTGTGAAGACAGGACGGTACGCTGTTACCAATACGGGGGATTCCGGCCTTGAAAAGGGGATCTACTACTTCTTCGCAGACGGTAAGATGAACCTTGAGCGCGGGGTGTATGACAACTACTATTACAACGATCAAGGCAAGTCGGAAGCGTATGCGGGTCTGATCGAGTGGAACGGTTCGAAGTATTACGTGAACGACGGCGGCATGGTGAAAACAGGGCGGTATTTTGTTACCAAACTGAACGGGCTGGTTCCGAGAAAGTGGCCGTATACCTTCTATCCCGACGGTCGTATGTTGACCGAAACACTCATTTACCACGCGGACGGATATTACTACGAAAACGGTATGCGCGTGCCGTATGCGGGTCTGGTGGAGTCGGAAGGACACCTCTATTACGTGGCGGATCACGGTGCCTATGTAACCGATAAAATGCAGATCGTGGTCAATGTGAACAACACAGGCAAGGTGAAGAACGGTCGCTATTGGTTTGACGAGAACGGCCATATGCTGTATAACGTGATCCGAAACGGGCGCTACTTCGGCGCGGACGGGTTGGCGCCTTCGTATGCCGGTGTGGTGGAAGCGGACGGCAGTTTCTATTATGTCGGCGGTACCCACGGTGCGCTGACGGTGAATAAGACGTTCACGGTTTCGGCGACCAAGAGCAACGGGCTCATTCCGTCGGGCAAATATACGGCGGATGCGACAGGAAAGTTGACGCCGGCGGCGTAAAAACATAACCCCCACGACCAGGGTGTCGTGGGGGTTATATTTTTGGTAACGTTTATTTCAACAGCGCTTCTACCGCATCCACAGCGGGGTCGATCTCCTCGCACACCACACGCTCGATCTCGCCTTCGTCACACAAACGGGCGATATCGGCGTTGATAGGCAACTCGGCCAAAACGGGGAGATCCATACCTTCGGCGGTTTTGCGGAAGGATTCCATCGAACCGAACACATCGATACGGCGGCCGCAATCCGGGCAGACAACGCCGCTCATGTTGGCGACCATACCCAAAACGGGGATATCCATCATACTCGCCATTTTATAGGCTTTATCCACCACCATCTGCACCAAAGCCTGCGGGGTAGATACGATGACGGTCGCATCTACGGGCAACGTTTGATACACCGTGATCGGCACGTCACCCGTGCCCGGCGGCATGTCGATCAGGAGCACATCCAATTCGCCCCACACGACATCGGTCCAGAACTGGGTGACGGCGCCTGCCAACACGGGGCCGCGCCATACAACGGGTTGCGTTTCGTTTTCGAGCAACAGATTGATGGACATCACTTTGATCTCCATATGGGTCTCGGCGGGAAGGATCCCCATCGGCGATCCCTTGGCTTTGTGGACCAAACCAAACGCTTTCGGAATGGAAGGACCGGTGATATCCGCATCCAACACGCCCACTTTGTATCCGCGGCGCGCGAGCATCACGGCAAGCAAGGCGGTGACAGAGGATTTGCCGACGCCGCCCTTGCCGCTGCTGACAGCGATCACTTTTCGGATTTGGCTGTACTCATTCAGTTTGGCATGAGGGTCGCGTTCGGCACAATTTTGACTGCAGGAACTGCAATCGTGCGTACATTCACTCATTGAAAAGACTTCCTTTCTTTATTTCATCCAATATTTGCGGTCGAGACTGCGGTATTGGATAGCTTCGGCAATATGCGGGGTATCCAGTGCATCACTGCCGTCCAAATCCGCGATGGTGCGCGCCACCTTCAAGAGGCGGTCGTATGCGCGGGCGGAAAGCCCCAGACGGTCGAATGCGCTGCCGAGCAGGGCGGTGGCCCCTTCGGTCAGCGGACAAAGTGTTTTGAGCAGGTGGCTCGGGATTTGCGCATTACAGGCAATTCCCGCGGCGCCTGCCGCGGCAAAGCGCCGCAACTGTACTTCTCGTGCCGCGTTCACCCGCGCACGAATGGCGGCGGAACTTTCGCTTTTCTGTTTTTGCGACAGTTGTGCAAATTCCACCGGCGGCACGTCGATATGCAGATCTACGCGGTCGAGCAGCGGACCCGAAATACGGGAAAGATACTGTCGCGCCGCTGTGGACGTGCAGGTGCACGAGCGGGTGGGATGCCCGAAAAAGCCGCAGGGGCAAGGATTCATTGCCGCCACCAGCATGAATGAGCAGGGGTAGGTCAGCGACGAAGACACGCGGGAGATGGTGACCTTACCGTCCTCCAGCGGTTGACGCAGGCATTCCATTGCACTGCGGGAAAACTCGGGCAGTTCATCCAAAAACAGCACACCGTGGTGAGCTAAGGATACTTCGCCCGGGCGAGGGACGGTTCCGCCGCCTACCAATCCCGCCGAGGAGATGTTGTGGTGGGGGGAGCGGAAGGGGCGCGCCGTAAGCAGACCGATGCCGCCGGGCAAGGTGCCCGCTACCGAATGGATCTTTGTGGTTTCCAGTTGTTCTTCCCGCGTCATGTCGGGTAAAATGGAGGGCAGGCGTTTGGCCAACATGCTTTTGCCGGAACCGGGAGGCCCGATAAGCAAAATGTTATGACCGCCTGCCGCGGCGATCTCCATCGCACGACGTGCCGCTGTTTGCCCCATTACATCTGCAAAATCGGGAAGAGTTGCGGCGGGCGGGGGCGGCATTTCGGCCGCCGTCATCGGCGGAATGGGGGTATCTCCTATCAGATGATGGATCAACTGCAGTGCTGTTTTTACGGGGTAGACCGCAATGCCGTCCACCACGGCGCCTTCGGCGGCCGACGCGGCGGGTACGAATACGTGACGGATGCCGTTGTCCCGCGCGGCGATCACCATGGGTAACACACCGTGTACGGGACGCACCTCGCCGGTGAGCGAGAGTTCCCCCACAAAGGCGAAATCTTCGCCGATGGCAGGCAACTGACTGCTGGCGCATAACAGTGCCAACAACAGCGGCAGGTCATACACCGAACCGTCTTTGCGAACGTCGGCCGGAGCCAAATTTACGGTGATGCGGCTGACAGGATACGTAAAACCGCTGTTTTTCAGTGCGGCACGCACACGGTCGCGCGACTCTTTTACCGCTTGACCGGGCAGACCGACCACGTCGAAACCGGGTAAACCGCCCGAAAGGTCGGCCTCGACATCCACCATAAAGCCGTGGATGCCGACAAGTCCCATGCTTTTAAGACGAGAGAACATACGTCACCTGCTTTCTGTGTGCGCGGCGGCCGTATGAAGCAGGAAACGCACCCATTTATACATCTCTGCCGCCAACCACAATACAGCCAGCAGTATGCCGACGGTGCGCCATTCGGCGGCGGTCAGCACTGCGAGACCGAGCAGCGAACCGAGTGTGGGTACCGTGAGCGGCAACAGGAACAGCGCCGCCGAAACGATAATGGCAAACCATGCCCACGGCGCGTGGAACAGCCGTGTGAAGGGAACCGGCTCGGTAGAGCGGGCGATCCAGAACAACACCGTTTGCCCGAGCATCAGCGTCGCGGCGGCCGCGGCGACACCGGCGGCGTAGTGCGCGATCAATGTCAGTGCACACAGCAATATACCGCCGGCCGAAAGAGAAAAGACGCCGTGAGCGTATAAGCCTTCGCGCTTGGTGCGCGGCGGCTGTTTCATGGTGTTGTGCTGTGCTGTCTCGCGCCCGAGCGCCACGGTGAGCACCAGCGAAGATACGCCGCCCGTCCACAGTAATGCGGCGGGCGAGAGCGGGCAGGCACCGAACAGCAACAGGGCAAGCAGTGCCGTCAAAATCAACGAGAACAGGTGTGCCAAACGAATGCCCACCGTCTTACGCAGATTGATGAAAGCGGTGCGTCCTGCGCATACTGTGGAGACCAGGGTGGAAAAACGATCGTCGGTCAACACCAGATCAGCGGTGGAGGTGGCGATCTCTGCGCCGCTGCGCGCCATGCCGCAACCGATCGTCGCTTCACGCAGAGCGGGAATATCTTCCGCGCCTTCGCCCGTCACAAGCACAGGCAGACCGCGCATTTGCCAGGCGGCCACCAGCCGTTGCTTATCGGCAGGGGAGATGCGGGAATAGACGCAACAGCGCTTGGCGACCGCCGCCAAGGCGTCGTCGGTCATATCTTGCAATTCGCGCCCGTCAATGGCTTGGTCGCGGTCGGTCAGCAAACCTGCACGGCGTGCCGCTGCCGTAGCGGTGAGTAAACTTTCGTTGGTAAACAGTATGGTGCGCACACCGGCTTGACGTGCGGTGGCAACCGTTTTTTCAATATCGTCGTGTAACGGATCGGACAGACCGAGTAACCCCAAAAAGGTGAGATCACATTCCAATTCTTCCGCGTAACATTCGGTGGGTGCTTCGGGAATGGTGCGATAGGCCACGGCCAACACGCGCAACGCCTCGGCGCCCATGAACTCTTCCGATTCGGCGATGCCTTCGGGGAGTTCGCGGCACAACGGCAAAAGATCGGCGGGAGCGCCCATCGAAATGACAAGATTACGCCCGTCCACCAAATGCACCACCGTCATGCGGCGACGATCGGCGTCGAACGGTACTTCGCCGAGACGCGGGAACGAGGCGGCCAGATCGTTCAGATCGGTGCCGTGCATGCGTGCATAATCGAGCACCGCCTGTTCGGTGGGGGTAGGTACGCGCCCGCTGCACAACGCCGCCATCTGGATCAGGGAATGCAGGTCTTCGGGGGGCGGATTGCGATCGAGTTTGACCATGCGACCACCGCAGTAGGCACGTACCAACGTCATGTGGTTTTGCGTGAAAGAGCCGGTTTTGTTGGTGCACAAAACCGCGGTACGTCCGAGTTCTTCGGTAACCGAGGGACGAGAGACCACCGCGCCGCGCTTGGCCATTTTACGCACGGCTACCGTGACCACCGAGGAGGCGAGAGCAGGCAATTCTTCGGGAAGGATCGCCACGGCCAGCGCAAAACCGAGCGCGAGCGATTCGAGAACATTTACATCGACCAATATCCCCGCCAGTGCGACTACCAATCCGCCGGCAAGCACGGGGACAGCCAGTTTTTCGCCCAAGCGACTTACCGTTGCCTGCATCGGCAACACGGCGCCTTTTTCCTCTTCGCGCAACAGCGCCTGTTTGCCCGCTTCGGTGGCGGCGGCGGTCGCGGTGACTACCGCCACGGCACGACCGCGCAACAGCGCACAACCGGCATACAACATATTGGCCCGTGCGGTAAGCGGTGTGATCGCGCGGACGGCGGTGTCGGCATTCTTTTCGATCGGCAACGCATCCCCTGTCAGCGAGGATTCGTCGCAGTGTAACTCAAACGCTTCGAGCAAGCGGCAGTCGGCAGGGATCAATTCGCCTGCCGAAAGTTCGATAATGTCGCCCGCGACCAGCGAGGCGGCGGAAACGGTGGCCTGCACGCCGTCGCGCCGCACGCGCACCAAGGGAGCGGCCAACGCTTTCATGGAAGGCAACGCCCGCTCGGCGCGCCACGCGCGAAACGCCACCACAAGACAACGCACAAGCGTCAACACGGCGATGACAAGCGGGGTTACCCAATCGCCTTCACGGTAGGTGGTAAGCGTTTTATGAACGGCCAGCGCCGCCGAGACGAGCGCTACCGCGAGGAGTAACCACACCGAAGGAGTGCGGAAAATGTGTGCCAAACAATGCCCGAACGACAGATCGGCCGGTTTATCTACGATGTTACGGCCGTTTTGGTGCAACCGTGCGGCGGCTTCTTCGGTGGAAAGGCCGTTTTCACGGTCGGTGCCCAGTTCACTCAATACGGCGTCGATCGACTCGCTATGCCAAATCAAAAACATCATCCTTTCTTCAAGGCGATAGATTATGTAATACTCAGTCACATCATAGTATAACGCATTTCCCCGAAAAAAGAAAGGGGTAAACCGAAAAAAGATAAAAAAAGCGGGATCATCCGTTGACGAATGATCCCGTACGTGTCAGTCTTCTGTGTCGTCCCACGAGGTGTAGGATTCTTTGAAACCTTTTTTTGTTTTGTGACGCACAATGAGGCGCACAATAAAGCCGGAGGCGAACACCACCGCCATCATGCCCCAACCGCCGATGAGATTCGAAAGCAACGAATAATCGGCTGCCGCGCCGTAGATACCGCCGCTTTGGAACAACGTGACCAGATTCCACACAAAAAACAGGCAGAGCAACAACGGAGAGAGTACCTTGACCGAAGCGTCGAACCACCAGGCCGGCATGCGGAAGGTCTTGGTATTGCGGTTGATCTCTTTGAGTACTTTGGTGGTCTTAAAGCCCCAACCGATGACGAGCGTCTCCAAAATACCGACCAAAATGAGGTTGAAAGAATTACACCAGTTGTCCACCACGTCCAGCCAAGCCAGACCCGCGCCGCAGGTGAAAAACAACGAGATCACGCCCGAAATGACACACAAAATCGTGGTGCAACGCGACTTTTCAAGATGGAATTTATCGGCAAAGGCGGTGGACACCCCCTCCAGGATAGAGAAGGCCGAACCGAGCGCCAGTGTGAACAGACAGAAGAAGAATACAAAACCGAACAGCGCGTTGACGACGCCGCTCCGGGTCAGCGATACGATGGCCGTGGGGTATACTTTGAAGGTGGCGCCCATGCCGAGCGAGGCGACTTTGTCCGCAAGGCCCGTGCCGTACATGGTGGTAAACATCACCACGCTGGCCAGAACGGAAATGAACAAATCGGCCAACGCAATGATGGCGGCATCCACCGCAATGTTGCTGTCACGATCCAAGAAGGAACCGTAGGCCACCATGATGGCCATCATGACCGACAGGCTGTAAAAGACTTGCGAAAACGCGTCGATCCACAGTTTGGGGTCGGAAAGTTCTGCCGCTTTCGGCACAAACAATTGATACAGCGCGTCGCCGGCATGCGGCAAGGTCACCCCTTTGACCGCCATGATCAGCAAGCAAACAACAGGGAGCATCACGGTGTATTTGGCCACTTTGTTGATGGTTTCGGTTCCTTTGCGGATACACAGCCAAATGGCGCCCCACGCGAGAACCAGGCATCCGACGGTCGCCCAGGAAATGACGGTGTAACCGCTCGTCGTTTCGGTGGTGTGGGTGAGGGAGGTCCACAACGCGCCCGCCGCCGAAGGGTCACCTGTGAGCGGGGCGAATTGCCAGCTGTTCAGCATCATCAGAATGACCCACCCGAATACCGCCGCGTAATAGGTGCCGATGAAGAAGGCGTTGGAGGTGGCCGCCCAGCCGATCGGCTCGAACTTTTTGTTCAGGCCGCCCAACGCGGTAACCGCGCCGCCGCGCATCCGCCGTCCGATGGCGATCTCCATCATCAGTAACGGCAGACCCATGGCTAAAATGGCGAGGAGATACACAAACAAAAACGTACCGCCGCCGTGCTTCGCACACAAAGCGGGGAAACGCCACGCGTTGCCGAGCCCCACAGCTGAGCCGACAGACGCTAAAATAAAAGTGCTGCGGGACGACCAGGCCCCGCGGGACGAGGAGTTGCTCATAAGGAAAAGTCCTTTCCGAATTGATTTTAACGAAGAGACAGTGTACCACGCTTTTCGCTTACCGTCAATCGTTTTTTCGCTTTCTCGGCGGTTTCCCCTTGACCGCCCGTGTGAAATCGGGTATAATGGTCGCATAATTATAGTTGAGGTGATTTTTGCATGTTGGCGAACGTTGCGGCAGACCCGAGTATTACAGAACAAATTGCAGCTTGGTTAAAAGATGCCATCACAACAATAATTCCGTTGCCTGCGGAATGGGCGGCGTTTGTCGTTTCGCTGTTTCCCGTTTTGGAATTGCGCGGCGGCATTTTTGTGGCCTTTGCAAGTGGAGTGCCGCTTGGTACTGCTTTCCTCATGTGCTATATTGCCAATATGTTGCCGATCCCGTTTATCTTATGGCTGATACGCCCGTTTTTCAACTGGTTGAAATCCACCCGCCGTCTGAAGAAAGTGGCGGACTGGATGGAGCGAAAGACGGAGAAAAACAAAGAAAAAGTGTTGAAATACGAAGTGTGGGGTCTGTTGCTGTTCGTGGCGATCCCCCTGCCCGGTACCGGCGGTTGGACGGGGGCGTTGGTGGCGGCCATGCTGGATATGCCGATGAAAAAATCGCTCCCCATTATCGCGCTCGGCGTGTTGATCGCGGGAATTATTATGTCCGTTGTGACCTACGGCACGTCTGCGCTGTTTCGTTTTTGAGCGATGAGAAAACAAACCGACATTGCCATTGTGGGCGGCGGTGCCGCCGGCCTTGCGGCAGCCGTATTTTTGAAGCGGGAACACCCCGCTTTGTCGGTGACGATACTGGAAAAAGCCCCCCGTGTGGGCAAAAAATTGCTTTCAACCGGTAACGGCACCTGCAACATCAGTAATATACACGCCGCTCCCGCGTTTTACCACGGGAGTGACGTGTTCTTTGTAAAGCCGGCGTTGGAGGCGTTCCCTCCGACGGCGGCTATGGCCTTTTTTGCCGAAATCGGCGTTGTCTGTCGTCCGCGTGAAGACGGGCGGGTGTATCCGCTATGTGAGCAGGCGGCGGCGGTGTTGTCGCAATTGCGCGCGGAATGCGCGGCGCGCGGCGTGGAAGAAGTGACCGATGCGGCAGTGACGGCCATTCGGCCGCAAACACGCGGTTTTGTGTTGGAAACGGCGCAGGGCAGATTGCAGGCGGAACAAGTGTTGGTTACGGCGGGCGGTGCGGCGTCCCCGTCGCTTGGCGGTACGACCGACGGATATGCGTTGCTCTCGGCGTTGGGGCACGAAAAAACGCCGTTGTTTCCCGCGGTGACCCAGATCGTGGCAAACAGCCCCTTTTTGCGCGCAGTAAAGGGTCTGCGTGCCGATGTGCACCTTACGCTGTGTCTGGATAAAAAGCCGATCGCCCAAAGTACGGGTGAGTTGTTGTTTTGTGACTACGGTCTTTCGGGGCCGGCGGCGTTTGCCATCTCGCGTGCGGCGGGGGATTGGGAACGTAAAAAACAGGGCGAAATGACCGCCGTTGTGGATCTGCTGCCCGACTGGTCGACAACGGCGGTAGAGGCGGAATTAAGTCGTCGCCGCAGACTGCGCGGGCGCACAATGGAAGAGTTTTTAACCGGTCTGTTGAATAAGCGCATCGGGCAGACGGTAGTGCGGGCGGCAGGCGTGCCGCTTACACAGGAGGCGGCTGCTTTGACCGATGCACAGGTGAAGACGATCGCACATATGATCAAAGGCTGGACATTGGCGGTCGGCGGCACCAAAGGCCTTGCGGCTGCACAGGTAACGGCGGGCGGTACGATGACGGCGGGTTTCGACCCGTATACCATGCGGTCGCGCCGTGTGAAGGGCTTGTATGCGGCGGGTGAAGTGCTGGATATCGACGGGGATTGCGGCGGATTTAATCTGCAATGGGCGTGGAGTTCGGCCTATGTTGCCGCGGCGGGCATGGCGGCAGAAAGGCGGGGTGACATATGATCCGATTGACCAATGTGACCTTGCCGCTCGATTATACGGCGGAGCAACTGCCTGCCGTTGCGGCTAAAGTGTTGCGCATAGTGGTATCGCAAGTGACTTCGTGTGTGCTGTATAAACGGGCGGTGGACGCTCGCAAGAAAGACGCCGTTTGTTTCAAAGCCACTCTGGATGTCGAGGTGAAAGGAAACGAAGCAGAGGCGGCCAAACGGGTGCGGGAGGCATCGGTGGTGACGCCGACGGTATACGTTCCGCCGACACCGCCGGCCGACGGTGGTTTGCCGCCGATCGTGGTGGGGAGCGGCCCGGCCGGTTTGTTTGCGGCTTTGGTACTCGCGCGTGCGGGGTGGCATCCCATACTGCTCGAACGCGGACAGGATGTGGATGTTCGTCGCCGAAAGGTGGAACGGTTGTGTACGGCGGGCGAGTTGGATACGGAGTGTAACGTACAGTTCGGTGAAGGCGGCGCGGGTACGTTCTCGGACGGAAAACTCAACACCGGCATCAAAGATGCGCGGTGTCGTTTCGTATTGGAAGAATTGGCGCGCGCAGGAGACTGTCCGGATATTTTATGGCAGGCCAAACCGCACATGGGTACCGATCGCCTGCGCGGTGCGGTGCGACACATGCGCCGAGAATTGCTCGCGCTCGGCGGTGAGGTGCGGTTCGGTTGGTGTGTGACCGATATCCAAGTGCAAAACGGTGCGCTCACGGCTTTGACGGTGAACACACCGAACGGTGAGCAGACGATCCCTTGCACCCGCGCGATTTTCGCTATCGGACACAGTGCGCGGGATACGGTGGCGATGCTGTATCGCCGCGGTGTGCCGATGGGGCAAAAGCCGTTTGCCGTAGGGGTGCGTATCGAGCATCCGCGCACGATGATCGATCGTGCGCAATACGGTAGATTTGCGGGACATCCCGCGCTGGGGGCGGCGGATTATAAGTTGAACGTTACAGCGGCCAACGGGCGCGGTGTATACACATTTTGCATGTGTCCCGGCGGTGTGGTGATGGCGGCGGCTTCCGAAGAGGGTGCGGTGGCGGTCAACGGGATGAGCGAGTTTGCACGAGAGGCGCGCAATTCCAACAGCGCCTTGTTGGTGGGAGTGAGTCCCGAGGACCTGAACACGGAAGACGCACTCGCAGGATTTTCGCTGCAGCGACAGATGGAACAGGCGGCGTTTCGCCTCGGCGGCGGTGGCTATCGCGCACCGGCACAGCTGGTGGGAGATTTTATAGCGGGGCGTGCCAGCCGCACACCGGGCGATGTTGAGCCGTCTTATCGGCCGGGAGTGACGTTGTGTGATCTCCGCGAATGTCTGCCCGCTTTTGTGGCGGATTCGCTTGCATCGGCACTTCCTTTGCTCGGTCGCAAAATGGTCGGGTTTGATCGGCCGGATGCCGTGCTGACCGGTGTGGAATCCCGCTCGTCGTCGCCGGTACGTATGTGGCGGGATGATGTGGGGCAAAGTGCGGTGCGCGGACTGTACCCTTGCGGCGAAGGGGCCGGCTATGCGGGCGGCATCATGTCGGCGGCCGCCGATGGGGTGCGAGCCGCCGAATGGTTGATGAACAATCGGTAAAACCCGTGTGTATAAGCCGAAAAAGGAAGGACAAACTACCTCTTGCAAAGAAATTTGAAAAAAATTGAAAATTTCTCTTGACAATCGGGTGTGGATAGTGTATTATAGTCAAGCGGTTTGCGAGACACGCACCATTAGCTCAGTTGGTAGAGCACCTGACTCTTAATCAGGGTGTCCCGGGTTCGAGTCCCTGATGGTGCACCAATACGGCCCGTTGGTCAAGTGGCCTAAGACTCCGGCCTCTCACGCCGGCAACAGCGGTTCGAATCCGCTACGGGTCACCAAGCCGGTTTGAAGCCGGCCGATATTGCTCTTTAGCTCAGTTGGTTAGAGCACCTGACTGTTAATCAGGGGGTCCTCGGTTCAAGTCCGAGAAGAGCAGCCAAAAAATAAAGCACTTCTTCGGAAGTGCTTTATTTTTATCCCATCCGAAGGATGGGTATGTAATCACGCGAAGCGTGCATTCCCATCGGATGGATTACATACCACCTACGGTGGATTACATTCACGGTGTTGCCGTGATTACATGCAACACTTCGTGTTGATTTGTTTCCGCTTTTATGCTATGCTGCAAATAGGCGGTGGTTTAATGTATAACTTTATCGCGTTATGGATACGACTGATTACAGTAGTTTTGCTTGCAGTTGTGTTAACGGCTATTGTTTTGTTTTTCGGTAGAAAGAAATTTAAAAAACGGGAAAAAATTTTATCTCTTTGCTTGGCCGTGCTTTTAGTGTTATTAGGTGGGAGTTCCACATTAAAATCGTTGGTGTTGCCTGATGTTAAAACTGTTGTGGGAACTTATAAAAGTGAATTGAGTGTAAAAGGGTTAAGTCCATTTCAATTTGAATATTGTTTTGTTTGTGAAAATGAAAAAATATATTTGGATTTAGATGCAATATCCGGGAATATAATATTTGATGGCGAATTTGTCGAAGGTAAAGAATACGTTATTTCTTATGAAGAAGAAAGTAATCTAATTGTTGCTATCGAAAGGAATAATTAACGACAATCAGGTTTTCAGATCGGTTCCGTTTTGAGTGTCGGTCCCCAAAAATAAAGGGCTGCTTCGGTAGTGCTTCTTTATCTCGTTCGAAGGATTGGTATGTAATCGCCGCAAGGCATTTTTTAAGAAAAAATAAGGAAGAACCGCGATCCTACCCGGTTCTTTTTTAAGCATGTGCCCGCCAAAGCAACGCATTTCCGACGGAAGTGCGTTGCTTTGTATTTGTGGCTTTCGGCAAACCCACCCACGCCGTTTTGTCGTTTTTACGGTTGTTCGTCGTCGATAAATTCCATAACATCTTCGACGTTGCACTGTAATATTTTGCAAAAGACCTCGATCGTGTGGGTGCTGACGCTCTCGTTTCGCTTGAGCCGCGTGATCTGTGCCGGACTGATATTGTACTTTTTGATAAGAGTGTACTGCGTTACGCCTTTTTCGCGCATGGTGTTCCACAATCTGTCGTAGGAAATCATAAAAAAACCCCCTTCTATTGACATATTAACCGAGTTCGGTATATAATAATATTAACCAGAATCGGTTAATATGCCGTTGGAGATGGTGAGGAGACGAGAGGGGCGCACGTCATGTATGGCACTGCTATAGAGAATAAATATAATATTATTTTATTATAATATTATGTCATTTCGCCTTGACTTTATCGGCGGAGTGTGATATAACAAACTTGGTACAGTGTCTTCTGCATTGAGAAATATGGTGATTATCGTTGCCTTGTGTTGCCGAAAGAAGGGAATACAGGGCCTGTGGTGCCTATTGTGAAACGAAAGGGATGCGTGTATGGATAAAACAGCAAAGAATACCAACACAAAGGATTACTATGTGGTGGATTTGGCACACGTGGTAAAAGTGGTATGGCAGAGGATATGGATCGTGGCGATCGTGAGTATCCTTGTGGCGGGCATCGGTTTTTCGATTGCCGCATTCGCCATCACACCTACGTATGCCTCTTCCATTCTGTTGTATGTGAACAACAGTTCCTTCAATGTGGGAGATCTCGGATTCAGTATCAGTTCTTCGGAACTGACGGCGGCGCAAAGTTTGGCGAAGACCTATACGGTGTTGCTGAAAAATCGCACCACACTGGAACGTTTGGTGAACGAAACAGGGGTGTCGTATAACTGGGAAGAGTTATACGACATGATCGCTTCCGACCCGGTGAATGAGACGGAAGTCATTCGTGTGACGGTTACGTGTGAAGATCCGTATGAAGCGCAGTTGATCGCTAACGGTATCGCTAAGGTGTTGCCGCAGCGCATTGCCGAGATCGTGGAAGGCGCTTCGATGGAGGTGGTGGATTCCGCCATCCCCGTGACCGAAAAGGTCGCACCGAGCATCGCAACCTACACGGCGATCGGTTTTATACTGGGTGCGCTGTTATCGACGGTCGTGTTGGTGATCACAGCTTTGATGGACAACACGGTCCACGATGAAGAATACGTGATCCAGACGTATGAATATCCGATCTTGGCCAAAGTTCCCGATCTGATGGATACCGGTACACGAAAATACGGATATTACTACAAACGTGACTCGCAAAGTTCGAAGTAAAGGGGGGGGACCGATGCCGAAAAGAGCCAAAAAGAAAAAAAGCCTGTTTTCCGTTCCGGATAATCAGCAAACGCTGCATAAGAATCTGGAGTTTACGGCAACCGAACAGTACAAACTGCTTCGAACCAACCTCTCCTTCACGTTGCCTGAAACCGAGGGGTGTAAGATCATCGGTGTAACCAGTTCGATGCGCGGCGAAGGAAAGAGTACGACGGCCGTCAACCTCTCGTACGTATTGGCGGAAAGCGGCAAGAAGGTGTTGCTTATCGACTGCGACCTGCGTATTCCCTCGATCGCTAAAAAAATGAAGATCGCAACTTCACCGGGTCTTACCGATCTGTTGCGCGGTGATGCGGTGGATCTCGAAACGATGCAGTCGCCCCACTTCTGGAATTGGTACATCATGCCGTCCGGACCGTTGCCGCCGAACCCGTCCGAGTTGCTCGGGTCGCGTCGTATGGCGGCCACGTTGGAAAACCTTTCGCAGCAATTTGACTACATCGTGGTGGACCTGCCGCCGGTCAACATTGTTTCGGATGCGTTGGCCATTTCGAAGTATATCACCGGTATGATCGTGGTTATCCGCGAAGAATATACCGAAAAGAAGGAACTCGAGACGTGTTTCCGGCAACTCCGGCTTTCAAACGTCAATGTGCTCGGTTGTGTGATGAACTCGACCAAGAGCGGCAAAGGCTATTACAGTCGCTATCGTTACAAGCGGTACTACCGTTACTACAAGACGTACGGTAATTACGATTCCGCCGCCAAGCGCTGAGGGGGTGGATGCGGGTGATCGATCTTCATACACATCTTCTTCCGCAAATGGACGACGGCAGTAAAAATCTCGACGAAAGCCGCGCGATGTTGGCGTCGCTTGCGGCACAGGGGGTGGAAACCGTAGCGGTCACGCCGCACTTCTATGCGAACGATGAATCGGTCACCGTATTTTTGGAACGACGGTCGGCGGCCCTTGAAAAGATAGGCGATGCCGCGGGGGATCTTACGGTGATCGCCGGCGCCGAGGTGCGGTATTATCCCGGCATTGCCCACATGGAAGACCTGCCGCTGTTACAGATCGGTCAAAGCGGGCTGTTGCTTTTGGAAATGCCCGTTGCCCCGTGGACAGAATATACTGTAAGGGAATTGTCCGAATTGGCAGATTCCCGCGGGGTGCGGTTGGTGCTTGCCCATATCGAGCGGTATCTGCCGTTGCAGAAAAGCGATGTGTGGAACCGCCTGTATGAGCGCGGGATAATGATGCAGGTAAACGCACGGTTTGTCACTTCACTTTCCACCAGGCGCAAAGCGTTGCGCCTGCTTGCGGAAGGGAAAATACATTTTCTCGGTTCCGATTGCCACAATATGACTTCACGCCCGCCGCAACTGGCACCCGCGGCGGCGATGATCGAAAAACGGTTGGGTGCCGAGTTTCTCCGTCAAATGAACGAGTTCGGTCATGCTGTGCTCGTGCAAAATATATAAACTATTCATTTCAGAAAGGATGAATTGAAAATGAAAAAAGTATTGGTTATCTGTTGTGTGTTGCTCATGATGATGAGCATGGGTGCTGTAGTGTTTGCGGCGCCCGGTAGTTTTGTGTCCAGTCCCACGGGCAATCGTGCGCCTTCGTTGGTGGAGTTTAAGACTCCCGACGGTTGTACTGCCGAACTGGTGATCACGCCTTACGGTGATCGTAGCGAACTGCCCGAAACGCTGAATGCGTTGATAGAAAAGGCGTATGCCGAGATCCGCGGCACGAACGACCTCACCACGTTGAACGCCGAGCTTGCCAAACTTTCGGAAAGCCTCAAGATTGCGGGCACGGATCTGGCGGTCAGCGACCTGTTTGATATCCACATGACCGGTTGCGACTATCACGAGGAGCACAAGGATTTCGATATCGTGCTGTCTTCGGATATGCTCGAAAACTTCGTCGGTCTGCTGCATATGAACGCCGACGGCGAGTGGGAACTGATCGATAATGCGAAGGTCGTAAACGGCGAGCATCTGTCCTTCTCGGTGGACGCGTTCTCTCCCTTTGCCATCGTGGTGGAAGAGGAAGGCGCTGCACAGACAGGTGAAAACAGCCGCACGTGGCTCTATGTTGCCATTATGGCGGCGGCCGTCGCGGCGATTGTGGTCGTGTTGAGCGTTTCCAAAAAACAGCGCACCTGATCTGTCGTGAGAGAGAACGTGCGCTATGGGAAAGATACACATCGGTAACAGAAAGATCTTGATCGGTATTCTGGCCGTGTTGCTTGTGGTGTTTCTTGTGGCGGCCGCCCTGTTGGGCCTGGATCTGTGGGAACGGCGCCAAGGCGCCTTCCCGCCCCAAGATACCGCAGCGGAAAAACTCAGTTACAACGGCCGGGAGTACGTTCTGAAGGACCGTCTCGAAACCTTTTTATTCATCGGTCTCGACACCTTCGAGGAAGAGACGGATCCCGATTCCTATAACAACGACCGTCAAGCGGATTTTTTGATGTTGTTGGTATTGGATAATGCCGAAGAGACCTGCAAGGTCATTCACGTGAATCGCGACGCTATGGCGGAGATGAACGTGTTGGATGTGGCCAGCAACAAGATCGGCACGGTTACAAAGCAGATCGCGCTTTCGCATACCTACGGCAACGGGCGGGAAGTCAGTTGCCAAAATACGGCCAACGCCGTATCGAAACTTCTGATGGATATCGATATCGATCATTACGTTTCGGTTACGATGGATGCGGTGCCGACATATAACGATTTTATCGGCGGTGTGACGGTGGAGATCTTGGATGATTTTACCGCATCCGACCCTGAGATGGTGCAGGGGGCGACTCTCACATTGACGGGCGAGCAAGCGTTGCGTTATGTGCGCTCGCGTTACGGGTTGGATGATCCCAGTAACAACCACCGTATGAAACGCCAAAAGCAGTATCTGGAGGCCATGTATTCCAAGGCGCGTCAGATGGCATCGGAAGACGACGGATTCATCGCCCGTGCCGCGTTGAAACTGGAAGAAGGATACTTGGTTTCGGATTGCCTGGGCAACAAATTGACAACATTGCTTGAAAAGATCGCCACATATGAACTGAAAGGCGTTTTGGACATCGAAGGTGAGACCAAGACGGGTGAGCAATGGTTGGAATTTTATCCCGATGCGGATTCGGTGAAGCAGATCGTTGTCGATTGCTTTTATGAGCTTGACGACTGAAACCCTTCACAGTCTAAATACCGAAGAAAGGAAGTGATGACGCTTGGCGATGGAAGAGTATGCGATTCCCGAAAATGAGCGAACGGTGATCCTGCCGTGTGAGCATACCAAAGAGTACCACGTGGAAGATCTCGGCGAGATTCCCTCAAAACCGTTCTATGCGGTGGTAAAGCGTACTTTTGACATAGTGTGTTCCGTGGTGGCGCTGTTGCTTCTGGCACTGCCGATGGTGGTTATCGCCGTGATCGTTAAGTGTACTTCCAAAGGTCCCGTCTTTTATCATCAGGAGCGTGTGGGGTTAAACGGTAAGACGATCGACGTGATCAAATTCCGCTCGATGGTTGCGGATGCCGAAAAGGACGGAATCCGTTGGTCGGAAGGGGATGACGATCCGCGCATTACCCCCTTCGGTCGTATTCTTCGCCGGACGCGGTTGGATGAACTGCCGCAGTTTTGGTGTATCCTGACGGGTGAGATGAGTTTGGTCGGTCCTCGCCCCGAACGCGAGGTCTACTACAAGGAGTTCGAGCGGTACATCCACGGATTCCGTGAGCGATTGAAAGTGAAGCCCGGCCTGACCGGCTTGGCCCAGGTGCGCGGCGGGTATTACCTCATGCCGGAACAGAAGATCGTGTATGATGTGGAATACATAAAGACACGTTCGGTGTGGTTGGATTTGAAGATTGTGTTGGAAACGGTTAAGGTTGTCTTTAACCGCGAAGGCGCCAAATGAGGGTTCCGATATTATGGTTGCTGTACGACTGAAAATATTGCTGTTGGTTGCCTGTTTCGCTGAAGCGACGTTTTTGTTGGTTGCACAGGTGTTAGGCAGCGCGGCGTTGCTGTATCCGTGTCTTCTGTGCTTTTTGGCATTGGTGATGTGGGCGGCTCTCAAACGGATGTCGATACCGATCTTCCTGTTCTTTTTACCGTTTGCGCCCTTGTTGAAGGTACAACCGGGAACCATTTCGTTTTATACCATTGCGTTGGTTGCGGCCTATTTGATCTACGTGGTGATGGGCAGCCGCCATATCACTATCTATCATCTGATACCGGGGTTGTGCCTCGTCGCGTTGACATTGGCGGTTAAGACGCTGTATGGCTACTCGATCGACAATGCCTATCTCTTGTTTGGTGCCGCGTTGCTGTTGCTTCCGTTTTTGGCGCAAGAGTTGGACGGAGAATACGATTTTTATTGGTTGACGATCTTTTTTGCTTGCGGCATTATTTTGGCGGCGATCACATCGCGTCAATTGACGGCCTTCCGTTCGATCGCGCGCTATATCGACGTAAAAGATCTGTTCGGTACACGGCGCTATTCGGGATATTACGGTGACCCGAACTTCTATTCGGCACATATTACGGCCGCGATCGGCGGTGTGCTGGTGTTGCTGCTTGATCGCATCGATTGGCGCAAAACGGTGTGGTTGGTGCTCTTGATGGCCTTGCTGTTCTATTGCGGCTTCATGTCGGTTTCCAAGTCGTTCTTGTTGGTGTCGGTTACCATGTTGCTGTTTTGGGCGGTGTCCATCTTGTTCCAGAAGGAACGTGTTTCAGCCAAACTGATGATTTTTTTGACTTTCGGTTTAGGTGTGCTGTTTTTGTTGTCCAGTACGCTCTTTACCGATATGATCGACATGATGGCTTCCCGCTTCGGTAAAGATAACACGCTGGCGGATTTCACCACCGGTCGTACCGATCTGTGGATGCAATATCTGCGCGCGTTTGAAGAAGAGCCGTTGCTCTTTTTGTTCGGAAGCGGTTATACCGATATCACCGTGAACGGTCGTGCCTCACACAATACGATCATCCAGATCATATACCAATTCGGTGTCGTCGGTGGGGTGATATTGCTTGCGTGGTTTGCGTGTTATATACGCGCACTTCTCGGCGACACGCGTATTCGTTGGGATACGTTGGCACAGATCTTCATTTTGGCGGTCGGCGCGTTCGGCCCGTGGATGGCGCTGGATCTGGTGTTTTTTGATGAATTCTTCTTGATTCCCGTGTTTGTGTGTGTGGCAATGCGATTTGTGACGAAAAACGCGATGGAACAGACGAGCGAAGGGTAGGGATAACGGTGAAAGCGACAACACCGCTGGTGTCGATCATTATGCCGGCATACAACTGTGCCGCCTACATAGAAGAAGCGGTTCGTTCGGTTATGGCACAAACCTGTGAGAGTTTCGAACTGTTGGTGATCGACGACGGTTCAAAGGACGATACCTTTGCCATCGCACGACGTTTGGCGGCGGAGGATGCGCGTGTTACCGCGCTGAAGAATCCCGAAAACATGGGGGTGGCGCGTACACGTAATCGCGGGTTGGATATGGCCCGTGGTGAGTATGTGGCATTTTTGGACAGTGACGATCGCTGGCATCCCGACAAGTTGCAAGAGCAGATACGGCGAATGGAGGAGGAAAATGCCGCCTTATCGTATACGTCGTATGCCATCGTGGATGCAGACGGCAAGCCGTCCAAAGCGGCGTATATCGTGCCTGCGCAGGTGACATTTGATCAACTGCTTTTGGAAAATGTGATCGGTTGTTCCACCGTTATGTTGGCGCGTCGTGTGGCGGAAACCTATCGTTTTGCCACCGATTTTTATCACGAAGATTATTGCTTGTGGCTGGATATCTTGTGTGGCGGTCACAAGGCGGCCGGATGTACGGCGGTGTTGACCGATTGGCGGTTGATCCAGAATTCCCGCTCGTTCAACAAAAAGAACAGCGCGCGCAATCGTTGGCGCATTTATCGCGGTTATTTGAAATTGTCGTGGGTGCGCAGTGCCGTTGCATTCGTGTGTTACGCCGTAAACGGTGTAAAAAAATACTATTCCAAGGGAGCGAAAAACCATGCCGGTGTCACCGACAACGCTTAAAGAGCATCAAGCGGCGCTGTTGGAACTTCTTTCGGAATTCGATCGTGTGTGTAAAGCGCTGGATATTCCGTATGTCCTGTTTGCGGGCACCTTGCTCGGTGCTGTGCGACATCAGGGGTTCATCCCGTGGGACGACGACGTGGACGTGCTGATGTTGCGTCGTGACTACGAGCGCCTGTTGCGGGAAGCCGATACGGTGTTGGACGGTGAACGCTTCTTTTTGCAGAAGGAATTCAGTGAGCACTGGCCGATGTTTTTTTCAAAATTGCGTCTTAACGGAACCGCTTGTCTTGAGACCTATCACCCCCGCGACACGGCGTCGCATTTCGGGGTGTATATGGATATTTTCCCTTGCGATAACGCGGCCGACAGCGGATGGAAACGCAAATGCCAGTTTTATGCATCCAAAGCGGTGATCGCGAAGTCGTTAAAAAAGCGGGGATACGAAACCCGCAGTATTCCCAAAAAGTTGTTTATGTTTGCCAGCGGTGTGATTCCGACCGCGCTTGTGCGGCGTATCGCTCAAAAGGCGGGTGAAGACAGCCGCTGCCTTCACAGTTTCTTCGGCGGTGCCGCCGCCTATACCAAAAACGTCTATCCGCGTGAGTGGCTGACCGAACGCACAACGGCACGGTTCGAAGGGCGGGCGTTTCCCATTCCGCGGGAGTATGATGCGGTGTTGACCCATATTTACGGTGAATATATGACCTTACCGCCTCCCGAGAAGCGACGGGTGAAACAGCACGCCGTGTTGGTAGACCTGCATAACGGATATGATCGTTACCGTGAACAGCATCGTGCAATGACCTTTGACGTGGTGACCGAAAGTATTCGGTAAAAAAGATTTCAAGCATTTGGGAGGATGGTCGATGGGGTACGGATGTATGGCGAAAACGCTGGTCCTTCTGTGTATGATCGTCGGGGTGTTTGCGACCGTTGTCGGGTGTGCTCCCCGGCATGACAGCGAATCTTCCGTGTCGCCGACACCGTCGGTAACGGCGACAACATCTGTGCCGACCGCGACACATACGCAGCAAACACTCCGCCCTACGTTAAACACCACGACCGCTGCCGTGACGACGGGAACAACGTCGGCTGAACCGATCCCGGCTTTGGTGCTTTTATCGGTGAAGGAACAGGGCGAATGGGTGATGGTGGAAACCAGTTACGGTGCGTTCCGCTATCCGACGGCGTTTGCGGATATTCTGGCGCCCGAGGTGGTCTGTTACGACAATGTGGCGCAGATACAGTTTATCGCACAAATAGCCGAACAGAGCCTGGTGGCGTACACTTTGCATTATCGTGCGGCGACGGGAATACGGTGCGGAACGCTCAGGTTGCCGAACACGACCGAAGAGATCGCCGTTTCGGTGGAGTTTGCCGAAGTCGACCACATTCCCGCCGATTGGCAGGATACGTTCTATGCTGTACAAGAAACGTTTAACGACGTCGTGTCCTCTATGGCAGAGGACAGCCGCTTTGTGCGGGAGGAAATATAACATGAGCATACAAGTATTGGTGGCGACGATGCATCAACAGGATACGTCGCTGGCCGAAAATATGAATATACGCTGTGATGCGTTGCTTGCCAATCAGGCGGATCGCGAAGCATTCACAGTCGAAGACACGCCGCACGGCAGACGGCGGATGATCACCACCGCTACGCGCGGGGTGGGCTTGAACCGCAACATTGCGCTTTTGGCGGCCACCGCCGACATTTTGTTGTTGGCCGACGACGACGTTGTGTATAACGACGATATGCCCGCGGCGGTAGAAGCGGCGTTTGCGGCGTTGCCGAAGGCCGATGTGATCGTTTTCGGGGTGGATATCCTGAAAAAAGGTGAAATTACTCCGCGGCATATATCCAAGGTACGTCGCTTGCGGGTGCATAACGCTATGCGGTACGGAACATACCGTATCGCGGTGCGCCGCCGTGCGGTGGTGGATCACAACATTACCTTTCATCAATCCTTCGGCGGGGGCTGTCCCTTCAGCGCGGGGGAGGATAGTCTCTTCTTGAAAAGCTGTTTCAACAGCGGATTACGGGTATATGCTTATCCCTATACGCTCGGTACCTGTTGTAAAGATACGTCCTCGTGGTTTCGCGGGTGTAATGAAAAGTATTTTTACGATAAAGGGGTATTGGTACGTAAACTGTTCCCCCGCACCGCCTATCTGATGGCGTTGTATTTCGGTATACGTTTCAAATTGCCTACGGAACTGGGTGTGATGAAGCGGTTGCGCTGGATCTACAAAGGGGTTCGCGGCGGTCGCCGTATGATCCCGTATACGGAATGCGGCGTATGAAGAAAATACTGATCGTCAACAACAACATGAAGGTCGGCGGTGTGCAGAAAAGTTTATATAATCTGCTCTGGGCATTGGCTGACGACCATCGATACGATATTACGCTGTTACTGTTCAGCAAAACGGGCGCGTATGCCGCGGATCTTCCGCCCGCAGTTAAGGTGATCGAATGCGGCGGGCCTTTCCGCCTTTTGGGGAAAGAGCAACGGGAATTTCACGGTATGACGGCGTTGGTTCGCGGCTTTTTGGCCGCTGTGAGTCGTGTGTGCGGTCGCCGCACGGCGTTACGCCTGATGTTGCTTTTCCAACCGCGGTTGCGGGAACGATTCGATTGTGCGATCTCGTTTTTGCACAACGGTCGCGCGAAAGCGTTCTACGGCGGTGTGCAGGACTATGTGCTTTACCGTGTGTGCGCAGAAAAGAAGATCGCCTTTTTACACGGTGACTATCGTGCGTGTGGTGCGAATCACAAAGCCAATAACCGTATGATGGACCGATTCGATGTGGTGGCCGCCTGTTCGGATGGTTGTCGTCGCGCTTTTTTGGATGTGATGCCCGACTGTGCCGCCCATTGTGTGACGGTGCGTAACTGTCATCGCTTCGAGGCGATACGGGCGTTGGCCGAAGAGGATCCGCTTTCCTATGACCGTGAGCGTATACATGTGATCACGGTGGCGCGTCTCACCCACGAAAAGGGGATCGAACGGGCAATCGATGCGGTGGCGCGTGTATGCGAGCGGGGAGTTCCTCTTACGTTACACCTTGTCGGTGACGGCGCGATGCGCGAGGCGTTGCAGGCGCAGGCGGAACGTTGGGGAATCGCCGATCATGTGGTGTTTTACGGCGAGCAACCGAATCCGTATCGCTACATGAAAGGGGCCGATCTGTTTTTGTTGCCGTCTTATCACGAAGCGGCCCCGATGGTGATCGACGAGGCGCGTGCGCTGGGGGTGCCGGTGCTTGCTACCGCCACGACCTCGACGTATGAAATGGTGGAGGACACCGCTTGCGGTGTGGTGTGTGATAACAACCTTCGCGCGATCGAAGAGGCGCTGTATCGCCTGACGGTCGATCGCACGGCGCTTTCGGAATGGAAAGCGAGATTGAATGATCAGACGGCAGACAACCGCACCGCACTGGCGCAATGGGATGCGCTATATAAGGATTAATTTATTATATATTATTACATTAATCATGGTACCAACAGGAAACATTGCGTTCTTGTTTCGTATAAATTTTATCATAGGAGAGGATTTAGCATGGTAAAACGAATTGCAGCACGCACGCTGGCGATCATTTTGACGACAGTGTTGTGCCTGGGCATGCTGCCGCTGTCGGTTTTGGCGGGCAGTGTGACCACCTACGCCGATTTTATGGCGAATTTTAAGACATTGGAGGAATATGCCGACGCGTTTGCGGCGCAGTCCGGTAAAGATGCCGGTGAACTCGTGCTCAACTTTATTCGCACGGGTGTGGATCGCTATCAGACCGGTACGTGGGAAACGTTGGCCGGCGAAGAGATCACGGCCTTCACGGACTATGTGGAGGAACAGGATTCTGCCAACAATACCACGGCAATGGATCTGCGGGATATTGTGATCCGTGATTTCAAATTGCCCAACGGAAATCCTGCGGATTTCGGCCACATGTTCGGCACGATGAACATTTCCTATGTGGCTTCCGCCGTACAGAGTGATGATCTGTCGGGTTGGGCGGGTGACCTTTGCGACTTGCTGTATTACAGCGTAGCTGTGGGCATTCCGTCGGGCACGGTGGATGAAATGGCGGCGTATGTCGTGGAAAATTGCTTCGGTGTGGATGCGGATGACGCCTTCGGCTGGGACGATTTCTACGGCGATATGGATGCCTACTATCTCATTTCGGAATACCAAGCGGGCAACGGCTCGTTCAGCACATTGATGGATGCGTATTTCACGACGGCGTTGGACGATGCCGATCGTGCCGCCTACTTCTTGAACACTCGCTTTAAGGGCGTTGAGACGGCGGATGACGTGCGCACGGCGATCTATAACGCTTATCGCACCAACGTGGGTATCCAGGTCCTGGAAGCCGATCGCGGCATTTCGGATGTGACTACGCTGCGCCAGGCGTGTTGCTATGCGTTTGCCGATTATCTGTATTCGCAGGCGAAAGACCGTTTGATCGGCGGCGGTGATGCCGGTGACGAAGAGGGCGACGAGCCCGAAAATGGTTTCTATTCCGTTTTCTCCACCACCTCGTCGGTGCTTGCCCCCGGTATCACGCAGGAGATCAAATATGCCATGTCGGCAGACGGCAAGCAGATGGTCTACTATGTGGCGTCGGTGGATGTTACCCGTGACGACGTGACCATTATGGCAAACTATAAAGACAACGACCCCTCGAAGGGTTGGGGTATGCAGCGTGTAGAAGACCAGGTGGCGGCGTTGGTGGAAAATCACGCCGATGTGGAAAACTTCACGCCGGTCGTTGCCACCAACGGCGACGGATTCAACACCTCCACCGGTAAGCCCGGCGGTTTGCTCGTGATGGAAGGTGTCGAATGGCATGCGGTGGATCATGATGGGTTCTTTGCTATTTTGAAGGACGGTACCGCGATGATCGGCACGCAGGCCGAATATGAGCAGTATAAAGATCAGATCCAAGAGGGCATCGGTGCGTTCGGTGCCACGCTGGTGAAAGACGGTAAGATCGCAACCAACGACAACGGCACCCGCGCCAGCCGTACCGCTATCGGTATCAAGGCCGACGGTAAAGTGGTGATGATGGTGTTGGACGGTCGTCAGGAGCCCTTCTCCTGCGGCGGTTCGATCCGTGAGATCGCGCAGATCATGTTGGAAGCGGGCTGCGTACACGCGGTCAACCTGGATGGCGGCGGTTCTACCACATATATGTCCAAGCCGGAAGGCAGCGACAACATCAAGGTGATCAACCGTCCGTCCGACGGTTATGCCCGCAGTGTGGCGGCGTCGCTCGTGGCGGTGTCGACGGCGAAATCCTCGAAGGAATTCGACCGCGCGATCATTCAGGCGGATTACGAATACATCACGCATAACACGTCGTTGCAACTGAATGCGATTGGTGTGAACAACATCGGTTCTTCCGCTCCCATTCCGGAAGGCGCATACTGGGAAGTGTCGGATGAAACGGTCGGTACCATTACCCCTGACGGTGTTTTTACGGCGTCGGAAAACTGGACGGAAGACTGGACGCTTGCAAATGCCGATGTTACCGTGTCGCTTATGGTCGACGGCGAAGCGGTCGGCAGTATTGACCTGCACGTGGTCGTGCCCGATACGCTGGAATTTACCGAATCCTCTATGAATATCATCTACGATGTTCCCACGGCACTGCCCTTTAAGGCAACCTACAACGGTAACGTCGTGAAATTGAATGAATACGACGTGTTTGCGGCCTGCATTGAAGAAGACGAAGCCTATTGGGAGGCGGCGCTTTTTGAAGGCTTTAACGTGACCGCGTTCGAAGAGTCGGGCGTTCGTCGCATGAAGATCGCGGCGTTGCTTATCAATAACGAAGAGGCCTATTGCGAGATGTATCTCTCGATGTTCCGCGCGGATGAAGCGGCGTTCGATTTCGAGAATGCAACGGCCGGTAACCGCACGTTGGCGTGGCTGCGTGACGTGCAGAATGCCACCACAAACGACGGCATGACCTACACCGCGGTGGATCCGAGCCAAGACGTGAACTTTAGTTACACCTTTGCGTTGGATATGACCGCGATCGAGATCCCGCAACAGTTGGCGGATATCGTCTTTATGTTGCCCGGTTCGGACAACGGCAACGCCACCGCTTTCAACTATATGTTGCAGTTGGCAGAGCGCGTCAGCGTATTGACCGAGGTGCGCATCACCGCCCAGTTCGACAAGGACGTGGACGTGGATATTTCGGAACTCAAGGTCATCAACGAGTACTTTGCGTTGAAAGAAGCTACCATCGATGACGAAAATCGTTTGACGCTCATTTGTAACTGGATCGACCAGACGCAGGCCATTGATCCCGCTACCGCCAATCCGGTGTGTATCCTGACGGGCATTTCGGCGAAACCGGCGGACAATGCTGCGTGGGACGGCAGCGAACTGCTGGTGAGCAACACGGGTGATGTGAGCTACAAGATCTATCTGCGTGCCTCCTCGCTCTACTCTTTTGCACAGCAGCCCGATAATCAGCAAAAATTCGGCTTGTATCCCTATTCCACCAGCGAAACGGGTTACGAAGGCGGAACCGAAAACGGTGCTTATTTCCAAAACACCTATGCCGATTTCGAGGATAGTTTCCTCATTGACAGTGCGGTGCGTCAGGGCTGGTACAAATTGAACGGCAACTATTATTTCTTCGTTGATCACGAAGCGGTGACGGGAGTGCAGTATCTGCCCTCTCGCGAAGATGCATCGGTCAGCTGCTTCTATACTTTCGATGAAAACGGCGTGTGTCTCGGCAAGGTGACCGGCCTGGTGGAAATCGACGGCAAACGGTATTACAGCATTAACGGCGAAATGACCACGGGCTGGCTTTCGGGTTACGACGAAGAGGGGCGTGCGGTGGATTACTACTTTGATCCCGCTACCGGTTGCGCGGTGGACGGTGTGCAGAAGATCGACGGGTATACCTACACCTTCGAAAACAACATCCTTGTGCGCGGCGATCTTGTTAAGACTTCCACGGGTATCCGCTATCGTTGGGCGGGCAAATGGTTGCACGGCCAGTGGTTTGAAGTGGATGGCAACTGGTATGCCACAAAGAAATACGTCTATGACGTGGTGACCGGCTTCGTCAACATCCAATCCAACGGCACCCCCGATTGGAGATGGCATCTGTTCGACGAAAACGGCGTCTTCCAAAAGGATTACACCGGTACATACGTGTACGAAGGCGATACCTACTATATCGTGAACGGTCTGCGCAGCAGTACGGTCGGTCTGGTGTATGAGAACGGTTATTATTACTACATTTCCACCTCTAACGCCAAGGCGTATAAGAACGGCACCTTCTGGATCACCAATACTCATGGCATGATCCCTGTCGGTTCCTATACCTTCGACGAAAACGGCCGTATTACCAACCCGCCCGCCGCTCCCGAAATTCCGGATGAGGAAGAAACGTTGGACGGCGTGGTCATGATCGACAGTGTGCTCTACTATTATGAAGACGGTGTGTTGGCACGCGGCGCCGGCGTCGTTAAGATGAGCGACAACGGCGAAGAGTATTACATATATGTGCGTACCAACGGCCAGCTGGCGGTCGGTACCTATTGGATCACCGTGACGAACGACCTGCTCGAAAAAGGCAAATATGAGTTCGACATCAACGGTCGCTACTATCCCTCGGACGAACCCGACACGCCCGATACCCCCGACATCCCCGCGGTGAAGGATGGTATTTTGCGTGATGAAGACGGTGTGTTGCGTTACTACGTAAACGGTGTGCGTCAGTCGGGTAACGGTGTATTGAAACTGACCGATGAAGACGGTATCACCTTCTATATCTACGTGCGTTCCAATGCGCAGCTGGCAACGGGTGTCTATTGGCCCACCAAGCGTAACGACCTGCTTTCGAGCGGCGGTTACGACTGGGGTACCGACGGCCGATATTACCCCACGACGGTCACGCCCGATCCGGAAGAACCCGAGCAGCCTGAGCAGCCCGAGCAACCGGAAGAGCCTACCGTGAAGAACGGCATCTACGTTGAAGGCGGGAAGTATTACTACTACGTAAACGACGTGAAGCAGAAGAACATTGGTGTGGTGAAGTTGGAAGATGAAGAGGGGCGCACCTTCTACATCTACGTGCGTACGAGCGGCGAACTGGCCACCGGTACCTACTGGCCCACCTATCGCAACGATCTTTTGGAGCGCGGTCCCTACGATTGGGGTACCGACGGCAGATACTATCCGGCGTAATTTCTTGGTATCAGGCATACCCGTACGCCCGTTTCGGCGGGCGTACGGTATAACCTATCTGAAAGGACGATGACAAATGAAAGCAGCAATGCGGCGACTCGGCGCAACGATGCTCGCGCTGGTGATGCTGGTGAGTATGCTCGCCACCTTCACCATCACGGCAAGCGCCGCCACGGCACTGAACGTGTCGGTACCGGGACTGAGTGTCACGTGGGAAAAAAGTGCAGGGACAGGCACTCCGACCTGGTCCGCTTCGGGCAACAGCATTACCGGTTCGGCGACCGGTGGCTTGCTTACTACGAATACGACGAAGATCGTGATGACTAAC
>JAZNTV010000039.1:0-13043 GCA_045591985.1 Acutalibacteraceae bacterium
AAATCAGACGGCAAGCCGGTGGTGATACACGGTGAGCGGGACTACCCGACCGGCCTGCGTAAGGTCGGCGGTCTGCTGGCGGATGGTGCGGATATCGGGTGCGGATGTGTATTGAATCCCGGTACGGTGATCGGTAAAAACACCAGTGTGTATCCCTTAACCGCTCTGCGCGGCGTTTTCCCTGAAGAAAGTATAGTTAAAAGCGTTGACAATGTCGTAAAAAGACGATAAACTAACTATGGAAATATGGGAAAGTGAGGAAAACAGTATGCAATATATCGTAGTAGAAAATTATGAACAACTCAGCCGCAAGGCGGCCAATCTCATCGCCGCCGTGGTGGTGAGCAAGCCGGCTTGCGTGCTCGGTCTTGCGACGGGGTCCTCACCGCTGGGCACCTACGCCGAACTGATCAAAAAATGCGAAGCGGGCGACGTGGATTTTTCGGCGGTCACTTCGGTCAATTTGGATGAATACGTCGGATTGGACGGCACGAATGATCAGAGTTATCGCTATTTTATGAACACCAATCTGTTCAGCAAGGTGAATGTGGATATTGAAAAGACCCACGTACCGAACGGCTGCGCCGCCGATCTTGCGGCGGAAGGCGCCCGTTACGACGAGCTGATCCGTTCGCTCGGCGGCATCGATCTGCAGTTGCTCGGCATCGGTCTCGACGGCCACATCGGTTTTAACGAGCCGGACGATTGCTTTACCGCCGCTACCCACGAAGTGCAACTCGATCCCTCTACCATCGAAGCCAACGCGCGTTTCTTCGCCTCCAAGGAGGAGGTACCCACTTCGGCTATCACAATGGGTATGATGTCCATTATGCAGGCGAAGAAGGTGTTGCTCATCGCGAACGGTGCGAAGAAGAAAGAGATCCTCGAAAAGTCGCTGTTCGGTCCCATCACTCCCGCGGTGCCCGCGTCGATTTTGCAGTTGCATCCCGACTTGACGGTCATCTACAGCGAGAACTAAATACATAGTAAAAAAGCGAACGGCTTTGCAGTGCGTCAAAGCCGTTCGCTCTTTTATGAGTTTTGGGGGAGATCGTATTGTACTCTTGCGCGAAACACACGATTCAAATAACTGATTGACAGCAGGCCGCCTGTTTGATGCACAACTTTTACGGAATGTTGCAATCCGACACCTTGGTGATTGCCACCTTTGCTGGTGTAGGGTTTTGTGCCCACAATGGCGCCCATATCGGGTTGCGGTGAAGGATTTTCCACCAACAGCGTATGACGGGTATATCCGTTTTCCAAAGATGCGGTCGACAGGGTGATACGAATCCATCGCGGGGTGCTGTCCATTTTCTCCACACATTCAAACGCATTGTTCAGCAGATTGTCGAACACTTCGACAAATTGATAACTTTTCAGAGGAAAGGCGGGCAAAACGGGTGTAGCGTCCAAAATGAGATCCACCCCTTTTAGCGTCGCCTCGGTGCGGCGTCCGTATAACACGGCACGTAATACGGGATCATCCAAATGCAACAAGATCTCTTGGTCTTCGTACGTTTCCATCAAAGGGGTACAGTATTCGTTGATACGTTGCATCAAATCCTTGTCGGCGGAGGAAACCATCACCGCGTTGTGGAGATAACGGATATGCTTGTTAAAATCATGAATGCTGCGGCGGGTATCGTTTAAATGCTCATTCATTTCACGGATGTATTTTTCGGTATCAGCCAATTTACGGCGTTCATTGCGCTGCTTGATCGTGCTGAATCCCAACAACACCAACGTCACGTACAAGATCTGCAACAACAACAAAATGGTCATAACAAGATTGGAGGGGGATTCCCGTTGAGCCATGAACATTTGGGTCAGCACAATTTGCGGTACACACAGCACCAATACGACCGTCCATACGGTGCCTGCATTCTCGTTGAATTTTTTGCTGAGGCGAAAGTG
Source organism: Acutalibacteraceae bacterium (assembly GCA_045591985.1). Classification (GTDB taxonomy): domain Bacteria; phylum Bacillota; class Clostridia; order Oscillospirales; family Acutalibacteraceae; genus SIG588. The sequence goes on from JAZNTV010000039.1 coordinate 1,918, forward strand.
CTTGGCAAACAGCGTGATGATAAATGCCGCGGTCAGTACACAGCCGTTTACAATGAAATTTCCCGTTACCGTCAGGAACAAAGAGGCGGGTACGATGGCGTTGGCGATACACTGCAAATATAAAAGTCCCAAATATTGAAACAGTGTACGCAGGAAAATCTCCTTAAAGCGGCGACGAAATCCTATCCACATACACAGTAGGATCATAAGAAAATTCACCGGCAACAAAGAAAAGAGAACCGAGTCAATGAGAATCACGAGAATAGCCACACAACCAAAACCGACGTAGGCGAGTAAATAATTCCATTTGTGAAACGGACGGTCGTCTACCATCTGCCACAGCAAAAGCATAGTGATTCCTTCAATTAAACAGTTTATGTAATTTCCAATACTAAAAGACATACTATGCCGCCTTTCATAATAGTTCGTGCAGATTGCCGCGGTATTTCATTCCCAAAGGGAGAGCGTTGACGGAGTGGAACAGATACACGCACGCCACGTTCTTGTTCGTTTCCACCGTGCGGACACAATGGATGTTGATGACGATAGAACGGTATATCTGTCGCAAGCAGGGAGCGTGCCCTGCCGCGATATGCGTCAAAAGTTCTTGGAAAAGACCGTTGTTCGGCAGATAGTCGGTGTGACCGTCGGTGTATTGTATTTGCAAGGTGCGCCTAACCGTTTCAATGTAACAGACGGAAAGGGGATCTATTTCAAAAGCGGTGTTTCCTCGTCCGCCGAGTTGTAACGGCGCGGTGGGGAATTGCCGTTCAAGAAATTTTTTAATTCCCAAAGCGGCACCCAGTTCGGTGAGCAATGCATCATAAGAAAAGGGCTTGGGCAAAAAAGTGCAGTTGCGCACCGAGGAAAACAGCCAGTGGGACAGGTGAGAATGCATACTGACAAACACGATTGGCGTAGTGACGTAGGCGGGTATGCGACGGATGCGCTCAGCCACCAACCTGCCATTGTCGCCGTTTGCCAGTTCAATGTCCAACACAAACAAATCGATGGTTTCGCGTTGCAGAATTTGCATAGCCTCTTCTGCCGAATCAGTAGGAATCAAGTTGGCAGACAAGTCGTTTTGCAAGGTGCGCCAATCTACCGGCAGAGAAGCAAAATCGTCTTCCAAATACAGCACGGTGTATTTGCGGTTCGTTGTGTCAGCCATAGAAGCACCTTCTTTTGATAAGCATACGATCAGTATACCACGACAAAGAATCTTTTTCAAGCAAAAGTGCGTATACACAGCCCCGCTTTTGATTGCCGCCGCTTTGCGACTGATTGCAAAATTGCGGTGTGTGCGTGCCTCCCCTGTGCAAGGGGAGGTGATTTTTTGCAGAAAGACCCGCAAAAAATCGGAGGGATTGTCGTAGGCAGTGACAGATAAAAGCGGAGGGGAGGCTTATGAAACATGCACGAAATAAGAAATTTCTTATCTCGTGCACAAAATATTGCATATTTTTAAGGGTTTTGTTACACTGCAATCAGAAGGGAACGGCTGTTTGTTATGAAGGAGGTATTTTATGAGACGCAGGATCGCCGTGGTTGTGGCGGCGTTGTTCATCTTTTTATTTCTTCTTTCGTCGTGCTCTCCCACCCGAAAATCGCCGATACCGTCTGTGCCACAAGAGTCCGTGGCGGTAGGAGGGAACTATAAAGTGGTGTGGCAGTCACTTGAAGCGCCCGAGAAAGAGGATTTGCAAGTAGTTCGATTGGCGGAAAACGCTGTCTATTTTTCAACGTATTCCTACAGCGATTATGCGACAAGTTTGTATCGAATTAACGATGGAGAAAAAACAGCTGTACAGATTACTTCGTTAATAGGGATCGGGAACGATATTGCCATAGGTAAGAATGGGACGATATGGTCTCTTGGCTATAAAATAGCGGAAACGACATACGAGGAAACCGATACGGGCAATCTTCCTCCTCCCCACTACGATGTATACCTTCAAATGTTACAGGCGGACGGCACGTTGGGCGCGGAACGCTTGATCCTAGAAAACGCACAGGGCGTTGTTGCGGATATGCAGACAACCGACAACGGTGTTCCGTACTGGATTCTCGGTGATGTCTTATATTGGGCGCCGACGGGCGATCTTAACGCATTGCAGCAAGTGTCTTCTGCCGAAGGGGTGGAATACCGTAGCTTATATGCCACAGGTGACGGCGGCATGGCGGTGTTGGTGTATGACAGTCAAGTCGGAAAATCTGCTGTACACCGTCTGGATGGCGAGACCGGGGCACTTGGTGAAACGATTGAAGGTTGCACCGGTGAAAACGTAACGTTATATGACGGCAGCGGCGGCTATCTGCTTGTGAAGCGGGACGGCGACGTGGTGTACGGTCTGACCGACGGCGAGGGTTGGACGGCAATCGTGGATCTGGCAGTATATGAGTTGGGGAAATACAAAAAAAGTGATGGTCTTAGCGGTGGGGAGTACGCTCATTGCCGTGTGATGGCCGATGGCAGTTTGTTAATGATGGATTACAATAGAGATCTGTGCCGTATGGTTCCTTGCACGGAAGAGGAAATGCCCCGCACCGTCACCGTGGCGGGATGCGGCCTTGGCAATCTGCCGGAAGCGGCGCGACTGTATAACAAGACGCAGAGCAACTACCTTGTGCGGACGAAGGATTACGGCGCGACCGATTGGGAGGCCGGCTTAACACAACTCACGGCGGAGCTCACGGCAGGGGTGGTGCCGGACGTGCTGGTTGTGGATAACTTTCTGTCCGTGCGGACGCTCATTGCCCGCAATGCGTTGGTGGATCTGCAACCGTATATCCAAAACGATCCGGTGCTGGGGAACGACTATTTCGTGGACGGCGTGTTGGAAGCGTTCACGTGCAACGGCGGCATATATCAAATCGCAGCAGATTTTACCATGGAAACGGTATTTGCCGACGCCGACGTGGTGGGCGACCTCTCTTCGTTGACCTTTGACGCGATGGAGGCGTTGCAGGCGGCACATCCCGACAAAGGGTTGTTCCAAGAAGGGATTTTGCGCGGAAAATGGATGTCGTATATCACCAAGGCGGCTGTGTCGGATTTTGTGGATTGGGAAAGCGGCACGGTGTCGTTTGAGGGCGGAGAGTTTTCGCGGTTGATCTCGTTCGCGTCGTCGTTGATGACGATGGAGGAAATGATGGATCTTGCGGCGGGAACGTCGCTTGCCGGTGCTGACCAAAGCATCCAGCAGGGGGATATTCTGTTGGCGCAAAGCGATATACCGAGCCTGCGGCGATATGCGTATATACAAAAGCTGATGAATAATCGTGCCGTGTTTTTGGGGTATCCGGCTGAAAACGGGAAAGGTACGGTGCTGACGGCGACCAACCGCTTTGCCATTATGAACACGGCGGCGCCAAAAGAGGGTGCGTGGGAATTTATCCGCTGGATGATACAGTATCAAAACAATACGATGGATATTACGGTGAGCGGCACGCCGTTCCCTGCCTCGCGCGAGGCGTTTGAACGCGCGATAGCGTATTATCAGGGTGAAAACGCAACGTATTGCCTGACCGAGACCGACGTTGTGCGTTTGCGTGAGATGATCGTCGGTGCGCGTTCCGCGTTGGATTACGATACGGAACTCGCGACCATTATCGACGAAGAATGCGCAAAGTTTTTCCGCGGCAGCTGCACGGCACAAGAGGCGGCGGTAAAGATACAAAGCCGCGCGCAGCTGTACGTGAGTGAGCAGACATAACCGACACGGCAAAAGCCGTGTGAAACACTTTTCCCGGGGATGGAGGTGATTTCGGTGCTTCAACGCGATCAACGAAAAAAAGGACGTATATTGGCACGGTGCATGCTGTGGCCGGGTTTGATCGGCGTGGTGACATTTTACGTGCTTCCTTTTTTCTTGACGGTATATTATTCGGTTTTGCACGATCCGTTTGAAAAACAGTTTGTGGGATTGGACAACTATCGGGATCTGTTGCAAAACGCCGTCTTTCGCTTGGCGGTTCGCAACACGGTGCGTTTTTCTGCTTTGGCCGTGCCGCTGGCTGTGGGATTGGCATTGGGATTGGCGTTGGCACTGGAACGCCGCATCCCCGGGAAAAGCCGCTTTCGCACGGCGTTACTGTCTCCTTTGATGGTGCCGATCGCATCGGTGGTGTTGATATGGAAGATATTGTTCCATCAAAACGGCACGGTCAACCGCTTGCTGGCAACCTTGTCGGTGAACGGTCCGGACTGGTTATACAGTTCTTGGGGCGTTTTGGTAATCGTACTGCTGTTTTTGTGGAAGAATTTAGGATATAATCTGGTTCTGTTTATGGCGGCAATCAGTCATATTCCTGCCGAGACCGTGGAAGCGGCACGCATTGACGGGGCGGGGGCGTGGCGAACTTTTTTGTGCATCAAATGGAGATATTTACTTTCTACCACCTTGTTTGTGAGTATCTTGACGTTGGCCAATTCGTTTAAGGTGTTTCGCGAGGTGTATATGCTTTCGGGGAACTACCCGTATGAAGAACTTTATATGTTACAGCATTTTATGAACAATATGTTCCGCACGCTCAATTATCCGTACCTGTCGGCGGCTACGGTGCTGATGACGTTGGTGATCGGCGGCGTGCTTGCGGTCTTGTTCTATTTTGAGGGACGCTCCCAGCGTAGTATTGAAGAATGACGTAAACGGCGGGAGGTGTGTGACGTGAAGAGAAAAGGGCGGACCCCTTACGGGTGGATGGCGTTGTTTGCCGCGGTCAGCTTGTTGTTTTTGCTTCCTGCGTTTTTAACCTTCACTCACGCCTTTATGGGAGAAGAAGAACTGTTTGCGCAATACGGCGGGGTGCTGGAGACGGAACGGGATGGGGAGTACGCCACCGAGGAGGCACGGCTGGTTTGGTTTCCGCAAAAGCCTGTGTGGAGTCAGTTTTATACCATACTTTTTCAAAGCCCGCGATACCTTATGCATTTTTGGAGTTCGGTGTTTTTGACCGTGCCGATTGTGGTCGGGCAGGTGATGGTTGCGGCTATGTCGGCATATAGCTTGGCGCGGGTGCACGGGCGATTCCGTAACGCTGTATTTTTCTTTTACGTGTTGCTTATGCTGATGCCCTATCAGGTCACGCTGGTTTCCAATTATCTCGTTGCCGATCAACTGCGGATACTCGGAACACGGTGGGCGATCCTGTTCCCCGGTGTTTTTTCGCCGTTCGCGGTGTTCCTGACGGCACGCTATATGCAACGCATCCCCCGCGTGCAGTTTGAGGCGGCTTCACTGGACGGAGCGGGAGAATGGCGGCTGTTTACACGCATTTGTTTGCCGCAATGCCGCGGCGTGCTGTATGCCGCAGCCATTTTGGTGTTTGTTGAATATTGGAATATGTTGGAGCAACCGCTCGTGCTGTTGGACAATGCGGAGGAATACCCGCTTTCGGTATTTTTATCGGAAGTGAACGGCCGTGATGCCGCCGTGGCCTTCGCCGCCGCTGTGATATACATGTTGCCGCCGTTGCTTTTGTTTTTGCACGGCGAGCATCACCTGACGGCAGGTATCGCGCAAGCGGATATGTCCCAAGCACGTCGCCGACGCTGGGTGGTATGGGTGGCGGCGGGACTGCTGTCGGCACTGGTGGTGTTGACGTTGTTGCTGCCGCGGTGGCTGGATCGCTTGTTGCCAAGGGTTACCATCTCCAACGTAGGAGGCGAACGGTTGCAAGGGGTGATGTATCCGAGCGCCGTGCCGTATACGGCTGTGTATTCCGATGATGATGGATATTATGTGTTGGTGGTGGAAGAGGAAGATTCCGCCTTTGGCTCGCGTTATCGTGTGCGACGTGTGGATGTGACTGTTCTTTCCCGTGATAGGGATTTTACAGCGGTCGATGGTGAACTGACCGTATGGGATAGGGTTGTGTCCTCCTTTTCCTCGTTACCGCACGACGGACAATATGTGCGGAACAATGATGATGCGTAACAAAATCCCGCAGTGCCGGCTTCGATTTTGCAGTTGCATCCCGATCTCACGGTCATCTTCAGCGAGAATTGAGAATACATATTTGTGAAAAAACAGCGGAGAAATCCGCTGTTTTTTATTGCCAAATACCAAAAAGTGTAGTATACTCGTGGTAACAGGAGGCGGTTTTGTGAAATATCGGTTTATGCGCTTCCCCGAAGGGAAGTTCAAAGCGGTCACGCTGACCTACGACGACGGTACGGTGCACGATAAGCGTATGGCGGAGATACTGAACCGTTACGCGATGAAATGCACCTTCAATATTTCGGGTACGTTTCAGGCAGAAGGACATCTGACGGCGGCGGACGTGCAGACCTATCTTTTGGACGCGGGGCACGAAATTGCCGTGCACGGCGCGCATCACCGCGCGCTCGGTAAGATTCGCCCGGCGGAGGGTATCCGCGAGGTGATGGAATGCCGCGATCTGCTGGAAAAGACCTTCGGGCGGATGATTCGCGGTATGGCGTATCCCGATACGATGAAATTCGGTGTCGCCACCGACTACGAAACGGCACGCGCGTACTTGAAAGCGCTGGATATCGACTATTGCCGCACGGCAGGCGGGGATAATTTCGATTTCGATTTGCCGCCGGATTGGTATCGTTGGATGCCCTCGGTCAAATCGCAAAATCCCGAGGTGATGGAATACGTCCGTCGGTTCGCGGAATTGCGGGAAGAGGCGATCTACATCGCTTGCCGCGAACCGCGTCTTTTCTCGATGTGGGGGCACAGTTACGAATTCGAGAACGACAAAAACTGGGATCTGTTGGAACGGATATGTGAAGCGATCGGCGGCAAAGAGGATACGTGGTACGCCACGAACGGCGAAATTTTTGATTACGTCGAGGCGTGGAATTCGCTCAAATATTCCGCAGACCATCGCCGTATCTATAACCCCACCGTCATCGATGTGTGGATGAACATCGACGGCACCACCTATTGTGTTAAAGCGGGCAAAACGCTTGTGCTGTAAAGGAGAAAGAACTATGCGATATCGGTTTATGCGGTTCCCAGAAGGGAAATTCAAGGCGGTTACTTTCAGTTACGACGACGGCGTGACGGCGGACAAGCGTCTGGCAAAACTGCTGGCCGATCGCGGGCTGAAAGGCACGTTCAACATCAACAGCGGCTTTTGGGAAAGCGACGGACGCCTCACGCCCGAAGAGATTCGGGAATACATTCTGGATTCGGGGCATGAGGTGGCGGTACACGGTGAGTTGCACCGTGCACTCGGTGTGGTCAGCATTGCTGACGGTATCCGCGACGTGATGCATTGCCGCGAAGCGATGGAAAAAGCGTTTGGCCGTATCGTGCGCGGTATGGCCTATCCGGATACGGGGATCACCCGTTTTGAGGCTGACCATACCTATGAGGATGTAAAGGCGTATTTGCAGGCGCTCGGCATTGTCTATGCCCGCACTCTTGCGGGAGATAACAACCGTTTTGAATTGCCGACCGATTGGTATGCGTGGATGCCGACGGCACACCACAGCAACCCCCTGGTGATGGCGTATGTCGAGGAGTTTTGTGTGCTGAAAGAGGCGGACGTGCGAAACGCCCGACGCCACCCGCGGCTCTTTTATCTCTGGGGTCACAGCTACGAGTTCGACCAACAGGATAATTGGGAACATATGGAAGCGCTGTGTGACAAATTGTGCGGCAGGGAGGACACGTGGTATGCGACCAACAGCGAGATCTACGCTTATGTGAAAGCATACGATGCGTTGGTATTTTCCGCCGATGACACGATGGTATACAACCCTACCGCGACCGACGTGTGGTTTGACGCGGACGGACACTTGAAGTGTGTAAGATCGGGCGAAACGATCACGATATAAAGGAGAGAGAATATGAATTACCGTTTTGATAATCAGACCGGCAGCTTTTATACCACTACCGCCGAAACCGGACGCAAGTGGGAAAATTATATGTGGAACGAGACCGAAAAAGGGTTCTACATCACGATGACGACCCATGTGGGCGGCTCGGTGTCGTGGCTCTTGCGCGACACCTCCGAGCGGGTATTCTTAACCGACACCGCCACGCCGTCCTGCGTCTATTTGCGGGATGACGAAACCGGTGATTACTGGAATATCGCGTATGCCCCTACCTGTCGCCCGGTGGAGGACTATTGCTGTGAACACGGGTTGGCGTTCAGCCGCTTCACTTCCCGTCGCGGCGGCATCGCGGCGGCACAGTGTGTGACGGTGTTGGAGGATGAATTGGCCGAAGTGTGGCAGGTCACGCTGAAAAACGAGTCCGATCGTCCGCGCAGCATCAGCGCGTTTGCCTTTTCGCAACTCAACTTAAACGGATTCACCCAGTCGCGGTATTACTACGCCGCCAACACGGGGGCTACCATGTGGTTGCCCGAGACCGAAACGCTGTTTTGCCAGCTTATCAGCCCCTTTATGCCGGACGATATCTTCAGCGGTTACGTGATGTCTTCGGCGCCCGTTGCGGCCTTTGAAGGGCGTCTCGAGCACTTTTTCGGCACGGCGGGCGGCTATGCCGTGCCGCGTATCCTTTCGGAGAATCGCGATCTCGAATGTACCCACGCGGCGGTGCGTGCGCGGGGCGGCATTTTGCAAAACAAAGTGACATTGGCACCGGGGGAAGAGACGACGATCTATTACGTTTTCGGTTTCGCACCGTCCGACCCGTCGGTCACCGCGGCGCGCAAAGGCGAACTGATCGCCAAAGCAAAGGCGGCGTTCGACGGCTTGTACGAAAAGGGTATCCGCAATTTCGGTGACCTGCGCACCGTGTGCCCCGAAGAGCGGATCAATAATCTGATGAATTTCTGGGTGCAAAAGCAGGTCAGTTACTGTATGCTCGGCAAACAGGCGGTGCGCGACAACGCACAGATCGTGCTCGGTATGCTGAATTATGATACGAAACTGGCCCGCAAAGCCGTGTCGGATTGCCTTGCTAACCAGTGCAGCGACGGCCATTCGTTGCTCACATGGGCGATCGGCTGGCGTGAACCCGATACCTATTCCGACCCGTCTACCTGGCTTACGATGGCGGTGTGTGAATACATCAAAGAGAGCGGTGACCTTGCTTTCTGCGATGAGGTGATCCCGTATTTTGACGGCGGTGAAGCCACTGTGTATGAACATTTGCAGATGGCGGCCGATTGGTTTATGCGGGCGGACAACTACGGTCCGCACGGTATGCCGCGTATTCATCACGCCGACTGGAACGACGCGTTGAACATCCCCGACGATACCGCCGAATCGGTGTTTATGGCGATGCTCATCTGCTTCTCTTTCGGACAGTTGATCGAACTTACCCGTCGTCGCGGCGACCATGCACGCGCCGATCGGCTCGCCGCTTTCCGTGAATCGCTCGCGGCACACACCAACGAGGTGGCGTTTAACGGCGACTATTACGTTCGCGCCTTCAGCAAATTCGGCACGGTAGGGGATAAGAGTTCGCAAAACGGCGGCAATATCTATGTAAATCCGCAGGTGTGGGCGATCCTTTCGGATATCATTCCGGCCGATCGTTTGCCCGCTGTTTTGCGCGCGGTGGACGGCATGGAGACGGAGTGCGGTGTGCCGATCTGCTCCCCCCCGTATCGCCGCTATGACCCCGCTGTGGGACGTATGTCCGCCATGCCGCCCGGTGTGTATGAAAACGGCGGTATTTATAACCACGCCTGTGCTTTCAAGGTGATGGCGGACTGTAAACTCGGGCGCGGGGAAGAGGCGGTGGGTACACTGCTGAAGATGATTCCCGGCGGTGCGGCCAACCCCAGCGAAAAGACGACCACCGAGCCCTATGTCTTTACCAATTGCTACGGCAAGCATGAGAATGAGGATATGGTGGTTGGCTTCTCATGGCAGACGGGTTCCTCGGCGTGGGGGTTGCGTGACTACTATGAAGGTGTGCTCGGTATCACACGCGAGTTCGACGGCCTTGCCATTCACCCGAATCTGCCTGCTTCGTGGGATACGGTCACGGCACAGCGCCCCTATCGCGGCAGTATGCTGACTATCCGCATTGAAAATCACGGCGGAAACACGGTGAAACTTACGGTGGACGGTTGTGCGGTGGCAGGAAACGTGATTCCCGCTTTCGGTGACAATGCGCCCCACGACGTACTGGTGGAACTGGTATAAGATGCAGTCTGCCGTCTTCGGTACGGTAAAAATTGGTGTAAGTTATCAAAAAACGCCCTCGCTTTGGCGGGGGCGTTTTGGCATTTGTTAAAAAATATTTTTTTCGTCCTTTTCTATTGAAATCCCGCAGGCGGCGTGGTATAATAACAGACAATGGGGGACTTTGGCGACTCATTCAATTTGAACGCTTTTCGCCCCGTGAAAAAATTATTATTTCAGAAAAGGAATGAAGCAGTATGAAACAGTTGGATCTGAGCAAGTACGGCATTTCGGGCGTGACCGAAATCGTCCACAACCCCTCGTTTGAGGAGCTGTTCGCAGCCGAAACCGACCCGACTCTCGAAGGCTTTGAAAAGGGTCAGGTGACCGAACTGGGTGCTGTCAACGTGATGACCGGCATCTACACCGGCCGTTCCCCCAAAGATAAGTTCATCGTGATGGACGACACCTCCAAGGACACCGTGTGGTGGACTTCGGACGAGTTCAAGAACGACAACAAGCCCGCGTCTGTCGAGGCGTGGAACGTTTGCAAAGAGCTCGCTATGAAGCAGCTTTCGGGCAAGAAACTGTATGTCATGGATCTGTTCTGCGGCACCAACGCGGATACCCGCATGGGCATCCGTTTCGTGATGGAAGTCGCGTGGCAGGCGCACTTCGTGAAGAATATGTTCATCAACCCCACGGCGGAAGAACTCGAAAACTTCGAGCCCGATTTCGTGGTGTACAACGCGTCCAAGGCGAAGGTGGAGAACTATAAGGAACTGGGCCTCAACTCCGAGACGGCGGTCCTCTTCAACCTGACCTCCAAGGAGCAGGTCATCCTCAACACCTGGTACGGCGGAAGTCGGAGGCCAAGCGGTCTTAGGAAGACAATTAAACTCACCAACTCCTTGGCTCACAGAACGACATGGCTACGATCCGACTTGGAGAACTATAAGGAACTGGGCCTCAACTCCGAGACGGCGGTCCTCTTCAACCTGACCTCCAAGGAGCAGGTCATCCTCAACACCTGGTACGGCGG
>JAZNTV010000040.1:0-7111 GCA_045591985.1 Acutalibacteraceae bacterium
GCAGATGTCCATACCACGCACCTTGTCGATCTTATCGTAGTCGATCTCCGGGAAGATCAACTGTTCCTTCAGGCCCATGTTGTAGTTGCCGCGGCCGTCGAAGGAGTTCGGGTTGATACCGCGGAAGTCGCGCACGCGGGGCAGCGCCACGTTGAACAGACGATCGAGGAATTCGTACATACGATCGCCGCGCAGGGTGACCTTCGCACCGATGTTCATGCCTTCACGCAGTTTAAAGTTCGCAACCGACTTGCGCGCCTTGCAGATGACAGGACGCTGACCGGTGATCGCACCGAGGTCGGTCATGATGGCGTCGAGAACCTTGGAGTTGTCGCGCGCCTCGCTGCAGCTCACGTTGATGATGATCTTTTCAAGCTTCGGGATCTGCATGACGCTATCGTAGTTGAATTTCTTCATCAGCGCGGGAGCTACTTCGCTCTTATAGAATTCTTTCATTCTGGCCATTACGCTACATCCTCCTTACTTACAGACTCTCGCCGCACTTGACGCAAACGCGGATCGAACGCTCTTTACCATTGTCGTCCTTCACACGCTTGTGCGCCACACGGGTCGGCTTGCCGCAGTTCGGGCACACGACCTGCACTTTGCAAGCGTACATCGCGCCTTCGGCTTCGATGATACCGCCCTGGTCGCCCATCTTGCGGGGTTTCACATGCTTTTTCACGAGGTTCAAGCCCTCGACGATGACTTTGCCTTCCTTCGGGCTGACTTCGAGCACTTTGCCCTTCTTGCCCTTGTCGTCACCGCTCAGAACGATAACGGTATCGTTCTTCTTAATATGCAACGATTTCATTCCGTTACCTCCTTACAGCACTTCGGGCGCCAGCGAGAGGATCTTCATGTAGTCATGCTCACGAAGCTCACGCGCCACAGGCCCGAAAATACGGGTACCACGCGGGTTTTTGTCGTCACGGATGATGACGGCGGCATTTTCGTCGAAACGAATGTAGGTGCCGTCCTCACGGCGCAGGCCCTTAACCGATCTCACGATAACGGCCTTGACCACGTCGCCTTTTTTTACCACGCCGCCGGGTGCTGCCTTCTTAACAGAAGCAACCACCACGTCGCCGATATTTGCATACCTCCGGCCGGAACCACCGAGAACACGAATGCACATAAGCTCTTTCGCGCCGGTGTTGTCGGCAACTTTGAGGTAGGTCTGCTGTTGAACCACAGGTGTTTCCTCCTTTCATGCGCTCGCCATGTACGAGCGCCTTACCGACTTACTTCGCTTTCTCGATGATGGACACCACGCGCCAGTTCTTGTCCTTGGACAGGTGGCGGGTCTCCATAACGCTCACGCGGTCGCCCACGCGGCAAGTGTTCTCCTCATCGTGCGCCTTCAGCTTGACGGTACGCTTGATGATCTTGTTATACAGGGGGTGACGGACATTGTCTTCGATCGCAATGACGACCGTTTTGTCCATCTTATCGCTTACGACCACGCCCACGCGGGTCTTTCTAAGATTCCGTTCGCTCACAGTTCCGTCCTCCTTCCGTTACGCGTTGGCGCCGTTCTTCAGGGTCTCGGTCATGATCGTTTTGATCACGGCGATTTCCTTCTTGACGGCGTTCAAGCGCATCGGGTTATCGAGCTGATTGATGGCGTGCTGGAATCGCAGATTGAACAGCTCTTTCTTCAGTTCGTCCAGGCGAGCTTCCATCTCTTCGATGGACATCTCGCGGATCTTATCCTTCTCAGACTTCTTCATTACTGCTCACCATCCGTTTCTTCCTTGGTCACAAATTTGCACTTGATGGGCAGCTTGTTCGCAGCCAGACGCATTGCTTCACGCGCAACGTCCTCTGCCACGCCCGCGATCTCAAACATCACGCGGCCGGGCTTCACGACGGCAACCCAGTACTCCGGCGAACCTTTACCGGAACCCATGCGGGTCTCAGCAGGCTTTTCGGTGATCGGCTTGTCGGGGAAAATCTTGATCCAAACCTTACCGCCACGCTTGATGTAACGCGTCATCGCGATACGAGCGGCTTCGATCTGACGCGAGCTGATCCATGCCGGCTCGGTCGCCATCAAGCCATACTCACCGTGGCTCACCGTGGTGCCGCGATAGGCCTTACCGGTCAGGCGGCCTCTGTGCACGCGGCGATATTTCACTCTCTTCGGCAACAGCATTATTTGCGGCCTCCTTCCCGACGGGGCTTCGCAGCGCCCGCAAGCACTTCGCCGCGATAGATCCAGGTCTTCACACCGATGCGGCCGTAGGTGGTGTTCGCCTCCGCGAAGCCGTAGTCGATGTCTGCACGCAGGGTCTGCAGCGGAATAGTACCTTCACGATATTGCTCACTGCGCGCGATTTCCGCGCCGCCCAAACGGCCGGAAACCTGGGTCTTGATACCCTTGGCGCCGAGCTTCATTGCACGGCCGATCGCCAGCTTCATGGCACGGCGGAAGGACACGCGCTTTTCCAGCTGAGCCGCAATGTTTTCGGCAACCAGCTGAGCATCCAGATCCGGGCTCTTCACCTCAACGATGTTCACGAGGGTGGTCTTACCCAGCATCTTTTCACAGGTCAAACGCAGCTTCTCGATCTCGGTGCCACCCTTGCCGATAACCACGCCGGGCTTCGCACAATGGATATGCACACGGACACGGGAGGCGTCACGCTCGATTTCGATCTTCGAAATGCCGGCGGCATACAAAGTCGTCTTCAGGTATTTACGCAGATTGTAGTCCGACACGATGGTATCGCCCATATCTTTGTTGGCAACAATCCAGCGGGAATCCCAGTTCTTAATCACACCGACGCGAAGGCCGTGAGGATTCACTTTCTGTCCCATAACTCTCCTCCTCCTCGTTTAGTCCAGTTCCTTGAGCACCAAGGTGATGTGCGACGTTCTCTTTTCGATGCGGAACGCACGGCCCTGGGCACGGGGACGGATACGCTTGATGATGGGGCCGCCGCTCACCGAGCACTCGGCCACATACAGAGCGTCACCGTTCATGTTGTGGTTGTTCACCGCGTTGGCCATCGCCGACTTGAGAAGCTTCTCAATCGGCTCGCAGGCGGCCTTCGAGGTGTTTTTCACGATCGCCATCGCGACATCAGCCGGCTTGTTGCGGATGAGGTCGAGAACGATTTTGACTTTACGAGGGGAAATGCGGACGTAAGTTGCTTGCGCCCTAGCTTCCATTTCAATTCTCTCCTTTCAACCGCTTACTTCGACGTCTTGGAGCCGACGTGGCCCTTAAACGTACGGGTGGGGGCGAATTCGCCCAACTTGTGGCCGACCATATCTTCGGTGACGTACACCGGCACGTGCTTGCGCCCGTCATGCACCGCGAAAGTATGACCCACGAAATCCGGGAAAATCGTGGAGGAACGGCTCCAGGTCTTCAAAATGCGCTTTTCACCAGCAGCATTCATTTCTTGGACGCGCTTAAGCAGCACAGGCTGCACATAGGGTCCTTTTTTTACGCTTCTGCCCATTGTCCTGATTCTCCTTTCGCTTATTTGCCGTTGCGGCGCTTCACGATATACTTATCGGAGCGGTTGTGATTCTTGCGGGTTTTGTAACCCAGCGCGGGCTTGCCCCACGGGGTAACCGGGCCGGGACGGCCGATGGGGGACTTGCCCTCACCACCACCGTGCGGGTGGTCGCAGGGGTTCATGACCGAACCGCGAACGGTGGGTCTCCAACCCATGTGGCGCTTACGGCCGGCCTTACCGATGTGCACGTTCTCGTGCTCGATGTTGCTGACCTGACCGATGGTCGCCATGCACTCAGCGGGAACATAGCGCATTTCGCCGGAAGGCAGACGCACCAGCGCCTTGCCGCCCTCTTTGGCAACCAGCTGAGCCATAACGCCGGCGCTGCGAGCGAGCTGAGCGCCCTTGCCGGGATACAGTTCCACGTTGTGGATGAAGGTACCGGTCGGGATGTTCTGGAGCGGAAGGGCGTTGCCCGGTTTGATGTCCGCTTCGGCACCCGAGGTGACCTTGTCGCCAACCGAGAGACCGTGAGGAGCGATGATGTAGCGCTTCTCGCCGTCTTCATACTGCACCAACGCGATGTGCGCGGAACGGTTGGGGTCATACTCCAGAGTCAACACGGTCGCGGTCATGCCGGCCTTGTTGCGCTTGAAGTCGATGATACGATACTTACGACGGTTGCCGCCGCCACGATGGCGAACGGTAATGCGGCCATAGCTGTTGCGGCCGGCATTCTTCTTCAGCGGAGCGAGCAGACTCTTTTCGGGAGCCACTTTCGACAGGCCGCTGTAGTCCATCGTCGTCATGCCACGACGACCGTTGGTCGTCGGCTTATAACTGATGATAGGCATTCTTATTCACTCTCCTATGATTGTTGGCTTGGCGGGAGATCAATTCCTCCCATACATTGCCGTAGGTGATGTTCTTAGAACAAACCGTCAAAGAACTCGATCGTCTTGGAGTCGGCAGTCAGGGTGATGATCGCCTTTTTCCAGTCGGAGGTGTAACCCTCGTTGCGACCCATACGGCGGAAACGACCCTTCATGCTGATGGTGTTCACCTTCAGCACCTTGACACCGAAGATCTCTTCGCACGCTTTCGCGATCTCGATCTTGTTGGCGCCCGAGGCGACTTTAAAGGTGTACTTTTTCTCCGGCAGACCGCTCACCGCTTTTTCGGTGATGACGGGCGCGATGATGATGTCACGAGCGTTCATCAGTTGTACACCTCCTCGATCATAGCAACGGCTTCCTTCGCCACGATGAACTTATCGCAGTTCAGAATGTCGTACACATTCAGCGTGTTGACCAGTGCGGTCTTCACACCGGGGATGTTGCGGGCAGACTTGATGATCTTCTCATCATTTTCCGCCAGCACCAACAGGACTTTGCAGTCCGCTTCCAGCGCGTTCAGCATGGACACGATGGACTTGGTCTTGATCTCTTCGAGAGCGAGACCGTCAACGACCAGCATTTCCTCTGCCGCCACCTTGGAGGAGAGAGCAGACTTCATTGCCAGACGACGCACCTTCTTCGGAAGAGCGTAACGATAGTCGCGGGGCTTCGGGCCGAGCGCAATACCGCCGTGGATCCACTGCGTTGCGCGGGTGGAACCCTGACGGGCGTGACCGGTGCCCTTCTGACGCCACGGCTTACGGCCGCCGCCGCTCACTTCGGAACGAGTGAGAGTGGACTGGGTGCCCTGGCGCTGATTCGCGAGGTAGTTCACAACAGCACTGTGCAACACGGTCTTGTTGGGTTCGATGCCGAAGATAGCGGCGTTCAGCTCCAAGCTGCCGGTGTTGGTGCCTTTCATGTCAAAAACAGAAACGGTAGGCATAGTTCTTCCTCCTTCCCTTAGGCTTTCACACTGTCGGAGATGATCACGATGCCGCCCTTGGCGCCCGGAACGGCACCGCGCACAGCGATCAGATTGTTCTCCGCATCGACCTTCACGACATCGAGGTTCTGAACGGTCACACGCTCAGCGCCCAGATGGCCGGCGGCCTTGGTGCCCTTGAACACGCGGGACGGGGACGAGCACGCGCCGAGAGAGCCGGCGTGACGCGCCACGGGACCGGTGCCGTGGGATTCTTTCAAACGAGCGTGATTCCAACGCTTGATGGCGCCGGCGTAACCCTTACCTTTGCTGGTACCGACCACATCCACATGGTCGCCCGCAGCGAAGATGTCCGCCTTGATGACGTCGCCGACGTTCAGCGCGCTGCAATCCTCCAGACGGAACTCGCGAAGCGTACGCTTCGGCGCGACATCCGCCTTGTCAAAGTGCCCTTTCAGGGGCCTGGTCACTGCCTTGGCGCTGATATCGCCAAAACCGACCTGGACGGCTTCGTAGCCGTCGTTTTCCGCCGTCTTCTTCTGCACAACCACGCAAGGGCCTGCTTCGATGACGGTCACCGGGACGACGTTGCCTTTTTCGTCGAAGATCTGGGTCATACCGATCTTCTTACCGATGATGCTCTTTTGCATTTGTCTTTACCTCCTTGGTTATTGGTTGGTTTGCACCAACATGACCTCGCTTTCGGGATTTCGGAATCTTACGATTCCCGATCCTACTGCAGTTAACCGAAGTTCTTACAGTTTGATCTCGATCTCCACGCCGGCGGGGAGTTCAAGCCCCATCAGGGCCTCAACTGTTTTGTTAGACGGTCTGAGAATGTCGATCAGACGCTTGTGGACGCGGGACTCGAACTGCTCGCGGGAATCCTTGTACTTGTGCACAGCGCGCAGGATGGTGACGACTTCCTTTTCGGTCGGAAGCGGCACGGGACCCGACACACGCGCGCCGGTACGGCGAGCGGTCTCTACGATCTTGCCGGCGGACTGATCCACCAACTGAGCATCGTAGCCCTTGATACGAATACGGATTTTCTCTTTGACTGCCACTGAAAAACGCCTCCTTAAAATTTTGAGTTGGCGGGCGACGCCGAAACCAAACACTGTGCCGGGTGTTTCTTCACACTCCGTCAAAAAACCGGAATAACTTGTGTGAGATCCAAGCCTTCCGGGTCCGGTCTAAGCGCCCTGCAAGCCTTCACGGCAGACGGAACTATGGCGCAAAAGCGGCGTGAGTTCCGCTGGCCGTTCCTTGCAGTTTATTACTTGTCGCCCGGTTTAAAATCGGACATACTCCGCGGAAAAACCGACCGTACCGGTCGCAACCTCCCGCATCATCGCATATCGTGCAGTCTGCAAACGCAGCGAAAAGGGCAGAAATCCCCTATATTTCGCACACGCGTGCCTTGTAATCATACTACATAACGAAAAAAATTGCAATAGTTTTTTAAAAATTTTTTCAAAAAATTTTCGGGCCGCAAGGTGTTGTGGTTTGGGGGTTTGAAGGCACAATTTATGGGATTCTTTTTCAGGCGCGCCGCCGATACGCACGCACTTGTGGTGGCGGGGTAAGCGCTACGCTTCGGTTGGTGCTGTGACACATGGCCCCCTTGCTAAAGGGGGCTGGCATTTTCGAGGAGCAAAGCGAGGAGAAAATGACTGGGGGATTTCTACGACCGAAATGACACTACCCGCCCGCGGACCGTCGAGGACGCCGGTCCCTACGAGGCACGCCGTAAATTTTACCCATCACACAAAAACCGCCCTCACGGGGGGCTC
>JAZNTV010000041.1:0-59338 GCA_045591985.1 Acutalibacteraceae bacterium
GGTGGAGAACTTAGTCGCAGCTTGTTCGCCCTCGCTTGCGCTCGGTTGGACAAAAGGCGCAACAGTCCACCGGACTGGTGCTTTGGCGCCTGCCTGCGGCTTCGCTCCCTTTTGGGGTTCGGGCCCCTTCTCATATGAAACAAAAAGAGACGGTCGTTGGAAAGACCCTCTGTGGTGGAGAGCTTAGTCGCGGCTTGTTCGCCCTCGTTTGCGCTCGGTTGCAGGAATGTCGAAACGATCCTTATCGCACTTGCGTGCGATGTTCGCTTCCGTTTGCGGTGCCCGAAATTCACTTTTCTCGCTATCGCTCGGTGAATTTCGACCGCGGCACTCGCTTATGCCTCGCTGTATCCCGCCACTCGAAGAAGAGGGATTGAGGGAGAATCGGCTGTGCCGATTCTCAGGTGACACGGTGTGGAGGATTGCGGAAAGAAGAAAAGCAGGCCGTGTCCCGCGCTCGGCAACGCGACCATTCCTGGTTCGATCCCCTTCTCGTATGAAACAAAAAAGACACTCCGTTGGAAAGACCCTCTGTGGTGGAGAACTTAGTCGCAGCTTGTTCGCCCTCGCTTGCGCTCGGTTGGACAAAAGGCGCAACAGTCCACCGGACTGTTGCTTTGTCGCTTGCCTGCGGCTTCGCTCCCTTTTGTGGTTCGATCCCCTTCTCATATGAAACAAAAAGAGACGGTCGTTGACCGTCTCTTTTTGTTTCATGGTGGACTCGAAGGGGATCGAACCCTCGAACCTCACGGATGCGAACCGTGCGCTCTCCCAGCTGAGCTACGAGCCCATGTATATAAAGCGGTGTAGACCGCCCATATATATTAGTCGATAAAACGCGGTTTGTCAAGAGGATTTCGGAAAAAAATCAAAAAATTTTCAAACATTTTTGCGGATGTAAATTTTCTGTGAGAAAAGTAGGTTGGGAATTGTCAAAACATGGAGAGTGTGGTATACTGTTGGACGAGAGGATGGCGAGAATATGAAAGATCCGAAAACCACCGTCGGCATGGCGGTCAAAATTTTCTTATACAGCCTGTTGGCGGCTGTGATGTGTTTCTTTTTGCACATGTCGGTAACGATGGCATTGTCTATCGGCAGTACGCAGATACTCGGTCAGCGTGTGGGCGGGGTGTTGGAAGACGGCCGCACCATTGTGTGCGAGACGTACAACGCCACGGCAGACAAAGAAGCGTATACCGTGGCGTATATATTGGAAGATGACGGTACCGAGATCCCCGTCGCTGAGGAAGAACTGGACGAATATCCCATTACGCAAAGTTACAAAGAAAATATCCGCACCCCTGTGGATCCCGCGATGAAGGCGATCACCGATTGGGTGGCACAGATATTGATGGTGATTTTGTTTTTGGCGTTCCCGTATTCTACTTTGTGGTATATGGGGGATCACGATCGCAACCAGGTGCAATTCGGCCATATGCCTGAAGACCGCTTGCGCGGTGCGAAAGTAGGGGCGATCGCATCGGTGCCGGCGTTGATCATGTGGGGGCTCTTGCTCGTGGGCAAAGCGGGCGGGCTGCTTCCGGGGTTTGTGAAGACATACCGTTGGTTTAACATGTGTTTCTTGCCGTATTTCGATTCTGTGGTGCCCATAGCGGTGACCGATCCTGTCGATCTGCCGTGGGGAGGCGTGTTGGCGATGGTGCCTGTGTTGCTGGCACTGCCTGCTGTGACGGGCGTTGGCTATTTGCTCGGGTACAAGGGGTTCTCGGTGCGCGACCGCTTGGTGTATTCCGCCACGGGTAAGAAACCGAAACGCCGCCGTAAATAAAAACAAAGCGGAGAAAATCGTTCGATTTTCTCCGCTTTTTACATTCACAGTGCGGGGTCGGTGACCACTTCATCGGGCGGCGTCTCCAACGCCGTAGGGTCTTCGAGCAATTTGCTGAAATAGCGAAAGGCAACCGCAAAATCATGACCCGAACAGATGCGTTCATCCATTACCACACCGATCGGCATGCATTTTTCAAACACGATCTCGCCGCGATGACGGCGCGGTACTTCGCGCGTGTTGCCCATAGCCATAAAGACGCTTGTGGTACCGAAGTTATAGCAATGATGATAGATGTGATTGGTCTTAATGCTGGCAAGGTTGGTGATGCCGAGGCTCGCGTGGAACGGACTGGCATCGATAATGGCTTTGGGTAATAAGCCGTGTTTGTCGAGCCATATCAAGAGCGGCACGCCGAAACGCAAAAGTCCCGGTATGCTCAGCAACGTATTGATCAGTTTTTCGGTGGCGTTGTTGCCTTCCATCGTGCGGTTGAATTCCACATATTCGTTGATCTTGCGGTTGACATCGTCGACCGTGTCGGTGATCTCCAGCGCGATCTTCGACATGATACCGTCATCGCGCCCGCTTTTCATAACGACCATACCGATTTTGATCTCGTTGCGGGAATAGGCTTTACAGTTTACCAAAAAGCGGTTCAAATACGGGTACTTGGCCATCGTGCGCAGATAGGCGGCGATGATCAGCGCCATATGGCTGATGTGGCGCCCCTCCTTGCGTGCCGCATTGATATACTGTTGCATCGGCTCGCACGGGATGTCGATGGTGATCATGTTCATAGAGTCCGAGCGTTGGCGCATAATGTGCCCCGCCACGGTATACATTGGGTTGCAGTGTTTCAGTCGTTTTCCGTCTGCTCGCATAAGTAACGCCCCCCTTTATCCACTACATTGTAACACAAGGTTCCGAAAAAAGCAACTGTTTTCTCGGTATTTCGACAAGGCGAAAAGAATCCGCAAATTTCTCTTGCGAAATAAAGTGTCTATGTGATATAATATATGTGATTTTGATTTTGTGTGAGGAGGAAGACCGATGGATGTGCAAGTGGGAGATGTGTTGGAGATGAAGAAACCGCATCCGTGCGGCAATCATCGGTTTGCTGTGTTGCGTATCGGCATGGATTTCCGCCTCAAATGTGAAGGGTGCGGGCGAGAGATGCTTTTGCCGCGCATTAAGACAGAACGCCATATCAAAAAGATCTGGCGTGACGGACAGTTGGTGTGAGTAGAGACGATGTTTGAACAATTACGCGATGTGGAGAAACGGTTTTTGGAAACCGAGCAACGGCTGTGTGATCCGGCGGTGATCGCGGATATGGAACACTATCGCACGTTGATGCAGGAACGCACCCGGTTGGAGCCGTTGGTGGGTGCCTATCGCATGTGGCAGGAGGCCTTGCATCGTGAAGAGGAGGCGCGCCTGCTGCTGGACGATGCGGAACTCGGTGAACTGGCGGCGGCGGAACTGCGTGAAAGTCGTGCCGCGGCCGAGCGGGCAGCGGAAGAATTGAAAATATTACTGTTGCCGCAAGATCCGAACGACAGCCGTAATGTGATCATGGAGATCCGTGCGGGTGCCGGCGGTGAAGAATCGGCATTATTCGCCCATTCGCTGTATCGTATGTACAGTATGTATGCCGCGTCACACGGCTTTACGGTGGAGATAGCTAACTTGAATGCAACGGAACTGGGCGGCGCCAAAGAGATCAGTTTCGTGGTGAACGGACAAGGGGCGTTCAGCCGTTTGAAGTTTGAAAGCGGTGTGCACCGCGTGCAACGGGTTCCCGAAACCGAATCGGGCGGGCGTATTCATACGTCCACTGTGACGGTGGCGGTGTTGCCCGAAGCCGAAGAGGTGGAGTTGACCATCGATCCGAAGGACTTGATGATCGATACGTTCCGTTCGTCGGGCGCGGGCGGCCAGCATATCAACAAGACGGAATCGGCTATTCGTATCACCCATATTCCTACGGGTACGGTGGTAGAATGTCAGGATGAGCGCAGCCAGTTTAAAAACAAAGATAAAGCGATGCGGGTGCTTCGTGCACGGTTGTATGAGCAAAAATGTGCCGAGCAGGAATCGGCGATTGCCGAAAACCGTCGTTCGCAAGTCGGGACGGGCGATCGCAGTGAACGTATCCGCACCTATAACTTCCCGCAAGGGCGGGTGACCGACCATCGTATCGGCCTTACTTTGTATAAGTTGGATGCGGTATTGGACGGGGATCTGGACGAGGTGATCGATGCTTTGGCAACCGCCGATCGTGCCCGTCAACTTGAAATCGGAGAGTAACGACCTTATGCAAACGGAAATTTTAACCGCTTCAACGGAAGGCATTGCCCGCGCGGGTGAGTTGCTTCGTTGCGGCGAGGTGGTGGGGATCCCCACCGAAACGGTGTATGGCTTGGCGGCGGATGCACTGAATCCGTCGGCGGTTCTGCGGATATTTGAAGCCAAAGGACGGCCGTCGGATAACCCGCTGATCGTGCATATTGCGTCTCTCGAGGCGCTGGATGCGTTGGTGGAAGAGGTGCCTGCGGCGGCGAAACGCTTGGCCGCCTTGTGGTGGCCGGGACCGCTTACCATGATCTTTAAAAAAGCGGTCTGCGTGCCCTCGGTGGTGAGTGGCGGCTTGGATACCGTGGCGGTGCGCTTGCCTGCACATCCCGTTGCACGCGCCATTATCGAAGCGGCGGGCTGTCCGCTGGCCGCGCCGTCGGCTAATCGTTCGGGCAGTCCCAGTCCCACCACGGCCGCTCACGTGACAGCGGATATGGATGGTCGTGTGGCGGCTATATTGGATGGCGGCGCCAGCGGCGTGGGGGTGGAATCCACGGTGGTGGATATGACGCGCGGTGTGCCGCGGTTGCTTCGCCCGGGCGGTATCACGCCTGAGATGTTGCGTGAAGCGGTGGGAGACGTGGACATTGATCCTGCGGTGACCGCTATGTTGGCGGTCGGCGCGGTGGCAGCGTCTCCCGGCATGAAATATAAGCATTATGCCCCTCGTGCCAACGTGACGCTGATACGCGGCTCGGCGGCGGCGTATGCCGCGTTTGTAAACGCGCATGCGGGGGAAGGGGTTGCGGCCATGTGCTTCGATGGGGAAGAGACGGCATTGACCGTGCCGTATCGCACTTACGGTGCGCGTGACGATGCGGCGGCCCAGGCACGGCGTGTATTCGATGTGCTGCGCGCCTGGGATGAAGAACCTTGTGTGACGCAGGTGTATGCCGCCTGTCCTTCGTCGGACGGGCTCGGGCTGGCGGTGTATAACCGCTTGTTGCGTGCGGCGGAATTTGAGGTGATCGTTCTTGACGGTTGAAAAACGCGGCCGCATTCTCGGATTGACCGGTCCGACGGGTGCGGGTAAGAGTGAAGCGGCGCGTCTGCTTTCTGCGGCAGGCATTCCCGTGGTCGATGCCGATGGGTTGGCGCGTGAAGTGACGACTAAGGGTCATCCGTGTCTTGCGGAGCTGGCCCAAGTCTTCTCTTCGGCGGTACTACATGATGACGGTACACTCGACCGTGCGGCGCTGGCGGCGGTGGCGTTTGCTTCGAAAGAGGCGACGGCACAACTGAACGCTGTTACCCATCCGCACATTCTTCGTTTGGCAGAGGAACGGGTTGCCGCCCTGTGGCAGGACGGGTTTGTGCTTGTGACGGTGGATGCTCCGTTGCTGTTTGAAAGCGGTATGGACAAGATGTGTGACCGCACGGTGGCGGTGTTGGCTCCCGCCGCGTTGAGACAGGCGCGTATTTGCGAACGGGACGGTATTACGGCCGAACAGGCGGCGCTGCGAATGCGTGCGCAACCCGACGAGGCGTTTTATCGCGCACGGGCAGACGAAGTGCTGTATAACGACGGAGATCTTGCGGCATTTCGCGAAACGGTGCGTGCGTGGATCTTACGGGAGGCGGAGTATGGTAAGTAAGACCAAGCGACGCGTGCGGCGCGGGATAGCGGTGCTGTTGGTTTTGCTGTTGATGATGGGCGGCAGTGTGTTGTTACTTCGGGCGTTGTATCCCCTGCGATACGAGCAGGAAGTGCGCGCCGCGGCAGACAACTACGGTTTATCACCGTCTTTGGTGTTCGCCGTGATCCACACCGAAAGCGGGTTCGATCCTGCGGCGGTTTCTTCGGCAGGGGCCGAGGGGTTGATGCAGGTGACACCGCCTACCATGGAATGGGCGCTGATGCGCCGCGGGGACAGCCATACATCGACCGCGCATACGCTTACCGATCCGGCGTTTAATATTGAAATCGGCACATGTGTGTTGCATCTGCTTCGCGAACAATTCAGCGAATCGGATACGGTGCTTGCGGCATACAATGCCGGTATGGGGAATGTACAGGCGTGGCTTGCGGACCCGGCGTATTCCGCCGACGGCAAGACGCTGCACACCATACCGTTTGAAGAGACGAAAAACTATGTTAAAAAAGTGCATCGTGCACAAAAAATATATCAAATCCTGTATGGTACAGACAAATGAAAGGGAGCGAGGATATGGAAGAAAACAAAAAGTCGGTAGTCGAGGAGTTGCGTGAACAGTTGTTTTACGCGCCCAAGTCGGCGGCGGAACGCATGAGTGAGGAAGAGATCGCAACGGCAGATGCCTATTGCGAAGGGTATGCGGCGTTTTTGAATACGGCGAAGACCGAGCGTGAAGCGGTGGAGTATGCCGTGGCCATGGCGGAAGAGCGCGGTTTTAAACCGTTCGACCGTCATGCCAAACTCAAAGCGGGCGATAAAGTGTATTACAACAACCGCGGCAAGGCACTGTTGCTTGCGGTCATCGGTACCCGGCCGATTGCGGACGGCGTGTCGGTTGCGGCGGCGCATATCGACTCACCGCGACTGGATATGAAACCCAATCCGTTGTATGAGGATAACGGTTTCGGATATTTGGATACCCGCTATTACGGCGGTATCAAGAAGTATCAGTGGACGGCGATCCCGTTGGCGCTGCATGGTGTAATCATCAAGAAGAACGGCGAGACGGTGAAGGTGGCGGTCGGCGAAGACGCGGGGGATCCCGTGTTCTGTATCACCGATTTGTTGCCCCATTTGGCGCGTGAACAGATGAGCCGCCCTGCGAACGACGTGGTACGCGGTGAAGATCTGAATATTCTGATCGGTTCGCGTCCGTTCCGCAGCGACGATGCGGTGGCGGAAGGGATCAAACTGAATCTTCTGAAGATCCTGAACGACAAATACGGCATTGTGGAAGCAGACTTCCTTTCGGCGGAACTGGAAGCGGTGCCGGCCATTCCCGTGCGCGATGTGGGCTTCGACCGCAGTATGATCGGCGGTTACGGTCACGACGACCGTGTGTGTGCCTATCCCGCCTTGACCTCCCTTTTCGCATTGGAAAATCCCGCGTTTACGGCGGTGACGTTGCTTGCGGATAAAGAGGAAACGGGTTCGGACGGCAATACCGGTACGGCTTCGGAATTTTTCCGCTATTTCATTGCGGATCTGGCTGCTGCATTCGGCGAAGAGCCGCGCCACGTCCTCAGTCGTTCGATGTGCTTGTCGGCGGACGTTAATGCGGCGCTCGATCCCATCTATGCAAGCGTAATGGAACCGCACAATGCGGCGCGTTTGAACTACGGTGCAGTGCTCACGAAATACACCGGCGGCAGTGCCAAGGGCGGTACGTCGGATGCGTCGGCCGAACTGATGGGACGTTTTCGCCGGATCATGGATGCGAATGATGTCTGCTGGCAGGTGGGCGAACTCGGTCGTGTGGATGCCGGCGGCGGCGGAACCGTGGCGAAGTATATTGCCAATCTGGATGTAGATACGGTGGACCTCGGCGTGCCCGTGTTGTCGATGCACGCGCCGTTCGAAGTGGTTTCTAAACTGGATGTGTATCAGGCACACAAGGCGTTTAAAGCGTTGTTGTCCCGCGAGGATTGATAGGAGATAGATATTATGCATAAACTGTGGCAACGCGTGTTGGCACTGTGTTTGTTACTTTCGATACTGACGGCCGCTATGCCGACCGTCGGTGTTGCGGCATTCGGCGAAGTCGCGACGGAAGGATATGGAGATGTGAGCCTTGCATCGCAGCCGATCGATGAAGAATCGGCTGCGATCTTGGGGATCTCCGTAACACAGGTGGCATCTTTGCGTAATGACATTTTGAATGCCCTTCTTGCAATGGAAAGGGAATGCAATGTTGAACGTTACGGCATTGTTTACAGCAATGAGGTAAATACGTGCCTTTCCGATCTGATTTCCAACACCATGCCTGAAGTGATGCATATCAATAACTGGATGTTTTATCACGGGCAACGTGGCGACGGCATTCTCACTCGGATCGAGTTTACCCAATATAAATATTCGAAATCGGAATTTCAAACCATGCTCGATCGTTGTGAAACGGTGGCGGAGTATTTGACCCGCGATTTGATAGACAGCGATCTTACACAGGTGCGTAAAGCGTTGTTGTTGCACGATCGTTTGGCGGCGTGGGTGGATTACGATCAAGCGTCATACCTTGCCGGCGACATCCCGTATGAGTGCCATACGATGTACAGTGCGCTGTATGATCAGAAGTCGGTGTGCGATGGCTATGCCGAGGCGTATGTGTATTTGTTGCGTCGTGTCGGTATTGAGAGTTTTGTGTGCCGTTCGAAACAGTTGAATCATGCGTGGAACATCGTAAAGGTGGAAAACAAGTGGTACCATGTGGATGTTACGTGGGACGACCCTGTTTGGGACGTCACAGGGCGCGTGAACCATCAAAACTTCTTGCGTTCCAGTAGCGGCATCTATTCTACGGGTCACACGGCGTGGGATTACAATACGACGCCTACCGACACGAAGTTCGATTCGCAGGATTGGCCGTGGTACAGTTCCGCCACCGAATTTCAAAACGTGGACGGTCGGCTGTATTATATCAATAACGACCGCGAAATGCTGTGCTATTGGGAAGGGAATACCCTTTACGATGCGATCAGTGTGGAGGATACGTGGTGGTCTTCGAGCACGCGTTATTATACCGACAACTATGCTCGCTTAAGTGCGGATGAACAGTATCTCTACTACTCGCTCTCCAAAGCGATATATCGGTACAATCCCGCAACGGGAACGGTTGAACAAATATATGCCCCCAACTTCTCAAATCGTCCGTACCACAACATTTACGGTATGAAGGTGTTGTTTGATATCGTGTATTGTGACGTGACGGACAATCCGAAATTTGATGCCGATACCAAAGCACAACGACAGGAACGGCTGCGGTATCGCGACAATGCGGTGTCACATATTACGGTCGTGCAACTCCCGCGGAAATTAAATTACAGTATAGGGCAAAACCTTGACACGACCGGTATGCAGATTAAGGTGTGGCATACGAACGGTCGATGGGAACTCTTGACGGAAGGCTTTACCGTAGAAGGGTTTAACGCGACGGCCGCGGGGAAACAGACCTTGACGGTGTGGTATGGCGGCAAGTCTCTTTCCTTTACAGTCGAGGTGCGTGAGCAGACGCCGGGAAATGTGGATGGCGATGAAAAAATCACCTCTACCGATGCCCGCATGGTGTTGCAATATGCTGTGCGAAAGATCGGTGATAACAGTTTGGATCTCGCGGCGGCCGATGTGAACGGCGACGGTCGAGTGGATTCCACCGATGCGCGTTTGATATTGCAAATGGCAGTCGGAAAAATTAAAACGTTTGGTTGATCACGGGGCGTATTTTGACAAAGGATGAGCGAAACGCTGCTTTAAAAAAACGGTCTTCGGATCCTATTTTTCACCCCGGTCTGATAAAGACGCGGGAAGGCGATTGCCTTCCCGCGTCTTTTTATATCCGTTTGGTGTGTGGGGGCATATAGTATGAACAGGCCTCTCTTTTTTAGTATGCAACAGAAAGAAGGTGAGAGGAGTGAACAAAACCAAGTCTACTGCATTGGCAGTGGGGTCGGTTACCAATGCGATGCGCGGACGCGCATTGCTCTCGCAAAACGGTATCGTTGCCGAAGTGGGACGGGCACGTCCCGATGAACGCACCGGTTGCGGCTATATGCTAACGGTTACGGGAGATGCCGACCGCGCTGCGCGACTTTTAAATGCGGCGGGAATTCGCGTTCGCTCGGCACCGTGATCTATTTTGATAACGCGGCTACGACGTATCCGAAGGCGCCGCCGGTGGAAGAGGCGATGCGGCGTGCTTTGTACGAATACGGCGGTAATGCGGGACGCGGCGGTCACCGTATGAGTATGCGTACGGCCGAAGCGGTATATCACTGTCGCGAACGAGCGGCAGCGCTGTTCGGTCTGCCCGACCCTGCCCGTGTGGTGTTTACGGCGAACTGTACCATGTCGCTGAATATAGCATTGAAAAGTTTGGTTCGTTGCGGACGGGTGATCGTGTCGGATATGGAACACAATTCCATGATGCGACCGTTATTTGCGGCGAGCGGGCGGTATCCTGCTTTTTCGGTAGCGCACGTAGGGCGGACGGCGGGGGAGACGGTGGAAAACTTCCGCCGTCTGATTACCCGTGATACGGTGGCGATTGCGTGTCTGCACGCTTCGAACGTATTCGGAAACGTCTTACCGATTGCCGCACTCGGTAAGTTGGCAAGAGAGCGTGGGTTGATATTCCTGGTGGATGCGGCACAGACGGCGGGCATCTTGCCGATCGATATGCAGGCGATGCACATTGATCTGTTGTGTGCTCCCGGCCATAAAGGCCTGGGAGGGCCGACAGGGACGGGACTTTTGTTGTGCGGTGAACGCTATACCCCTTCGTCGCTTTTGGAAGGGGGGAGCGGTAGCGAATCCCTGTTGCCGCATATGCCGGATGAACTGCCCGAACGATTGGAATGCGGTACGTTGAATACGGTGGGGATCTGCGGCCTTTCGGCGGCGCTTGCGTATACGGCGGAAAGCGACCTTGCGACGCTGTATCGCGAAGAGATCGCACGGTGCGGCCGCTTGTATGACGGTTTGAAACGATTGCCGCAAGCCACGCTGTATACTCCGCGTCCGGCGGCGGGGGAAACAGTGCCGTTACTTTCGTTCAACCTGGCGGGAAAAACGGCGGAGGAGACCGCGGCACTGCTGGATCGTGAGGGGGTAGCGGTGCGTGCGGGACTGCATTGTGCTCCGGCCGCTCACCGTCATATGGGTACGTTGCCGCACGGGACGGTGCGGCTTTCGTCGTCACGGTATACCACCGCTGAGGAATGGCGGAAAGTTTTGCAGATTATTTACAAAATATCATAAAAAAGGGATTGCAATAGCCGGAATTTGTGGTAAAATGATAATAGGTATTAGTATACCCTGAAACTATGCGTATGTTGAAAATCCGAAAGAAAAGGGATGCGTGAAGATATGACAGCAATCAAAGCCTTCTTTTCCGAATTGTGGCTGAGTATGTACACACTGCTCAGTTCGGTCAATATCATCACCAGTGTTGTCGATATTTTGCTGGTGGCATTGGTGGTATTCGCACTGATCCGTCTGATTCGCGATTCGCGGGCAGAACAGTTGTTTAAGGGGATACTGTTGCTTGTCGTTGCGTTCGGCGCGGCCACATTGTTCCGGTTGAAGACACTGCAGTTCTTGCTCAACATCCTTTTTGACAATGCGCTGATTTTGGTGGTGGTCATCTTTCAACCCGAAATACGCCGTGCTTTGGAACAGGCGGGCAGTTCGCGTTTCGGCATTTTACGCACCTTCGGTATGGATCGCGAGGAGATGGTGAAGGCGTGGAAACAGGCAATTGCCGCTACCGTCAAAGCGGCGAGCGCGTTACAAGAACAACATGCCGGTGCGTTGATCGTGTTCGAACGGCAAACGAAACTCGGCGATATCGTTACGTCGGGCACCTTGCTCGAAGCGCAACCTTCCCCCGAATTGCTCGGTAATATCTTCTTTAAAAACACCCCGTTGCACGACGGCGCGGTCATCCTGCGGGAAGGGCGTGTGTGCGCGGCCGGGTGCATTCTTCCGCTGACCGATCTGCAGATCGGCACCAGTATGGGTACCCGCCATCGTGCGGCGGTTGGTATGAGCGAAAATTCCGATGCGATCGTGGTGGTGGTCTCGGAAGAGACGGGCATCATTTCGATTGCACAAGGCGGCATCCTGCGCCGTGATTTTACTCCCGAAGAATTGAAATCGGAGTTGGAAAGCGCGATGTTGGTCGCGTTGCAAAAAGAGGAACAGGGCGAGAAAAAACGTTGGTTTATGAAGCGCAAGGAGGGGAAGTAACATGAAACGCATTTCCTTTAGCCGTCTTTTGCGCAACGATCGTCTCATGATGGTCTGCTCGCTTTTGCTCGCCGTTACCGTGTGGTATATTGTCATTTCGGGTTCTTCCAACATTTCTACGCGCACCATTACCTGCACGTTGAATACGACGGGCGTGGGGAACGGTTCGCTGCAGGTGATCGAGGAAAAGAACATTACGGTAGATGTCGTGGTGGAAGGGGCTTGGTCGGATATTCTGCAATTGACACAGGAAGATATCCGTGTGCAACTCAACACGGCCGATATTCAAAATGCGGGTAACTGTCGTGTTAACGTGGTTGCCAGTCGCAACAGCCAAAAGGGCGGTTATGAGATCTTATCCACGTCTCCTTCGTTCACCACACTGTTTTGCGATGAATGGGTGGAGGCACAGCAATTTACCGTAGAGGCGGGAGAGATTATCGCCGAAGCACCGCATGTTTCCGCCGAAGGAGACGAACGGGATATTCACGCTGTCCGGGTAGAGACGGATGATCTGCCGGGCGGTATTCTGCTTGTGCAAGGGCCGCGCAGCGAAGTGTCTCGTATCGATCGTATGACGGCGATGGTATATCGTGAGGCCTCTCTCTCTTCCAAACAGGTTTTCGAAGGGGAAGTCGTGGCAAAGGATGCGAACGATACGGCGTTGAATCTGCAATATTGTAAGTTTTTGCGCTATGCCGAAGACCCCGCTGTGAATGCGAATGCCGCACTGATGGATATCACCACGCTGAATGTGGAAGTTACGCTGAAGGAACGGCGCGAGATCCCCTTCTTTTACGATGTTTTGAACGCGCCGAGCGGTGTGGATCTTACGGATATCATCACACTGGAGCCGAGCGCGGTGATCGTGGAAGGGGAGCAGGAACTGCTCAACGCTTATGCCGAAAAGATCAGTCAATTGAAAACGGTGGATTTCGATTCGCTTTCCACTTCGGAAAAAGCAGTCTCGGATCTGGTGGAATTGCCGGTGGGGCTGACGGTGATCGACAGCGACAAATACGTAACGTTGCGTGAAGATGGCAGTGCACTTTTGAACATCGGCAAAAAGTTCGATTGGTCGGGTTACACCCGCCGTACGATCACATGGCATGTCGGAACCGATATCAGCAATACGCCGATCAATTTCCAAAACGTCCCCGCCGACAAAACGGTGACGATGCTGACCAACGAACTGCAAATAACCGTATTCGGTAAGACGGCGGCGGTGAACGCCCTGACGGCGGCGGATCTCGCGGCAACGGTGGATATGAGCGACAGCAGTTTGGGTACCTATTCGATCCGTCCCACACTGAATACACAAGATGCCTGGGTCTACTACGGCAGTTCGGGTTACAAGATCTACGTATCGATCGATCAGCCGACGGCATAGTACGCGGCATACACAACAAACACGGCACGAAAAGGAGGCGGAGGCCTCTTTTTCGAATTTAGAGGAGGTGTTCCCGATGAAACATACGCGTTGGTTGGCCGGTGCATTGGCGGTGATGTTGTGCATGCTGTCGGGATGCACCTCCATCGGCACGGACATCGCATCGCAGTTGCGCCCGCCGAAAGCGATGGGAGAGCAAGGCGCGGCGGAAGAAGCGCTCGGTACCTATGTGGCCGAGCATTTGAAGCGAGACGACTATACTTTGAAATTCCCGCGCAGCGGGGACTATCGTTCCGCCTTTCTGATGGAAGATATCGATGGCGATCAAAAGAACGAAGCCATTGCCTTTTATGATGCCGAAAACGGTCGCTCACACATTAACCTGTTGTATCAAGAGGATGGCGAGTGGCGCTCGGTATACGATCTGTCGGTGTTGTTTGCGGATATCTATTGTGTGATGTTCGGGGATATGGACGGCGACGGTGTGCGTGAACTGGCGGTGTGTTGGGATATGTTCAGCGACCGTACTTATCAGTTGGCAATCTACAGTCTGAACGATCGTCGCATTACCGAACGCTTTGCGGCGACCAGTTCGGCCGTTACCATTGCCGACTTGACGGCCGACGGGTGGGATGATTGCCTGCTCTGGCATGCCGATGCCCAAACCTTGACCGCTTCGCTGTGGTCGATGTCTTCGGGTGCGGTGGTGGAAGTCGGCCGTTGCACGGCGGATGGTTACGTACAGCGGCTGGGCACACCGCAAGTAGTCGTGTTTGAAAACGGACATCGCGGTGTATTTCTGGATTGCGAAAAAAGCGGTGACGTGTTGGTGACACAACTGCTCTATTGGGACAACGGTCGTCTGGTGGCTCCCTTCTATAACGAGGCTGACGGCGGCAATACGCAAACAGTACGGCCGGCCGATATTCCGTCGGGGGACATAGACGAAGACGGGGCATGGGAATGGCCGCAGTGTACCTGGCTTGCAGGACATAACGACGGAGAAAACGTGCACACCGCGACTTGTCGGCTTACGGAATTCCGGAGTTGGGACAAAGCGACCAACTGCGCGGTAAAGAAGTTTTCTTGTATCTACAACGGTGCCGACTGTTATTATCTGTTGGTTGACGAGGACTTTGTCGAACGGTTTACCACCATGTATTCGGCTGCCGATCGCACGTTATGGGTAAATGCGCTGAAGAACGGGGAAAACAGCGGAAAAGCCGTGTTTGCGGTGCGTTGTGTGCCTAACGGGGCGAGCGCTGTTGCCGATAACGCGAAATATCCGTTTACGGATTTCGTAAAAACGGCAACGGCAACCTATCAGGTGTGGTACGATAAAGACAATGCGTATGCATTCAATGAAGAAGTGCTACGCTATATGCTGACAGTATTTTGAGGTGGACTATGAAACGGATTTTGGTTTGCGAAGACGAAACGGCCATTCGCGAGTTTGTGGTTATCAATTTAAAGCGACACGGGTATGATGTGATCGAAGCGGCCAGCGGCGAAAGTGCACTCGATCAATTCCGCGCGCAAAAAGAGACGGTGGATATTGCCTTGTTGGATGTGATGTTGCCCGGCATGGATGGATTTTCGGTTTGTCGGGAGTTGCGGCGTCACAACCCCACCATGGGTATCATTATGCTGACCGCCCGCACGCAGGAAGCGGACAAGATCAACGGTTTTAACACGGGAGCGGACGATTATATTACCAAGCCGTTCAGCCCCGCCGAGTTAGTGGCGCGTGTGGAAGCGTTGTATCGTCGTGTGGCGAGCAGCAAAAAAGAAGACGATGTATATCTGCAGGAGATCGTGTCGGGCGAGTTTGTGCTGGACTTGCGGGCGCGCACCTTGAAGCATCGCGGTGTACCGCTCGAATTGACACAAGTAGAGTTTCAAATTATGGAATATTTCTTTGCCAATCCCGACAAAGCGTTGTCGCGCAATGATATTTTGACCCGCGTTTGGGGTGAGGATTATTTCGGCGAAGAAAAGATCGTAGACGTGAACATTCGTCGCTTGCGCATGAAGGTGGAACAGGATTCGTCCGAACCGCAGCACATCATAACGGTGTGGGGTCTCGGTTACAAATGGCAGGCATAACGTTGCGTTGATAAAACGGAAGGAACGGGAGGCGGATATATGGCACTGAAATCGTTGTCGCATCGCGGGATTACCCGCCGTTGGCTGATAAACGGCTTGGGTGTGTTTGCCGTGATCTTGGTGCTGTTTGAAACGGCTTTCTTCTTTGCCTTCCGTGCTTACATATACGGCGAGGTGGAAAATGCATTATACGTGCGTGCCAGTGCACAAGCGGTATTGGTGGAACGGTATATGCTTACCACGTCTTTTGATTTCGAAGA
The DNA here is from genome assembly GCA_045591985.1 of Acutalibacteraceae bacterium. Lineage (GTDB taxonomy): Bacteria > Bacillota > Clostridia > Oscillospirales > Acutalibacteraceae > SIG588. Next base: position 15,805 of record JAZNTV010000041.1, read on the forward strand.
AAATGCCGGTGAATTGGTAGAAGGTTTTACCGAAAAAGAAACGATGGAATTGCAGATCGTGGATAACAAGGCTCGCATATTGTTGAGTTCCAGCGGCTTTTCCACATCGCGCAACGAACCGCCTGCCGATTTTGATGCGGCACTTTCGAACGAAGACGGCATCGGCATGTGGCGCGGAAAAAACGAAAACGGCGAGGCAGTCATGGCGCTGTGTAACATCGTATATCGTGAAGATGGGACGATGGTAGGAGCTATGCGCTACATTGTGTCGTTGACGTTGGTGGATCAGTATATCACCTATATCAGTTTGGTGGTCATCTTGCTTGGCGTGGCGATCTTGTTCCTGGTGGTGCTTTCGGGGTCGTATTTCATCAATTCCATTGTGGCACCTGTTTCGGAATTGGGGATCGCGGCGCGGCGGATCGCTTTGGGCGACTACGATTCCCGCATCGAAAAGAAATATAACGACGAGATCGGTGAACTGTGCGATACCATCAACTATATGGCGGGTGAGATCGCCGCCACCGAACAGGTGAAAAACGATTTTATCTCTTCGGTTTCGCATGAACTGCGCACACCGCTTACTGCCATTAAAGGGTGGAGCGAGACATTACAACAGCCCGATGTGGACACGGAACTTACCCAAAAAGGGTTGGAAGTGATTGCCGCCGAAGCGGAACGGCTGTCGGGGATCGTGGAAGAATTGCTGGATTTTTCCCGTATGCAAGGTGGGCGTATGCAATTGAACTTCGATTGTGTGGACGTGTTGGCGGAACTGCAAGAAGCGGTGTTCCTGTTTCGCGATCGTGCCCGCCGTGCCGGTGTGACGCTCCAATATGTGGAGTCGGCCGACCTGCCGCCCATTCAAGCCGATCGTGACCGTCTGAAGCAGGTGTTTATCAATGTTATCGATAACGCCATCAAGTATTCCGACGCGGGCGGGAAAGTGCGTATCGAAGCGGTAGGAATGCACGAATACGTGCAGGTGGTCATCAGCGACAGCGGCATCGGCATTGCCCCTGAGGATCTGCCGAATGTGAAAAGTAAATTCTATAAAGCGGACAAAACGCGCCCCGGATCGGGGATCGGCTTGGCATTGGCGGACGAGATCGTGCGCCGTCACGGCGGATGGCTGGATATCGACAGCACGCCGGGGGTGGGAACTACCGTCACGGTGATGTTGCCGTTGGAAAAGGAGAATAAGCATGAGTAAGGAAAAGCAAGCGGCATGCGCCGCCAAAAAGACCTCGATCGGCGGACAGGCTTTGATCGAAGGAGTGATGATGCGCGGTCCCGAAAAAACGGCGATGGCTGTGCGTCACACGTCGGGTGAGATCGTTACCGAAGAGTGGCCGACCAAGGGGAAAGAACGCCCCGGTTTTACTAAGTGGCCGCTTATCCGCGGGATCGTGAATATGGTGGAATCCATGACGGTGGGGTATAAGTGCTTGATGCGTTCGGCGGAACTCAGCGGTCTGGATGCCGAAGAAACAGCCGATGAAGCGCGTCGCCGCGCCGAAAAAGCGGCGAAGAAGGCTGCCAAAAAAGCGGCAAAAGACGGAACAACACCGCCTACGGTCGAAGACTTGTTGGCACAGCAGGAAGAAAAGAAAGAACCCACTCGCGGTGAAAAGTTCCTCTTTACCGCGGCGATGGTCGTAAGTGTGATCTTCGGTGTGGGGCTGGCCGTTGTATTGTTTATGTGGTTACCTATCTTTTTGTATAACACGGTGTTGAAAGGGCTGTTTTCCGTGTTGGAAGAGCCGCAATTCCGTTGGATACAAAGTGTGTTTGAGGGGGTTGTGCGTCTCGGCATCTTCTTGGGTTACGTGGCCTTGGTCTCGTTGATGAAGGATATTCGTCGAGTGTTTATGTATCACGGCGCGGAGCACAAGTCTATCTTTTGCTACGAAAAGGGTCTGCCGTTGACGGTGGAAAACGTGCGTGAACAAAGCCGTTTTCATCCGCGTTGCGGTACCTCTTTCTTGGTGCTGGCACTTATTGTCGGCATTTTGGTGTCGCTGTGTGTACCGATTTACGATAATACCTTGCTCCGCGCGGCGGTGAAATTGCTTTTGATTCCCGTAGTGGTGGCTGTGGGGTATGAGTTGATCAAGCTGGCCGGACGTCGGGATAACGCGTTTACCCGCTTTATTTCGAAACCCGGTTTGTGGGTACAACGCCTTACTACCAAAGAGCCGAATGACGCTATGATCGAGTGCGCGATCGCGTCGCTCAAAGCGGTCATCCCCGAAGATCCGGAAGCGGACAATTGGTGACGGTATGACTTATCAAACGCTGTTTTGGCAAATGGAGGAACAATTTAAAAAGGCGGGCTGTGACAGCCCGTCTTTTGATGCGGTGTGTTTACTTGAAGATATCGGAAAACTGCCGCCGCAAGGCTTGCCGCAGTGCGATACCCGTGAAGTGAGCGACGAGCGGGCGGCGGCGGTGTCGGCGGCGGCGGCCAAACGCGCCGCGGGGTATCCCTTACAATATCTTTTGGGGGAATGGGCGTTTTTACGCCTCACTTTGAAGGTGGGGGAAGGGGTGCTGATTCCCCGTCCCGATACCGAGTTGCTGTGTGAAGTGGCGGCGGCGAGACTGAATACGATGGCGTCTCATTCCCGTGTGTTGGATCTTTGTGCCGGAAGCGGTTGCGTGGGGTTGGGTGCGGCATCGCTGTGTCATACTACACCTTGGGTGACGGCGGTGGAATTGTCGGATGCCGCTCTGCCGTATCTGCGCGCGAATATCGCCCGTTATCCGCAGTATGCGGTCGAGGCGGTGCAGGCAGACGTGTTGCGGGATGCCGACCGCTTTACGGGCGAGTACGCCGCGATCCTTTCCAATCCGCCCTATATCCCCACAGCAGACCTTGCGGGATTGATGCGAGAGGTGCAACATGAGCCGACAATGGCGCTCGACGGCGCGGCGGACGGACTCTTGTTTTATCGTGCTATCGCCGACCGATGGGTGCCGAAACTGCAAGGCAATGGCTTCTGTGCAGTGGAGGTCGGTATCGGGCAGGCGGACGACGTTGCGGCGCTGTTTACGGCAGCGGGACTGGCGGATGTACAGATATTTAACGATCTCGGCGGTGTGCCGCGTGTCGTAATGGGAATACACAAGAGGATATGATGTTTATCATATCCTCTTGTTGTTCATTATTTGGTTTTCTTGGCCAACGCCAACAGTTTGACCACCGTGGGGCTGAGCAGAAGGTTGGCACCGAGTTCAAACAGGAAGTTACCGCCCGCCAGACCCAGGAACATATATCCCGCAACGTTACCGGTATAACCGGCCGCCGCGGCCCAGTCAGACACCGTATCCATAAAGTACAGGCGGCAACCGAGCAGGAAGATGCCGGTATTTACGATCGGACATATGAGCGCCGCCAGTAATACACCGATGTTGATGGATGCCGTGAAAACGTTTGCGGCCGTCGGTGCGGTCCGCTTGATGGATAGTGAAATATCGAAAGCGGAAAGTAAACGGTACGCCAATCCTGCGCAAAGTCCGCACAGAGTTCCTTTCAGCAATACGGTGATAACGGTGCCCGGCACGTTAATGGCCAAAAAGGCGGCGGCGTCGCCCGACAGTAATACCGCCGTGCCGAACACGAAACCGAGCCAAGCACCGATGAACGGCCCGCACATAGCGGCACCGATGACGATGGGGATAAGCACCAACGATACCGAAAACGGACCGAAACGGATAAAGGAACCCATCAGTTGCAGTACGATGACCAGGGCGGTGAGAATGGCACCGAGTGTGAGTTTGTAGACGTTTGATTTTTTAGTTGTTGTCATGTAATGACCTCCTTGCTGTCGCTCTCATGTGAGATGAGACGCAAATGTGTGTATAGACGGATGTATGTAAACGGTCGATCCCTCCGAAGAGGTGATCGCCTTTATTTTTGGTTTTTCAACCAGATCAGTCGCAAGCCTTCCAACAACAGGGGGGAGTCATAGGGAATGTCGCGACGGCATTGTGCGACGATCTCGCCTGCAAGGCCGCCTGTGGCAACCACCTTTACGGGATAACCGAGCTCCGCCTCAATGCGGTCGCTCATGCCGTCGATGGTGCAAGCGGTGCCAAACACCGTGCCCGATGCCATACAATCCACCGTGTTGGTACCAATGACCGAAGGCGGCGTGTCGATACTCACGATGGGGAGCAGGGCGGTGGCGTTGCTGAGCGCGTCCAGCGAGGTGCGCACGCCCGGCATGATGGCGCCGCCGCGAAACGCACCGTTTTTGTCAATGACCGACACTTTGGTGGCTGTGCCGAGATCCCACAACAGGCAGGGTGCCCCGTATTTGTGCAGTGCCGCCACGGCGCCCACCAACAGATCGGCACCGAGTTGACGGGGGTTGTCGATGCGGATATCTATGCCGCTTTTTATACCCGGCCCTACTTGAAGCGGGTCGATCTCCGTCACCTTACGGATGGCGTTTCGAAGTGCGCGATCCAGCGAGGGGACGACTGAACTGAAGATAGCACCGTCAATATCCTCGCGATGCAAATGGTAGAGACGGAGAATATCCATCAGATCCATGGCGTATTCATCGCCCATCTTACGGTAATCGGTCGCAAGACGCGACTCTACCACTAAACGATCGCCGTCGAATACACCCACCGTAATGTTGGTGTTTCCCATATCCAAAACCAACAGCATGGGATATCCCTCCTTTTAGATCAGTATATCATAAATGTCTGAAGATTACAAGTTATACTTCAATAGCAATAAATTCGGGTGTCGTCGCCAACGCGTTGGCCAGCACACCGGCGGGTATTTCAACCCCGGTCTTGAACGAGATGCGATATTCGAACTGCCCGTCGTCACGACGACGCACACGGCTTTTCATCACCGAAAGCGAGTATTCTTTGAAGGTGGTGGTGAGCGCGTCTTCTGTGTCGAAATCCAGTCCCGCCACTACCGTGACTTCCCCCATGAAACTGTTGTCGTGTCCCGTGAGCACACGGTGAAGCAGAAATTGCATAAGCATCAACAACAGCGTGCCGAACGCGCCGATGGCATACAACCCCGCACCGAGCGCCATGCCGATGCCGCAGGTAGCCCACATGCCTGCCGCCGTGGTAAGCCCCTGTACAGAGGCCTTCTTTTGCCGCACCAAAATCACGCCTGCACCAAGGAAGGGGATACCGGTGACGATATTGGAGGCGATACGGGTGGCATCGGCGTTCAGACCCGTGCCTACCATATCCAGGAAACCGTATTTGGACACGATCGTCATCAAAGCGGCACTCATGGCAATGATCATATGCGTGCGGATACCGGCGCCTTTTGAACGGCGGGTACGCTCATATCCGATGATACAGCCGCAAACGGCTGCCACGGCGATGCGCAAACACCAAACGCCTTGCGTCAAGAGATCCCATTCTTCCGCCAGTTTCAGGAACGTATCCATAGCTTGTCGCCTCCGTTAGGATAAATTGAGAACTGTATCGTATCACATTCTGTCTGTTTTGTCAACAAAAACAGGGCTGTCGAAACAGCCCTGTTTGCTTATTGGGATGCGGTATTTTCGCTTTCGACCGTGATCTCCTGCATGGGATTGTTCTTGATAAAGTTTTCGAGCAAGGCTTTACAGGCGTCGGATTCTTCCTTATGTCCTGCCGCCGTGCCGATCGGTGCGCGCACACCGAAATACATATTCTTCGGGAAAGTGCCGCTGCAGTTTTGCTGGAAATAGGAGTTGTTCCAGTTCCAATACCGTTTATGTTCCGCCAAACCTTCGTGTTCGGCATTCAGCGGAGTAAAATAGTAGTCGCCATCTTCTTCATAATAGGCGATCTGCGATTCGTAATAGGTGGGTTCCATGGCAAACATCACACTGTTGCCGCTGGAAAACAATGTGGCGAGTTCCACATAGTCGCCGTCGTCGGTCATTACCAACGGCAGAATGCGTACACTCACTTTGCCGTTTCCGTCCAGATCGGAACCGTAAAGTTCCATTTCATCTGCCAGTTCATCCAACGCGGTTTCGGCAAGTTTGCCCTTGGTGACGAACACGAGGGTGTAATCCACTTTTTCGCGGGAACCGACCAAGATGGCCGCGGCGATGACCAAAACCACGATCACACCGATAATGATGACGGCCCATTGATAATTATACCAAAATTTGCCGACCTTTTCACGAAAGGTCAGGGGACGTTCCGGTTGGCGTTCCTCTTGCAATTTTTGGGTATCCACACCGATAAGATAGCGTTCTCTTGCCATAGAATAGTCTCCTTATAAGTCGATATCACGATCCAACTGCCGCAGACCGTATCGTTTGGCTTTCAGCTTACGGGCGGCTTTGTCGATCAGCATGCAATCCCAACTGTTATAGATATCTTTGCCGACCGTGCCGACTCCCGGCACTTCCACAAAATACTGTTCCTGCCCGTGGTCGAAGCCGAGCAAACTTTTGGTGCATACGGTGGTGACGCCGTTCACGACCCGTGTGGTGTCGCGATGGTAGTGGCCGTAGAGATAGACCAACACATCGCCTTTTCGGCCGGTAAAATCGTAGGGCACGGTAGCGGGATACATTGGGTCGTCGCTCACCGCCACACCCTTTTGGCCGTTTAGGAAGGCGTATACGAGTTCTTCAAAGAGGGCGCGGTTGTGCATCTCTTTTTCCACATACGGGCAGGTGTGCGAGAAGAACACCACCGACCAGTCGTCCGAGGGCAGTTGCAACGCTTTGGCAAGCCACTGCAACTGTTTTTCCTGAAACCCGAACGCCCACTGACTGCAATATTGCTGTACGAGATGTTTTCCGTCCTCTTCCAAAACCAACGGGTTATCGCTGGTACGCAAGTTGATGGCGCGGATCTTTTGGGTGGGGTAGTCTATGTAGTAATATCCGCCTTCGCGGTTGTTTTCGTCAAGTGTCATGGGGAAGGAGGCACGAAGGGGATTCACTACGGCACCGTACCACTCGTTGTCCGAGATCACCCCTTCGGTACCAAGCGCATTTTTGTAGGCAAACCACGAGCAATCGTCGTGATTGCCCTGTGAGAGAATGACCGAGGTGGCATCCGTCCGTTTGATGACGGTCATCAGATCGAACAGGTCACGGAACTGGGTCTCGATGGGGGCGTTGCCGTCGATGAGATCGCCTGTCAGCGCCAGAAGATCCACCCCGACACGGCGGGAAAATTCCACCATTTCCTGCACCTTTTCGTATACGGGTGCATAGTTATCGTAAAAACGGATGTAGTGCACATCGGTGCCGAACAGTACCGTCAGCGTGTCGGGGTTCTGTTCCCGCACCACCTCGGTAGCAAACGGTTCAAAACGGGTGTCCAGATTCTGCAAAAAATCCCCGTGGGAGAAATTGTTAAGCGGCATAGTTTCACGACCTTTCGGTTTGATAACTACATTATGTATAAAAGTGCGGAAAATGTCAAGAGGCATCTGACGAACGGCGAAACAAATCTTCAAACAAGTCGATGTGATGGAGATGGGTGACGTAATGCCTCGGTGTATGGCCCGAGGGTTTTAAAAACGATCTGTTCGTCATCGAATCACTTCAGGGTGGGCAGTGAGACTCTGCTGAATTGTACTGTCATCCAAGGTATATTTTACCTCTCCGTATCATAGCGTGTGGCGGAGGGATGCGTATGAAACAACGGTGGGTCCTTGTGGTGACGATCGGCTGTGTGGCGGCGATATTGGCGGCGTTGCCGCGGGTGGAAGAGGCGGCTTCCCTTGAAAACGGCGGGCCGTATGTGTTGGTGGATGCCGGACACGGCGGGGCAGACGGCGGAGCAACGGGGGACGACGGCACAATGGAAAAAGATGACAATTTGGGGGTCGCTCGCACCCTCGCGGCCGTCTTGCGGGTGATGGGTGTCGAGACGGGGATGACCCGTAAGGAGGATCGCTCGATATACACCGAAGGGGATTCTCTGCGTGAACAGAAGGTCAGCGATATGCACAATCGTTTGGCACTGTATGAAGAAGCGACGCTGGTGGTAAGCGTGCATCAAAACCATTTTTCCGAAGCAAAATATCACGGTACACAGGTATTTTGCTCGCCCAATCACCCGCAAAGCCGTGTGCTCGGTGCCGCGGTGCGGACGAGTGTGTTGTCGCTTTTGCAACCCGAAAATACACGGGAACTCAAAACGGCAGACGACAGTGTCTTTTTGCTGAGTAATACCACCGTGCCGGCGGTGATCGTGGAGTGCGGCTTCCTATCCAACCCTGCCGAATGTGAAAAATTGGGACAAAGCGACTATCAACGGCAGATGGCGTTTGCGGTGGCAGGCGGTGTGTTTTCTTTTTTGCAAAATGCGGATTTCGGCTTGTAAAGACGAGGAAAGTGTGATATTATAGACGCAGAAAAGGAGGGGAGGCTATGCCGCCGAAAAACAAAATGGTGTTCGTTTGCTCGGAATGCGGGTGTGAAGCACCGCGCTGGAGCGGACGTTGCCCCTCGTGCGGGGAATGGAACACGATGCAGGAGGAACTGCGTACTCCGCAAACGGCGGCAGTGGCTACCGTGCCGAGCGGTCGCGTGCGCGCACAAAAACTGCGCGAGATCGACCCGCACGGTGAGGTGCGCACCTCCACGGGCATGAAAGAGCTGGACCGTGTGCTGGGCGGTGGTATCGTCAAGGGCGGATTGATGCTTATCGGCGGTGATCCCGGCATCGGTAAATCCACGTTACTTCTTCAAATTTGTGAACATATCGGGCAGACACGAAAGATCTTATACGTCTCGGGCGAAGAATCGGCGGCGCAGATCAAACTGCGTGCCGATCGCTTGGGCGTGGAAAGCGAAAATCTCTCGTTGCTTTGCGAAACAGACCTTTCCACGGTGTTGGCCGCGATGCAAACAGAAGCCCCCGAACTTATGATCGTAGACTCGATACAGACCATGAATCTGGCGGAGGTCGCCTCTTCGCCCGGCAGTGTGACCCAGGTGCGGGAATGTACCTCGGCCATCATGCGGGCGGCTAAAGCGATGGATCTGCCCGTGTTTGTGGTGGGGCACGTAAACAAAGACGGCGCCATTGCCGGCCCGAAGGTGATGGAACACATTGTGGATTGTGTGTTGTATTTTGAAGGTGACCGCAACAGCAGTTATCGCCTGCTGCGCTGTGCCAAGAACCGTTACGGTTCCACCAATGAGATCGGCGTTTTTGAGATGCGGGATCGCGGTTTGGCACAGGTGGAAAATCCGTCGCAAATGTTGCTGTCGGGTCGCCCGAAAGGGGTCAGCGGCACGTGTGTCTCCTGCACGATAGAGGGGACGCGCCCGCTGTTGGCGGAAGTGCAGGGGTTGGTCACACCCAGCGGGTTCGGTAACCCGCGCCGTATGTCCACCGGGTTCGATTACAATCGTATGACCTTGTTGCTTGCGGTGCTCGAAAAGCGAGCGGGGTATTTCTTCCAGAATCTGGACGCGTACTTAAACGTCGTGGGCGGCATTCGTCTGGAAGAGCCGGCGGCCGATCTGGCGGTGGCGCTCGCGCTGGTTTCGGGCTTGAAGGACAAGCCCGTGCCCGAAGGGGTGGTCGCGTTCGGCGAAGTGGGTCTGACGGGTGAAATTCGCGCGGTGTCCCATGCCGAAGCACGGGTGGCGGAAGCGGCACGGCTCGGTTTTACACGGGTGTTGATGCCGATGCCCAATGCGGCCGCCGTCACCCCACGCACGGATATTGAAATTATCGGCGTGCAAAACGTACGCGAAGCATATGAGCTTTTGTAAGGAGTGTTAAAGAATGATCAAAGTTACGGTTTGGAACGAAGGACGTCACGAAAAGACAAGTGAGGAAGTCCGCCGCGTGTATCCCGAGGGGATCCATGGTGCCATTGCGGCGTTTTTGGGGGCGGAAGCGGATATCGCCGTGCGTACTGCGACACTGGACGACCCCGATTGCGGTCTGCCGCAGGAGGTGGTGGACGATACTGACGTGATGCTTTGGTGGGGGCACATGGCACACGGCGATGTGCCGGACGAAGTGGTGGACCGTGTTGCCGCCGCCGTTCATGCGGGCATGGGACTGATCGTGTTGCACAGCGGGCATCACTCCAAGATATTCCGCCGTTTGATGGGGACGCCCTGCAGTCTCGGCTGGCGCGAAAACGGGGATATGGAACGCGTGTGGGTGGTCGATCCCGCGCATCCCATCACCCAAGGCATCGACCGTTATTTTGAACTGCCCCACGTGGAGACCTACGCCGAGCCGTTCTCGATTCCCGAACCCGACAAACTGCTGTTCATCGGCAGTTACGAGGGCAGCGAAGTGTTCCGCAGCGGCTGTTTGTGGCGCCGCGGCCACGGCACGGTGTTCTATTTCCAGCCCGGTCACGAGACCTTCCCGATCTATTACGAACCCGCGGTGCAGACGGTCATCAAAAACGCGGTGCGCTACTGTGCGCCCGTCATCCGTCAGCCGATCACCTGCCCGCATATTGAGAAAATTTGAGGAAAACGTATGATTACTTTTGACGAACTGCGCCGCCGCGAGGATATCCGTACCTACATTACCCGTGCGGACGAATCGCTGGAGGCACTCGGGTTTACCGAACACAGTTTTGCCCACGTCACCCGCGTGGCGACGGAGGCAGGGCGCCTGCTGTCGGAACTTGGGTTTTCTGAGCGTACGGCGGAACTTGCCCGTATTGCGGGCTATCTGCACGATATCGGCAATCTCGTCAATCGCATCGAACATTCCCAAAGCGGGGCGGTAATGGCGTTTCGTATTCTGGATCGGTTGGAGATGGATGCCGCTGAGATCGCCACCGTGGTGACCGCCATCGGCAATCACGACGAAGGCACGGGTGTGCCGGTGAACGAGGTGGCGGCGGCGCTCATTTTGGCGGACAAATCCGACGTGCGGCGCACCCGCGTGCGCAATCACGACCTGACGACTTTCGATATTCACGACCGCGTGAATTATTCGGTGGAAAACTCTTCTCTTGAGTTAAGCGAAGATAAGTCGACCCTTGCGCTGCGGCTTGCGGTAGATACGCAATACGGCAGTGTAATGGACTATTTCGAAGTCTTTATGGAGCGTATGCTCCTCTGCCGCCGTGCAGCGGAAAAACTCGGGGTGAAATTCACGCTGTTTATCAACGAGCAGTGTGTAATGTAAACCGTTTGCAATAAAAAAACATCGTTCGCTTCCGCTTACGCGGTGGTCGAACGATGTTTTTTTGTGCTGTCATTTTTGTTTGCGCACCATTGTTCCCGTCACCGCGCAGGCGGCAAAGGCAACGATATTCACCGCGACTACCGTAGCCCCCGTGGGTAATTCCCAGCCGAAGGAGGCGACCGTGCCGACGAGGAAGCAACCGACCGACAGCAATGCCGCCGTCACCGCCGTGCGGCGGAAAGTGCGGCAGACCCGCATGGCGGAGAGCGCGGGGAAGATAATGAGGGACGAGATGAGCAATGCGCCCATCATGCGCATGCCGAGCACCACGGTCACGGCGGTGAGCAGGGCGATGAGCAGGTTGTAAAAGCCGGCTTTCGTTCCCGTCGCGCGGGCGAAGGTCTCGTCAAAAGTCACCGCAAACAGGCGGTTAAAGAACAGCAGATACAGCAGTAACACGATGACCGCAAGCGCCACGCTCAACACGGTGTCTCCGCGGCTGAGCGAGAGAATGCTGCCGAACATGTAGTTGTTGACGTCGGTGTTCATGCCGCCCGCCAGCGAGACGACCAATACACCCACCGCGAGAGAACCCGAAGAGATGAGCGCGATGGCGGCATCCCCTTTGATGCGGGTGCTCTCGCTGAGGCGCAGCAGCAGCACGGCGGCGAGAGACACCACGGGAATGCACACGGCAAGCGGGGCGGTGCCGAGCGCCGCCGCAATGGCGAGCGCGCCGAAACCCACATGGGAAAGGCCGTCTCCGATCATGGAATAGCGCTTGAGCACCAATGTCACACCGAGCAGGGAGGCGCACAGCGATACCAACACGCCGACGATGAGTGCCCGCACCAAAAACGGATAGGACAGCATCTGTCCGATCAACTCAAACATTCCCGTCACCTCCCAAAAACCGCCGCCCGATCTCGCTTTGCAGATACATCTCCCGCGTGCCGAAAAAGAGCGGGCGACCGCCGAGATGCAGCACATGGGTGGCGTGTTCTCGCACGGCGGTGGGGTCGTGCGACACCATAATGACCGCCACCCCGTGGTCGCGGTTCAGGTGATGAATGACTTTATACAGTTCCGCCGTGACAAGCGGATCCAGCCCCGCGGCAGGCTCATCGAGCAGTAACACCTTTTCGGTGGCACACAACGCCCGGGCGAGCAATACGCGCTGTCGCTGACCGCCCGAAAGGGCGTGGAAACTGCGATGGCGCAGGGGAAGCACATCCAACAGTTCCATGCTGTGGCGCGCTTCGGCTTTATGGGTGCGATTGTAAAACGGACGGGCGCCGAGACGGTTTAAACAACCGGATAATACCACTTCATATACGCTTGCGGGAAAATCGCGGCGGTAATCCGTCTGTTGAGGCAGATAGCCGATCTCGTGCGGTGCCAATCCATCGCCGTACACAACGGTGCCGTCCATCGGCGTTTTCAAGTGCAGCAATCCTTGGATCAAGGTGCTTTTACCCGAGCCGTTTTCGCCCACGATACAGAGGTATTCCCCCGCGTTCAAGGTAAGCGATACATCCGACAACACGGCATGACCGTCGTAGCCGAAAACGGCATCGCGGCAGGAGATCAAGCTCATTATCCAAGCGCCTCCTTCAATACGGTAAGATTTTGTGTCATCAGCGAAAGATAGGTAATACCGCTTTCGAGTTCCGCTTTGGTCACATTGTGGCAGGAATGGAACAGGCGCTTTTCGGCACCCGTCGCCTCACATACCGTATCTGCCAGTTTTTGATTCGAGAACTCGATGTGCAACACCACGGGAATGTTCTCCCGTTTCACCGTATCGGTGAGTGCCGCTATCGCTGCAGCCGAAGGCTCCGCGCTGTGGTCGCACCCTTCGTAGGCAGATTCTGCGCGCAAGCCGTAACGATCGGTAAAATGGCGGAAGGGGAAACGGTCGGCAAATACGAGGGTGCGCCGTGCACCGCCTTGTGCCGCCTCGAAGAATTGCTCGTCCAGTCTTTTCAGTTTGGCGATGTACGCTTCGGCGTTCGCGTGTATCGCGTCTGCCTCTGCGGGATGTAAACGGCACAGCGCATCTTCCAACGCTTCAACGATGTGCCCGGCGTGTTCGGGCGAAGTCCATACGTGCTCGTCCGCTTCTCGGCCGGGGGAAAGGCCCGCCCCGTCGAGCAAGGTCAGTATTTCGGGCGTTTTGTCCATCGAGGTGAGCATATCTTCCACCCACGCGTCGGATTCCCCGCCGACGTAAACAAACAGATCGCAATTTTGAATATCCACAATATCCCGCGGAGTCGGCTCGTAAGAGTGGGTCTCCTGTCCCGGTGGGAGCAGGATGGATACCGCGGCTTCCGGGGCGATGGCACGCACAAAATCATACGGCGGGAACACGGTACATATAACGGTGAGTTTGTCATCCGCTTTTCCGCCTGCGGCACATCCCGCACAGCCAAGCAAACAACATATCGCAAGCAACAGCGCTATAACACGTCTTATCATACGGCGCATCCTTTCTCGGCACATGCTTCACACCGTCCGAACAACATGGTTGCCCGTTCGTCCGCGGTGAAGTGGTGACGTTTTAACAACTCACGTTCCACGAACGCGGTGATATCGTGATCCAAATGTACCACCCGTCCGCAGTCGATGCATTTCAGATGCAGATGGTCGTGACAATGCTCGTCCCCCAGAATCTGATAGGTAAACTGGCGGCTGTTGCCGCGCACAAAACGGCGCACCGTGCCGTCCGCCACCAATGCGGTCATCAGGCGATAGAGGGTGCTTTTGCCTGTCGGCAGGGCGGCGGCGATCTCTTCGATGGTACAGGGGGTGTCGGCATGTTCCCGCAAAAACGCGAGCAACAACTCTTTGCCGTCGGTACAGTAATGGGTGGACAACGTCACTCACCTCGCAAATTGAGAATTACTCTCAATAGTATAGTGGCCGTCGATGGATTTGTCAAGTGGGAGCGACAGGTTTCTTGACAAATTGCCGTGCTTCTTGGTATAATTCGGCTGATAGTAACCGTTCTGTGAAGGGGCGATGGTAATATGATGGCAATACACTTGTTTTTTCCGACCGAAGGGCAATGCGTGGAAATGCATACGATGGCGCAAAAGAACTTCATCGAGACAGCGTGCCGCTCTGCTTTGAGCGAGAAAGACTTTGCCGCGTTGGCACACGAGGGAGAGGACGTTGCTCACGGGACGGCGGTGCGGTTTTGTTTCGTGGTGCAAGAGCGTCCTTCGCATGCGTCCGTTACAGTGGAAGTGGCACGGCAAGCGGATTTCTCGGATCGTGTCGTGTATTCGGAAGAACAGGCTGTCGCCGGTGTGCCGAATTTGCGGTTGGCAACACGATACTATTGGCGTGTACGGGTGTGTACGGATGAGGAGGCGCCGACGGTATCCGATGTCGCTCAATTTGTGACGTCCGAATGTCCGCCCCGTTTTATTACAGCCGACGGTTTGGGCAATGTGCGTGATCTCGGTGGGTGGAAAACGAGCGACGGACGGCGGGTACGGCAGGGAATGTTGTACCGTGGGTGCGAAATGGATGAGCATATCGTCATTACGGAAGGCGGCGTGCATACGTTGCGTGATACATTGGGAATCCGGACGGAGATCGACCTGCGAAGTGAGGCAGAGGGGCGGCTTACCGCCTCGCCGTTGGGCGATGGGGTGACCTATGCGTTCCATTTTTTAGAGCCCTACAATCTGATAGGGAATACGGCAGAAAATGTACGTGCGATCCTCCGTCTTTTGCTTGATCCCGCAAATTATCCCGTGTATTTTCATTGTTGGGGCGGTGCGGATCGCACGGGGACGTTGGCGTTTTTACTGTTGGGTGCACTCGGTGTGCCGCGAGATGATCTTTTGCTTGACTATGAGATAACGTCGCTGTCGGGTATCGGTTTGCGTCGTTGGAATGAAGAGACTTTCTTGCCGCTTTTGGCATGGCTGGTGCCGTATGGCTGGGGACGGGAGGATACACGGACGGTATGTGAACGTGCGTTGTGTGATATGGGGGTTTCTTTGCAGACGATAGAACGTTTGCGTACATTGCTGTTGGAAGACGAATGAAAGACGGGGGTGACTGTATGGCGGTCTGTTATATCGTGGGAGCGGCGGCGTACTGTGCGCCGTTTACGCCGTCGGCGGGCGATCTGGTGATGGCGGCAGACGGCGGCTTTATACACGTGCGTGCACGCGGCATCACTCCCGACTGTATTCTGGGAGATTTCGATTCGCTCGGCACGACACCGCATGGAGAGAACGTGTTGACGTATCCCGTGGAAAAGGACGATACCGACACGCAACTTGCCGTGCAACGTGCGTGGGAGGCAGGGTATCGGACATTTCGTCTGCTTGCCGGAACGGGCGGGCGAAGCGATCACACGCTTGCCAATCTGCAGACGTTGTTGTGGATCGCGCGGCGCGGCGGTCATGCCGTGTTGTGCGGGGAAGAGGTGTGTTTTACCACTTTGTATAACGGCACGGCACGGTTTTCGAAAACGGCCGAAGGCACCCTTTCGTTGTTTGCCCAAGGAGGCGATGCCCACGGTGTGAACATCACGGGGGCGTATTATTCGCTCGTAAACGGTACCCTCACGGCAGAACGGGCGCTGGGGGTCAGCAATCATTTTACGGGTGAAGTTTGTACCGTTTCGGTGGCAGAGGGTGCGTTACTGCTTTACTGGACGGGTACGGCGGATGAGGTGACCTTCGATGATTGAATGGCAGATCCGCCGCGTGGAGGAGATCGACTCCACCAACACGGCGTTAAAACGCATGGCATCGGACGGTGCGCCCGACGGTACGGTGTTGATCGCCGACAGCCAACACGGCGGGCACGGGCGTAGGGGGCGCACCTTTCACTCGCCTCGCGGCGGACTCTATATGAGCGTGTTGTTGCGCCGCCCGCTCGGAGAGGGGATCAGCCCTTTGTGGACGGTCGCGGCGGCGGTGGCGGCCGCCGAGGCGTGTGAAGCATTCAGCGGTCGCGCAGTGGGGATCAAATGGGTGAACGATCTGTTCTTGGACGGGCGTAAAGTGTGCGGCATATTGGCGGAAGGAGTCACCGAGGGGAATGCCGTCGGTCTGGTGATCGGTTTCGGTGTGAATATTACGCCGCCTGCGGGCGGCTTTGCCGCAGATATTGCAGAGACGGCGGGCGCGCTGTGTGACGCCGCACCGCCCGATACGCGCGATCGCCTGGCTGCCGATATACTGGCGCGCTTTGCGGCCTATACCGCCGATCTTTCGGCACGCACTTTCTTGGAGGGCTATCGCGCCCGCTCGCTGTTGGATGGGCAGACCGTGACCTTTTACGAGCGTGGCGAACCACACACGGCGCGGGTGCGCGGTGTGGACGACAACGGCGGTTTGATCGTGGAAGAATCGGGTGTGCGCCGTATCCTTGCGGCAGGCGAAGTTACTACTCATCGCGAAAATTGAAAAATTGCAAAAAACACTTGCATTTTAAAAATGAGTGTGGTATAATACCGCTGTTATCTAGGTTTAACCTATGGAAATGTATCTTCGGAGGTAAGAAAAATGGGCGTTTGGGAATACATTATCGGTGCTGTGCTGATTGTTATGGCATTGTTGGTCATCGCTGTGGTGTTGCTGCAGGAAGGCCGCGAGGCGAACTTGGGTGTTATTTCCGGTGCGGCGGATACCTTTATGGAAAAGGGAAAGGCACGTACACTGGATACCTTCTTGTCCAAGTGGACCAAGGTGATCTCCATCGCGTTCTTCGTGTTGGTGTTTGCCGGCATGCTGATCACTCAGTTCTTGGCGAAATAAGAAGTCATCAGAAAGCGCACGTTCTTCGGAACGTGCGCTTTTTTGTATAACGCGAGGCGGTTTACCATATACTGTCATTGAGGTGATGACAGTGAAAACTTGGTTGCGTGAAAATTTACTTCGTCCGTCCGCGCGGGAGGATGCGGTCGTGGAGGCGATGCAGGCGGTGTGCGGGCAACTGCAATCGGTGGATTCCCGCTTTGCCGAAGAGACGGATGAGGATCTTTTGGATGCCTGTATGTATGAACGTCTGGCGCTGCAGGCGCGCTATCGCTATTTGTCGCGCCTGGTACGCCTTCGGGCACAAAACGCATGAAACGGTGGGGGCGGTCGGCGGTATGCGGCATCGGTGCATTGTTGCTTGTGGATGTGTTCGGTTCGTTTACGGGGGTGTCGATGGCGCTGAATCCGTTTACCCTGACCGCGTGCGGTGTGTGCGGTGTGCCGGGGGTGGTCGCGCTGTTGGTGCTTAAAGCGGTATTCGGTTGACAAATACGGTGTTTTTCGGTACAATAAAAGGGATGTCATTAAAGGAGTTTTGGGCATGAAAATATTGATGATCCCTTCGTGGTATCCCACACCGCAAATGCCGATGTTGGGCACGTTTTATAAGGAACAGGCCGAGGCTATGGCGGCCGCCGGCGCCGAAGTGGCGGTGATCTACGTTGATGTAAACGGCCGCGTATGCGGAAACGGCACCCGCGTGTTTACCGAAAACGGGGTGCATACCGTGATCTGCCAAAAACTGAATATCACGCCGCGCGTGGAGCGCGGGCGGGTGTGGCAGCGCGCGGCAATGTTGAAAAAGGCGTTTCGGCGGTTGTGCCGCGAATGGGGACGTCCCGATGTGGTGAATCTTCGCTCGTCTCTGCAGGGTTATGAAGCGTTGGCGCTTTGTCGCCGCGAAAAATTACCGCTCTTCTTTATGGAACACTCCTCGGTGATCCTCACCGAAGGGGCGGATTCCGAGGCGCGCCGTCGTCTCGAAACGGTGATGCGTGCGGCCGGGGTGAATGCGTGTGTGAGTGAAGCACTGCGCGCGGTAATGCAACCGATTGCCGAGACGCGTGTGATCCCCGATCTGGTGGACGACGGCCGTTTTGTGCCGACAGCGACCGAAGCGGGGGAGACCTTCCGTTTTCGTGCCATGGGACAACTGCGTCCCATCAAAGGGTACGATATCCTGATCGCGGCCTTTGCCGCGTTATGTGCCCGCACCGACCGCGCGGTCAGCCTGGAGATAGCGGGCGCCGGTGTGTTGCGTGAACAACTGCAACAACAAATCGATGAGGCGGGTATCGCGGACCGCTGTCGTTTGGTCGGTGTGATCCCGCGGGAAGAGACGCCGCGGTTTATGAATGGGTGTGATTGCTTTATCTGTTCCTCCCGTCATGAGACCCTTTCTTGTGTGCTGAACGAGGCCGCCGCCTGCGGCAAACCGCTTATCAGCACTTGTTGCGGCGGACCGGCCGATATCGTTACCGAAACAAACGGCCTGTTGGTGGCGACGGAAAGTGCGGAAGAAATGACCGCGGCAATGGAACGTATGCTGAGGGAGAAAGCCAACTACGATCCTGCCGCCATCCGTGCCGAAACGGTGGCACGCTTCGGTAAAGCGGCGGTCAGCAAACGGCTGTTGCAGGCGTGCGAAGACGCGATCAAAGGAGGTGCGGCGGAATGAATCGGCCGACAACCCGTAATCTCACCGCCCACGTCGACGGTGATCTGCTGTATTACACCTTTCCCACACTGGATGCCGTGCCGTTTGTGACACATGCGGTGTCTACCCGCCTCGGTGGAGTGAGCGAAGGCATCTTTGAAAGTATGAATTTGAGCTTTGGGCGCGGGGACGATCCCGTCCGCGTGCGTGAAAATTTCGATCGTCTGTGCGGGGCTATCGGGGTAGAAACCGAGCGCATTGTGCTCTCCCGCCAAGAGCATCACACATTTGTCCGCAACGTTACGGCGGCAGATTGCGGCAAAGGCATCACCCGTGAACGGGATTACGATGATTTTGATGGGTTGCTCACCGATGAGCCGGGGGTGGTGCTTTGTACCCAATACGCCGATTGTGTACCGTTGCTGTTTGCCGATCCGAAACGGCGGGTGGTGGGCACTTCCCACTCGGGTTGGAAAGGCACGGTGGCGGAAATGGGGCGTATCACGGTGGAGCGCATGGTCTCGGATTACGGTTGCCGTCCGGAGGATATCGTCGCAGGTATCGGCCCCTCCATCGGACCGTGTTGTTTTGAAGTGGACGAGCCGGTATACGACCGCTTTTCGTCCATGTCTGTGTGGGAGGAATCGCTTGTAAAACGGAGGCCGAACGGCAAGTTCTATATCGATATGTGGCAGGTAAACCGCCGCATTTTGTTGGCGGCGGGCCTTCGTGACGAACATATCAGCGTGACCGATCTGTGTACCCGTTGCCGTCCGGACGTGTTTTGGTCACACCGCGCGACAAACGGGATGCGCGGTAGCCTGGCGGCGTTGATCTCCATACAAACACCGACGGAATAATCACAAAAGAGTATGTCCCTTCATAGGATGGGGTGAGTAAAGAACCTGATCCTATGGGGGGATATTTTATGCAAACGATCGAAACTTTTGCCGTAATAGGCGGCGACCTGCGCGCCGCCTATCTTGCCGGTTTGCTTGCGCAGGACGGATTCAAAGTGATTACCGCGGGGCTGGATGGTACCGATTTGCCTCCTTGTGTTACCGGTTGCACCAATCTTTCCCAGGCGGTGTCGCTTGCGGATTGCGTGGTGTTGCCGCTTCCTGTAACTACCGACGGTACCACGCTGAATGCACCGTTTTCCCGTGTGCGCATTCAGTCGGAACAGATACTGAGCGCGCTTTCGCCGACACAGTTTGCGGTAGGCGGTGGCGTGCCGGACGCCTGGCGGATGTTGTTGAACGAAAGCGGGGTTACCATACACGACTACTTAGAACGCGAGGAGTTGGCGTTGCTTAACAGCGTGCCTACCGCCGAAGGTGCGGTGCAACTGGCGATGGAAGAACTGCCCGTCACCCTGCGCGGCGCGCGGGTGCTGGTCACGGGATACGGACGTGTGGCGCGGGCATTGTGTTCGCTTTTGACTGCGATGGGGGCGTTGGTTACCGTGGCGGCACGGCGGTGTGCCGACCGTGCGGCGGCAACGGCAGCGGGATGCGCGGCGGTGGAGATTCGGGCCATTGCACAAGCGGGGGATTACGACGTGATATTCAACACGGTGCCTGCCTTGCTCTTTGACGCGGCGCTTTTGAAAAAACTCGATCGCTCCACCTTGCTGATCGATCTGGCTTCTCGTCCCGGCGGGGTGGACTTTGCTGCCGCCGCGGCTTTGCAGATGAAAACGGTGTGGGCGTTGTCCCTTCCCGGGCGTGTGGCGCCCAAAAGCGCCGCCGATATCATACGTCAGACTGTGCTGAATATGTTGCGTGAGGAGGGTCGGTTATGAGCGGACTTCGTATCGGATGGGCGCTGTGCGGTTCGTTTTGTACCCTCTCGACCGTCACGGCAGAGATGGCCAAAACGGTGGCAGCGGGCCATAGGGTACAACCGATTTTTTCGGTACCGATGTGTACGGTGGATACCCGTTTCGGCACCGCGGCGCAATGGCGTATGCAAATCAGCGATGTGTGCGGATGTCCGCCGCTCACCACATTGACCGAGGTGGAACCGCTTGGTCCGCGGGATATGCTGGATGTGTTGGTGGTGGCCCCTTGCACAGGCAGTACACTCTCCAAACTGGCGGCGGGGGACAGCAGTACCGCCGTAACGCTGGCGGTGAAATCTCACCTGCGTCGTGAGCGACCCGTGGTGTTGGCGGTTTCCACCAACGATGCGCTGGCCGGCTCGTTTCCCGCTATTGCGGCGCTTAAAAATCGCAAGCACTACTATTTTGTGCCGATGCGACAGGATGCGCCCGCCGAAAAGCCCAATTCGTTGGTGGCGGATTTTTCACGTATCGGCGATACCGTTGCCGCCGCATTGGAAGGCAAACAGTTGCAACCGCTGTTTGTATAGCGCAGAGTCAAGGAGAATTTCGAAATTCTCCTTGACTTTTTTTGCGGAATATACTATAATATACTCAATAGTGTATCGGCGTTGAGGGAGTCCATTTGCTTTTGCCGCCCAGAGAGGGATGCTCGTTTTTTGGCTGGAAGGTATCCTGCAGAGTTAAAAGCAAAAAGCCGCTTCGGAGCCGTTGCCGCGATGAGCGGCACGCCTCACCTGCGTTATCGGGCGAACGAGTGGGAGCCGCTTTGCGGCTTCAATTTGGGTGGTACCACGGAGTTTCCGTCCCATATACGGGCGGGGACTTTTTATTTTTTTACGGAAGGAAGCAATATACCATGAAATGGACCGGATTGAATGAACTGCGTGAAAAATATCTTGCGTTTTTCGAGAGCAAGGGGCATCTGCGTCTGCCCAGTTTTTCCTTGGTGCCGCAGGGGGACAAATCGTTGCTGCTCATCAACGCGGGCATGGCGCCGATGAAGAAATACTTCACGGGTGAACTGACACCGCCGCGTAAGCGCGTGACCACCTGCCAAAAGTGTATCCGCACACCCGATATTGAGCGCGTGGGCAAGACGGCACGTCACGGCACTTATTTTGAAATGCTCGGCAACTTCAGCTTCGGCGACTATTTTAAGCACGAAGCAACTGCTTGGGCGTGGGAATTCTGTACCGAAGTGCTGGAATTGCCGGTGGATCGCCTGTGGATCAGCATTTACGAAGAGGATGACGAAGCGTTCGATATCTGGACAAAAGAGGTCGGTGTCGATCCCGCTCACATAGTGCGCCTCGGTAAAGCGGACAACTTCTGGGAGCACGGCTCGGGTCCCTGCGGCCCCTGTTCCGAGATCCACCTCGACCGCGGTGAAGAGTTCGGTTGCGGCTCGCCCGACTGCGGTGTGGGGTGCGATTGCGACCGTTTCCTCGAATTCTGGAATTTGGTGTTTACGCAGTTTGATAACGACGGCAACAACAACTATACCCGTTTGAAGAACCCGAATATCGATACGGGTATGGGTCTCGAACGTCTTGCTTGCATCATGCAGGGGGTGAACAACCTCTTTGAAGTGGATACCGTGCAGAATATCATGAAGCACGTCAGCCGTATTGCGAACGTGCAGTATGGGGATGATGAGCGCACCGATATCTCGCTGCGCGTGATCACCGACCACATCCGTTCTACCACTTTCATGATCGGCGACGGTGTGATGCCTTCGAACGAGGGCCGTGGCTACGTGTTGCGCCGTTTGCTCCGCCGCGCGGCACGTCATGGCCGTCTGCTCGGCATCGGTGAACCGTTCCTCTATCAGGTCTGTGAAACGGTGATCGCCGAAAACGCCTCTGCCTATCCCGAACTCGGCGACAAGGCCGACTTTATCAAGAAATTGATCTTGGTGGAAGAAGAGGCGTTCGGCAAGACGATCGATGCCGGCCTGGCGATGCTCGACGATATGCTCAGCCGCTTAAACGGTACCGAACTGTCGGGCGCGGATGCGTTTAAGTTGTATGATACCTATGGTTTCCCGCTGGATCTGACGCAGGATATTCTGGAAGAAAAGGGCCTTACGGTGGGCGAGGAAGAGTTCCGCGAACTGATGACCGCTCAGCGTGCGCGTGCCCGTGCGGCGCGTAAAGACGCGGGGGCCGATGCGTGGAAGAACAGCGGCGCGGCGCTCAAAGATGTGGCGGCTGCCAAGTTTTTGGGTTACACGGAGCTGACCGTTGAAGCCAAAGTGACGGCTCTTGTGAAGGATGAACAGCGTGTGGACGAAATTGCCGACGGCGATGCTGCTCTGGTGTTGCTCGATGTAACGCCGTTCTACGGCGAAAGCGGCGGCCAGGTGGGCGACATCGGTCTGCTCACTAACGAAGGGGTAACGGTCGAAGTGCAGAACACCCTGAAGGGTGCGGACGGCGCGGTGTTGCATGTGGCAGAAGTGAAGCAAGGCACGCTGCGTGTGGGCGATACCGTGACGGCGGCAGTCGATGCGGCGACCCGTACGGCGACGATGCGTAACCATACGGCGGCGCACCTCTTGCAGGCGGCGTTGCGCGAGTTGCTCGGCAACCACGTGGAGCAGGCGGGTCAGTTGGTGACGGCGGAGCGTATGCGTTTTGACTTTACCCATTTCTCGTCGCTTACGCCCGAACAGATCACCGCGGTGGAAGACCGTGTGAACGGCTGGATCTTGGATGGCGTGGCGGCGGATATTCGTGAAATGCCCATCGACGAAGCGCGTGCACTCGGTGCAATGGCGCTGTTCGGCGAAAAATACGGCGATGTGGTGCGCGTGGTGCGTTTCGACGGTGTGTCCACCGAACTGTGCGGCGGTACACACGCGGATAATACCGCGAAGGTCGGTTTGTTCCGCATTTTGTCGGAAGGCTCGGTTGCGGCGGGTGTGCGCCGTATTGAAGCGGTGACGGGTGCCAATCTGCTTGCCGAGTGGCGCCGCGAACATGCGGTGTTGCAGCAGACGGCCGATGCCATCAAAGCGGCAGGGGCAGACGATATTCTGCGCCGTACCGCGCAAATGACGGCCGAACTGCGCGATCTTAAGAGAGAACTCGCCGATTTGAAGGCGCAGGCGGCGGCCGACCAGGCGGGCGACGTGTTTGCCGATGCCAAAGAGATCGGCGGCATCAAACTGGCAACGGCGGTATATCGCGATATCGAATCGGGCGATCTGCGTACCCTGTGCGATACGCTGAAGAGCACGGCAGATAAGAACAAAGGTATCGTGTTGCTTGCGGGTATTAACGGTGAGGCGGTCACTTTTGTTTGCTATTGTTCGTCGGATGCCGTGAAGGCGGGTGCCAATGCGGGTGCGCTTATCAAAGCGACCTGCACGTTCTGCGGCGGCAAGGGCGGCGGTCGACCCGACAGCGCCATGGGCGGTGCCAAAGACGTGAACCTGGTGGACGCGGCTCTGGCGTCGGCGGCCGATACCGTGGCGGCCATGCTGTAAGGAGAGGATAACTATGGATTGTATTTTTTGCAAGATCGCGGCGGGCGAGATCCCGTCGAATACGGTGTATGAAGACGAACAGATCCTGGCGTTTTACGATATCGAACCGAAAGCGCCGGTGCACGTGTTGGTGATTCCGAAGAGCCATATCAGCGGTGCGGCGGCGATCACAACGGAACATGCGGCGGTGGTGGCGCATATTTTCACGACCATTCCTGCGATTGCCGATAAGCTCGGTCTCCGTGATTTCCGCGTGGTTACCAACAACGGCACCGACGCCGGACAGACGGTGCATCACCTGCATTTTCACATTTTGGGTGGTGCTCCGCTGGGCGACATGGCCTAAGAAGGAGAGACATCCGTGCAGTATATTGTGGCGGATCTCGAGTGGAACGGTGCGTATGCCAAAAAGGCGCACGGCTACTTTAACGAGATTATTGAGATTGGCGCGGTCAAGTTGGATGAGCAACTGGCTATGGTGGATACGTTCCATGCGGTTATCAAACCGATCGTCAGCCGTAAACTTACCCGTTTGGTGAGCGACCTTACCAACATTACGGGAGAAGAATTGGAAGACGGTACCACGTTTGCGGCGGCGGCGGATGAGTGGCAACGCTGGGTGGGGACAGAAGAAGCCATCCTTCTTACGTGGAGTACGACCGATCTGTCGGTATTGCTCGAAAACTATCGCTTTCACTTGCATTGTGACCGTATTCCGTTTATGACGAAATACGCCGATCTGCAAGCTTATGTGCAAAAGCATAATGCGCTTGGCAATGCCGGTCAGCAGGTTGGTCTTGCGCGCGCGTGCGAAGCACTCGGCATATCCGATGAGGGGTTTGAACAACACCGCGCGTTGGATGATAGCCGTATGACAGCGGCGATCGCCCAAAAAACCGTCGAATGGGAGGCGTTTTCGCCGTTTGTGCGGGAAGCCGATGTCGCGTTTTACGATCGTTTGAATTTCAAACCGTACTACATACGCGATCCGGAAAGTCCGCTGATTGCTCGCCATCATTGGCGATTCCGTTGCCCCTCTTGCGGGCGGGCACTCCGTAATCGCAAAGAATGGCGGTTCTATAACCAGGCGTTTTGGGTGGAAATGGTGTGTCGCACTTGCGACAAAACCTATACCGCCCGGGCGCAATTCCGTAAGAAGTACGACAGTGTGGAGGTTAAGCGCAAATTGACCGAAAAACTGCCGGAAAATAGAGAAACAACAAATGAGGAGTGAACAACGCTATGAAAAAGTTTTTTGGAGAATTTAAGACCTTTGCTTTGCGCGGCAATGTGGTCGATCTGGCCGTCGGCGTTATCATCGGCGGTGCGTTCCAGAAGATCGTGACTTCGGTGGTTAACGATCTGATTATGCCGTGGATCGGTCTGTTGACCGGCGGCACCAACTTTACGGATCAGTTTAAGATCCTACGTCTGCCCGAAGGCGTGACGGCCGATATGATTACTTCGCTTGAAGTGGCGAAGGAAAAGGGCGTGACCACCTTCAACTACGGTGCATTTATCACGGCTGTTATCGATTTCATCATTATGGCGTTCATCATCTTCTTGCTGGTGAAGGGCATCAACAAGCTCAACAACATGAAGAAGAAGGAAGAAACGGTGGAAGAACCCACGACCAAAGTCTGCCCGTTCTGCAAGAGCGAGATCGCCATCGAAGCAACGCGTTGCGCACACTGCACGTCGGAGTTGCCTGTTGAATAAAATTTTGAAAAAACGCAAAAAACACTTGCATTTTTTGAAATAGTGTGGTATTATTGATAGGCTATGGTCGACCGCTTGCGGTCGTTCCGTGCTTGATGCAAAGCATCAGGACGATGGTCCTCTGCTCACATCGTTGGGCATGAACATCGGAAAAGTTAGGGAGGATTTAGAAATGGATGCATTGAAACTCATTGCAGCAGACAGCCTGAAGGAAGCGGCGCCGGCGTTCGAGATCGGTGACACCATCCGTGTGGACGTTAAGATCCGCGAAGGCGAGCGCGAACGTATCCAGGCCTTTGAAGGCACTGTGATCGCGAAGAAGGGCAGCGGCGTGGCCGAGACCTTCACGGTGCGTCGTGTGTCGTACGGTGTTGGTGTGGAGCGTGTGTTCCCCCTGCATTCCCCCAACGTGGCGGCTGTGAAGATCGTTCGCCGCGGTAAGGTTCGCAGAAGCAAGCTGTATTATCTGCGTGATCGCGTGGGTAAGGCGGCGAAGGTTAAGGAACTGCTGTAAGCCGTCCCAAACAAAGCACAACGAAAAAGGAGTGGTTTTTACCGCTCCTTTTTTGCATTTTTTAAAAGAAAAACTACTTTTTTACTTCCTTTTTTTCGAAAAGTGTGCTATACTATAGACCAAGTGTAAGTGCTATGAAACGAGGGTGACGTAATGAGTGATTTCGAATATGATGTGAATACCGCGGAGGAGACGACGCTTCCCACGGAGGAGATGGCCGAAACACCCGTAACAGAAGAGACCGATGCGCCCGCCTTGGCCGAGGAGTCGGTCGAAGCGGCGGTGCCGTCAGAGGAAAAAACCTGGTTGCACACGATGTATGAACTGATGGGCAACATCGCCGTTGCGCTGTTGCTTGTTACGGTGTTGCTTGGTTTTTGCTTCCGTCAGGTGGTGGTGGACGGCGACTCCATGAACGATACGTTGGCAAATAAAGATCGTCTGTTACTGCAAACGGTGTTTTACACACCCGAGCGGGAGGACATTGTGGTTATCTATCAGGAAGAAGAACCCGAAAAACCGCTGATCAAGCGGGTGATCGCGGTCGGCGGCGATGCGGTAAAGATGAACCCGGCAACCAACGAGGTGTATTTGAAAAAGGCGGGGGAGAACGATTGGGAACTGCTGTCGGAACCGTATGTGAATTATCCGATGGGATGGGGAATTGCCTGGGATGATGACGGCGAGATCGTTGTGCCTGCGGGTGAAGTGTTTGTGTTGGGGGATCATCGCAACAATTCGCGTGACAGTCGTACTATCGGCTGTGTTAAAGAAGAAAATGTTGTGGGCGGTGTGTTGTTCCGCCTGTTTCCCTTCGGAGGTTTGAAATGACAGAGCAAGAAAAAGGGCGAACCATACAGTGGTTTCCGGGGCATATGACCCGCACGCGCCGCAAGATCAAAGAGTGTTTGCCGCTTATTGATCTGGTGGTGGAGATTTTGGATGCGCGTGTCCCGCTTGCCAGCCGTAACCCCGATATGGATACGTTGGTGGCGGGTAAACCGCGTTTGGTGATACTCAACAAGGCCGATATGGCGGACGAAGCTGCCACCGCTCGGTGGGTGGCCTATTATCGCCAAAAAGGTATCACCGCTTTGGCGCTCGATTGCAAAAGCGGGCGCGGTATAAACGCGTTTGTTCCCGCTATGCGGTCGGTATTGTCCGAAAAGATCGCTGCATGGGAAGCCAAGGGAATGGTCAATCGCCCTGTGCGGGCAATGGTGGTGGGGATCCCCAACGCGGGGAAATCCTCGTTTATCAACCGCTTGGCGCGTGGCGGCAAGGCCAAGGTGGAAGATCGCCCCGGCGTCACACGAGATAACCGTTGGTTTTCGGTAGAGGCGGGTGCGCTGTTGCTTGATACCCCCGGTGTGTTGTGGCCGAAATTTGAGGATCAAGAGGTGGCGCGTCGTCTGGCGTATACAGGTGCGATCCGCGATGAGATTTTGGATACCGAAGAACTTGCGTGCGGGCTTTTACAGCTGCTTTCCGAAGAATATCGTGATCTGCTCTGTGCGCGATATCGTCTGGCGGAAGAGGATCTGGAGATGTGTGCCGACAGTTGGGATCTTCTCTGTTTGATCGGTAAAAAACGCGGTATGTTGGTTTCGGGCGGCGAGGTGAACACCGAGCGGGCCGCCACCATGTTGTTGGATGAATTTCGCGCCGCCAAGATCGGGCGCATTACGTTGGAACGGCCGGAGGAGTAAGACCGATGGAAGAGAAACAATGTACGAATTATGAGTTCGATGTCCTGTATCGCGCGCGCGGTATAGTGCACTTGTGCGGTGTGGATGAAGCGGGCCGCGGCCCTTTGGCAGGGCCTGTGTATGCGGCAGCGGTCATTCTGGATCCCGACGTGGTGATCGACGGAGTGAATGACTCGAAAAAGTTGTCTGAAAAACGGCGGGAAGCCTTGTTTGATGAAATCTGTGAAAAAGCGATAGCCTACGGTATCGCTTCGGCTTCGGTAGAAGAGATCGAAAGCATGAATATTTTGCAAGCCACCTTTTTGGCCATGTCCCGTGCGGTGGCGGCATTGTCGCCCACACCCGACCTTGTGTTGGTGGATGGCAATCAAACGCCCCGCGGGATTTCGCAACCTGTCGAAACGGTGGTGAAAGGGGATGCCCGTTCCGCTTCGATTGCGGCGGCGTCCATTTTGGCGAAGGTCAGCCGTGATCGTTATATGCTGGCGTTGGATGAACAATACCCGCAATATGCCTTTTCAAAACATAAAGGTTACGGTACCAAGGTGCATTGCGAAGCGTTGCAGACCCATGGACCTTCGCCGGAACATCGTTTGAGTTTCCTTAAAAACATTTTGGGGTAAGGATGGGTTGCTGAATGGCGAAAGTTTCGGCAGGTGCGGCAGGCGAGGTGCTTGCCGCACGCTTTTTGCGTGACAAGGGGTATACCATTACGGCGTCAAATGTGCACTCGCGTTTCGGAGAGATAGACATAATTGCCGAAGACGAACAATATATTGCTTTCGTAGAAGTGAAAACTCGCAGCGAGGATGCACTGTATACTCCGCGTGAAGCGGTAACGTTGCAAAAGCAACGGAAGATCATCGATACGGCGGCGCTGTATCTGCAACGGCATGCCACACTAAAACAACCGCGTTTTGATGTGATTGAGATCGTCACGGCCAAGGGGCAGTCGATGAAGGTCTTAGAGATCAATCACATCCTGGGCGCCTATGAAACGGAGGGCCTGCATGCAGCTTTTTGACCTGCATTGTGACACCTTGTACGAAGCGTATACCAAAAGATACCCCCTATCCGAAAACGGCGGTCATATTGACCTTTTGCGTGCGGCAAAGTATGCGCCGTATATACAGACGTTTGCGGTGTGGATACCCGAAAACCTGCGCGGCGATGCCGCGTGGGATTTTTGTTGTCGGGTGTTGGCGTATGCCGAAGGGGAAAAGATACACTTTTGGCGTAAAGGTGAATGCCTTGACGAATGTTTGGTCTCTCACACCGCGGTGGGGGTGTCGGCAATCGAGGGTGGCACGCTGTTGGAGGGGGATCTTTCCCGTATCGATACGCTTGCTGCGCGCGGTGTGCGGTATATTACGCTCACATGGAACGGCCCCAATGCACTGGGTAACGGATGCCTGACGGCTGCCCGCGAAGGATTGACATCGTTCGGAAAGACCGTTGTACGGCGAATGGAGCAAGCCGGGGTGACGGTGGACGTTTCCCATTTGAATGAAGCGGGTTTTTGGGATGTGGCCGCCATGGCACAGCGGCCGTTTATTGCAAGTCACTCCAATGCGGCGGCGGTGTGTCCGCACCCGCGCAACTTGACCGATCGGCAGTTTGAGGCTATCGTTGCCTGTGGGGGATTGGTGGGTATTAATCTGTATGCCGACTTTTTGGGTGAGGCCACATTCGAGGCGATCGAACGACATGTATACCGCTTTTGGGAACACGGCGGTGAGAACACGGTGGCGTTCGGCGCCGACTTTGATGGGGCGGTGATGCCCGACACATGGAACGGCGTGGCGGTTATGGAGCAAATATTTGAATTTCTATATCGCAAAAATTACGATAGTGACCTGCTTTCTCGCCTTTTTTTCGGTAATTGCTACAATTTTTTTCTGCGGCTTTGACAAACGGAAAAACCTGCGGTATAATAAACTGATTTCTTTTATATATTTGGAGATTTCGGGATTTTAAAATGGAGGAGATCGTAGATGAACTATTGCAGTACACGGGATCGTGCCGTGTGTGCTACGGCGGCTGAAGCGATTGCGCGCGGTATTTCGCCGGACGGAGGCCTCTATGTGCCGACCGCGCTTCCGCGGTTGACATCTGCCCGCATCGAAGAATTGGCGGCCATGCCGTATGCCGAACGGGCGGCGGCGGTGCTCGGTGAATTCTTGGGTGATTTTACGGCGGATGAAGTGCACGAGTGCACCAACGCGGCGTATGCCACCGGTCGTTTTCGCCATCCGGATGTTGCCCCGCTGACCGAACTTGCGAACGGGGAACACATTTTGGAACTGTGGCACGGGCCGACTTGTGCGTTCAAAGATATGGCGTTGCAGATCCTGCCGCACCTGATGCGTGTGTCTGCCGCCAAAACGGGGGACGGTAAGGAGATCGTCATTTTGGTTGCCACTTCGGGCGATACGGGCAAAGCGGCGTTGGAAGGGTTCCGTGATGCGAAGGGCACCCGTATTTTGGTGTTCTATCCCGAGGATGGTGTCAGCCCGATGCAGAAGTTGCAGATGGCGACACAGGAAGGTGAAAACGTTTCGGTGTGTGCGATCCGCGGCAATTTCGACGATGCGCAAACGGGCGTGAAGCAGATCTTTACCGACGAGGCGATTGCCGAGACGCTTGCCCAAAACGGCATGCAGTTCTCCAGTGCGAACTCGATTAACTGGGGACGTCTCGCACCGCAGATCGTCTATTACATTTCGGCGTATTGCGATCTTTTGAAGGCGGGCAAGATTCAAATGGGTGACGCCGTAAACGTGGCGGTACCCACCGGGAACTTCGGCAACATCCTCGCCGCTTACTATGCGCGTGAGATGGGTCTGCCGATCCGTAAACTGATCTGTGCATCCAATCGCAATCGCGTGTTGACCGATTTCTTGACGACGGGTGTGTACGATCGTAACCGTGCGTTCTATACCACCACTTCGCCGTCGATGGATATTCTTATCTCTTCGAATCTCGAGCGTCTTTTATATCATCTCTCGGGCAACGACGATGCCGTTATCCGCGATCTGATGGCGCAGCTTAGCGAGGTAGGGCGGTATACCGTACCGGCCGATCTGCTTGCCCGTGTACGCGAGTTGTTCTGGGCAGGCTGTTGTGACGACGAAGAAGCGGCGGCGACCATTCGTGACAAGTTCAATGCGTATCACTATCTTGTGGATACCCACACGGCTGTTGCGGTAAAGGTGTATGCCGACTACCGTCGCGAGACAGGGGATACCACCCCGACGGTCATCGCATCCACGGCGAATCCGTATAAGTTCTCGGCGAGTGTGCTCGAAGCTTTGAACGGCGATGTCGCCGGTTTGGATGAGTTCCAAAAGGTAGAGGCATTGCATACGCTGACGGCGCATGAGGTGCCCGCTCCCTTGGCGGATCTGCAAGGCAAGACGGTGCGCTTTAAAGAGGTTTGCGACCGTGACAAAGCAGCTATGCGTGCCGTAGTGTTCGGTATGCTGCATATTACGGAGTAACACGATATGGCATTGTTTGTCATCGGCGATCTGCATCTCTCGCTGGGCACGGATAAACCGATGGATATTTTCCGCGGTTGGCTGGACTATCAACAGCGTTTGGAGACACAGTGGCGGGAAACGGTGAGCGCAGAGGATACGGTGGTCATTCCGGGCGATGTCTCATGGGCGATGTCGCTGGAAGATACACGTCAGGATTTCCGCTTTTTACACGACCTTCCCGGCCGAAAACTGATTCTTAAAGGCAACCACGATTATTGGTGGTGTACCCGCCGTAAAATGGATACCTTTCTTGCCGAAAACGGCCTGGATACGTTGCGCATCGTACACAACGATGCGGTAGAGGCGGAAGGGGTCGCTGTATGCGGCACGCGCGGTTGGTTTTACGATGCCGAAGAAGATGCCGACCGTAAGGTCTTGCTCCGCGAAGTCGGGAGACTGCGTACGTCCATTGCCGCCGCCAAAGCGACGGGGTTGGAACCGCTTGTGTTTTTGCATTATCCGCCCGTCACACGGGAAGCGGTGTGTGATGAGTTGTTTGCCGTACTGCGGGAAGAGGGTATCAAACGCTGTTATTACGGTCATTTACACGGCCCGTCCATTCCCCGTGCATTTTGCGGTGAGCGGGACGGTATCCGCTTTCAACTGGTGTCGGGAGATGCACTGGGGTTTCGCCCGTTAAAAATTTTGTAAATTTTTCAGGAATCTATGGCGTCGTTGCGAAATATATGCTACAATAGCCATCGATATATTTTAAAAGGAAAGTTTTAACACATAGGAGGAAACAATCATGAGTCTGAAATCTGTCAATCAAAAAGAAACCAATCGCGTGGAACTCGAGATCGAGGTGGACGCGGCTACCTTCGAAGCGGCCGTAGAGAAGGCGTATCGCAAGAACATCAACAAACTGAACATTCCCGGCTTCCGCCGCGGTAAGGCGCCCCGCTCGTTTGTGGAGAAGATGTATGGCAAAGAAGTGTTTTATGAGGATGCAATGAATGATCTGTATCCCGAAGCGCTGGATGCCGCTATCAAAGAGTCGGATTACGAATATGTGGAAGACAAGATCGATCTGGATGTCGTGTCGGTCGGCGCAGAAGGTCTTGTGTTTAAAGCGGTCATCACTGTGAAGCCGGAAGTCACCCTCAGTGCCTATAAAGGCTTGGATGTGACCCGTGAAGAGAAGGATGTCAACGACGAAGATGTGGATGCCGAACTGAACAAGTTGCTCGATCGCAACTCCCGCATGGTGACGGTGGAAGGCCGCGCGGCGGAAAACGGCGACACCGTGGACTTCGATTTTGACGGCTATGTAGATGATGTCGCATTCGACGGCGGTAAGGCGGAGCACTACAGCTTGGTGCTCGGTTCCGGCCAGTTTATTCCCGGTTTTGAAGATCAGATCGTCGGCAAGAATGCGGGCGATGAGTTCGATGTGAACGTGACCTTTCCCGAGGACTATCATGCCGAAGAACTGAAGGGCAAGGCGGCTGTGTTCAAGTGCAAACTGCACGAGATCAAAGCAAAGGAACTGCCGGTGGCGGATGACGAATTTGCGAAGGATTGCAGTGAGTTTGATACGTTGGACGAACTGAAGGCGGATATCAAAACGAAGCTTACCGAGAGCCGCAAGAACGAGGCGGATGCCGCGTTTGAAAATGCGCTGATGGATAAGCTTGTGGAGAACATGACGGCGGAGATCCCCGAAGCGATGTTTGATAACGAAGTGACCGAACAGGTCAACAACTTTGCCTATCGTCTGCAGTCGCAGGGGATGGATATGAACCTCTATCTGCAGTATACCGGTATGGATGAAGCGGCGTTGCGTGAGAACTTCCGTCCCCAGGCGGAACAGCAGGTGAAGGGTCGCTTGGCGCTCGAAAAGGTGGCGGCACTCGAAGGCCTGACCGCTTCCGAAGAAGAGATCGAAGCCGAATACGCGCGTATGGCCGACATGTATAAGTTGGACGTGGAGCGTGTGAAGGCGCTGGTGGCGGCGGACGCCGTGGCGAAGGACATGGGCCTCAAGAAGGCGTTGGACTTCATTAAAGAGAACGCGGGCAAGTAATTCTCGTTTAAGTCGTGTTTTGACGGGGTATACTTGTTCCGACAGCAGAATAAGGAGTGACAGCTATGAGTTTAGTCCCGTACGTAGTGGAGCAGACCGGCCGCGGTGAACGCAGCTATGACATCTTCTCCCGTCTGTTGAACGACCGCATCATCATGTTGTGCGATGAGGTGAACGATGCAACCGCTTCGTTGGTTGTGGCGCAGTTGTTGCATCTGGAAGGACAGGATCCCGATAAGGATATTCAGCTCTATATCAACAGTCCCGGCGGTTCCATTTCCGCCGGTATGGCGATCTACGACACGATGCAGTTTATCAAATGCGATGTGTCTACCATCTGCATCGGCATGGCGGCAAGCATGGGTTCGTTCCTGCTTGCGGCGGGTGCGAAGGGGAAGCGTATGGCGCTTCCCAACAGCGAGATCATGATCCACCAGCCGCTCGGCGGCGCACGCGGACAGGCGAGCGATATCAAGATCCAAGCGGATCACATTCTTTTCATTCGCGGGCGTATGAATCAGTTACTGTCTGAAATGACCGGCCAGCCGCTCGAAACCATCGAGCGGGACACCGACCGTGACAACTACATGACGGCTGAGCAGGCAATGGCATACGGTCTGGTGGATAAAGTCATCACGAAACGCGCGTAAACCCGATAAACTCTAAGGAGAACGCATATGCCGAGAAATGAGGAGACCAAACCGATATGTTGTTCCTTCTGCGGTAAAACGCAGGAGGAAGTATATCGTCTGATTGCGGGTCCCGGTGTGTATATCTGCAACGAATGTATTGAATTGTGCAGTACCATTCTGGCAGACGGCACGGTGCCCGCCCGTCAGCAGGGGGCTTCCACCAGTGTGGTGCTTCCCAAGCCGCAAGAGATCAAAAAAGGTCTCGACGAGTATGTCATCGGCCAGGACGCGGCGAAGACCGCCCTGTCGGTTGCGGTATATAATCATTACAAACGCATTTATTTCGGTCACGGCGATACCGAACTCGGCAAGAGTAATGTGTTGCTGATCGGTCCCACAGGGGTGGGAAAGACGGCATTGGCACAAACACTTGCGCGTATTTTGGATGTGCCGTTTGCCATTGCGGATGCTACGACCCTCACCGAAGCGGGGTATGTCGGTGAGGATGTGGAAAACATTTTGCTTCGCTTGATCCAAGCGGCGGATTTTGACGTGGAAAAAGCCGAGCGCGGAATCATTTACGTGGACGAGATCGATAAGATCTCCCGCCGCAGCGAGAACCCTTCCATCACACGTGACGTGAGCGGCGAAGGGGTTCAGCAAGCCCTGTTGAAGATTCTGGAGGGTACGGTGGCAAATGTGCCGCCCGGCGGCGGTCGTAAACACCCGCAGCAGGAATTCATTCAGATCGACACCTCGAACATCCTGTTCATTTTGGGCGGCGCGTTCGATGGTATTCAGCAGACGATCGAAAAGCGGTTGGAATCGGGTGCGATCGGTTTCGGCAACGCGGTGCGTTCGAAGAAGGAACGCGAGTTGTCCGAACTGCTTGCCCACATCACTCCGCAGGATCTTGTGCGTTTCGGCTTGATTCCCGAACTTGTGGGCCGTATGCCCGTTATTACCACGCTGGAGGCCCTTTCGGCCGAGGCGTTGGTGGCGATTCTCAGTCAGCCGAAAAACGCCCTGCTCAAGCAGTATCAATACCTGTTTGAGTTGGACGGCGTGACGTTGAATTTCACGGATGAGGCTTTGCACGCAGTAGCAGAAAAAACGATGGCACTGCACACGGGTGCGCGCGGTCTGCGCTCGGTAATGGAAGGGGTGCTGAACACCTTGATGTTCAATATTCCCTCGGATCACACGGTGGAAACGGTGACGATCACCGACGCGTGTGTGAACGACGGCGCCGCCCCCGAGATCCTGCGTAACCCTGATAAAAAGCCCGTCAAGTTGAAAGCGACCGTGAAGGGGCGTGCAACCGCTCCCAAACGCCGCAACACTGCGTGAACTCGTACTTTGAGGCTGTCGCCTTAAAGGAAATTGCACAAGCGGCTGCGAAGCAGCCTGAGGGGTAGTCAAAGGTTGCACGGCAATGCTTTTTCTCTCCCTCCGACTTTTTACGGTGAAAGCCGTAAAAAGCCACCTCCCTCATCCGAGAGAGGCTCACAGGCTTTGTGATTTACTTTAACGCGACAGCCTGTTTATCATTTTTCGAAAGAGGACAAACTATGGCCATTCAAAAGCGTATTTCCCGTGTGCAGACACTGCCGATGATCGCCTTGCGCGGCTTGGTGGTGTATCCCGATATGGAACTGCACTTTGATGTGGGACGTAAACGCTCGATGCAGGCACTCCATGCCGCGATGAACCATGATCAGACATTGTTTTTGGTCACTCAACGGGACACCGCTGTGGAAGAGCCGCGCGAAGAAGATCTCTATACCGTGGGTGTGGTGGCGCAGGTGCGACAGGTGCTTCGTCTGCCGGGCGACAATCTGCGTGTCATTGTGGAAGGGCTTTATCGCGCCCGCTTGCAAGATGTGTTGCAGGACGAGCCGTATTTCCTGGCGTTGACCAAAGAAGCGCAACCGCGCCGTATTGCCGATCCGTTGCAGGAAGAGGCGCTGGTGCGGGAATGTCGCCGCTATTTGGAGGATTATGCCGAACTTACTCCTGCGTTGGCGGAGGAGGCCTATGCCACGGCGGCGGTGATCGATGATGCGGGACATTTGGCGGACCATGTTGCCTTTAATCTGCCGCTGAAAGAGGCGCAAAAGCAGGATGTGCTTGCCACCATGGGAGAAGAGGCTCGCATGGAAAAGGTACTTCGTATCATGCAGCATGAGATCGAAGTGCAAAAACTCGAAAACCATATCCACGATCGTGTACATACGCAAATGGATGAAAATCAGCGGGATTACTATCTGCGTGAGCAGTTGCGTGCCATCAACGAAGAATTGGGAGACGGCGATAACCCGTCTGAAGAGGCGGACACCTATCGTCGCACCGTTATGGCACTGCCGCTCGATGACGAAGTGCAGGAAAAACTGCTGAAAGAGTGTGCGAAACTTGCCAAAATGCCGTCCGGCTCGCAAGAGGCGGCGGTGGTGCGCGGGTATCTTGATGCATGCCTGGCGTTGCCGTGGGGCAAGCGAAGCGAAGATGCGGTGGATATTACCCGCGCTCGCGAGGTGCTTGATCGCGACCATTACGGTATGGAAAAGGTGAAAGACCGCATTGTGGAATCGCTGGCGGTGCGGGTGCTTTCGCGCGAAATGCGCGGACAGATTCTGTGTTTTGTCGGCCCTCCGGGTGTGGGTAAGACATCGGTTGCCCGTTCGATCGCCGAGGCGATGGGGCGGCAGTATGTGCGTATTTCGCTCGGCGGTGTGCACGACGAGGCAGAAATTCGCGGTCACCGCAAGACCTACATAGGTTCGATGCCCGGTCGTATCATGGCGGCCGTTACCAAAGCCAAAACCTGTAATCC
Source organism: Acutalibacteraceae bacterium (assembly GCA_045591985.1). Taxonomy (GTDB): domain Bacteria; phylum Bacillota; class Clostridia; order Oscillospirales; family Acutalibacteraceae; genus SIG588. The sequence goes on from JAZNTV010000041.1 coordinate 52,689, forward strand.
GCTTGTTTTGCTCGATGAGATCGATAAGTTGGGTCACGATTTCCGCGGCGATCCTGCGGCGGCGATGCTCGAGGTGCTCGATCCCGAACAAAACGTGACCTTCACCGACCATTACCTCGAGATCCCGTTTGATCTGTCGGAGGTGCTGTTCATTACCACGGCCAATGATGCGGCGGAGATTCCCGCGGCGCTTGCCGACCGTATGGATATCATTCACCTCGGCAGTTACACGGCAGAGGAAAAATTTCATATTGCGAAAGAGCACCTGCTCCCGAAACAACGAAAGCGCCACGGCCTTGCGGCACGTCAGTTGCGTCTGTCGGATACGCAGTTGCGTCTTTTGATCGACGGATATACCCGTGAGGCGGGTGTGCGCAAGCTGGAGCGTCGTTTGGCGGATATTTGTCGAAAAGCGGCGAAACGCATTGTGGCGGGTGAGGCGAAAACGGTCACGGTGAAAGATCTTGCAGAATTTCTCGGTCCCGTCAAGTTCAAGCCCGACGCACTTGCCGCTGCAGATGAAGTGGGCGTGGTGAACGGTCTTGCGTGGACGTCGGTCGGTGGTGAGATGTTGCAGGTCGAGGTGGCGGTGCTGGAAGGTACCGGCAAGGTGGAACTCACCGGTTCGCTCGGCGATGTGATGAAAGAATCGGCTCGCACGGCCATGAGCTATGTGCGTTCCCGTGCGGCGCAATGGGGTATTGATGCGGATTTTTATAAGACAAAGGACATCCATGTACACGTACCCGAAGGGGCGGTGCCGAAGGACGGCCCGTCGGCCGGCGTGACTATGGCAACGGCGATGGTCTCGGCCTTGTCGGGGATCCCTGTGCGCCACGACGTAGCGATGACGGGGGAGATCACCCTGCGTGGGCGCGTATTACCCATCGGTGGTTTGCGCGAAAAGAGTATGGCGGCCTATACGCGCCGTATGCATACGGTGTTGGTGCCGCAGGATAACACGCCCGACCTTGCCGAAGTGGATGCGGCGGTGCGTGACAGTATTACGTTCGTGCCCGTCTCGCATATGGATACGGTATTGGATATGGCATTAAGCAGAAAAGACCATCCGAACGCGCCTAAAACGGTATAATTTCGGCGCATTTCGGTTTGTGATCGACGGCAGTTAGGAAGGAAGGAGATCCCATGAACTGGAAAATCGCAGACTTTGAGTTGACCGCCGCGTTGGCGGAACAACTGCCGCCCGATGAATTGCCCGAAGTGGCGTTTTCGGGACGATCCAACGTAGGAAAATCGTCGCTGATCAATCGTGTGTTGGAGCGTCGCGGGCTGGCGCGTACCAGTGCCACGCCGGGAAAGACCGCCAGTATCAACTTCTACCGTTTGGACGGTATGCGTATGGTGGATCTGCCGGGTTATGGTTACGCCAAAGTATCGAATGCAGAGCGCAAACGTTGGAATGCGCTGATTCAAGGGTATTTCGATGCCGATCGCGACCTGCGCCTGGTGTTGCAATTGGTGGATATGCGCCATGCGCCTTCGAAAGAAGATCGTCAGATGATCAACTATTTTGTGGAGACAGGCATCCCGTTTATTGTGGTGATGACCAAGGCGGACAAGTTAAATAAGACGGAACGTGCGGCACGTGAGGCCGCAATGCAAGAAGAATTTGCCGATTTGGAAGGAATTCTTACCGTGCCGTTTTCGGCGGTAACGGGGGAAGGTGCCGCCGAATTGCGCGAGATTCTCGAAAGTGTTACGGAGGAATAACTATGTTTTTACCCATGGGCGTTGATGTGAATGAACACGGTCATCTTGCCGTCGGCGGGGTGGATACGCTCACATTGGCACAGCAGTACGGCACTCCGCTGTACGTGATGAACGAAGACGTGATCCGTTTGATGATGCGGGAATTCAAACGCTCCATCGATGAAAACTATGAAAACGGCGGTATGGTTGCCTTTGCGTCCAAGGCGTGCGGTTTTTCGCAAATGTTTCGGATTGCCGCTGAAGAAGGGTGCGGCGTAGATGTGTCGTCGGGCGGCGAATTGTATACCGCGCTGAAGGCGGGATTCCCGGTCGAACGTATTGTGATGCACGGCAGTTGCAAGACGGAAGAAGAATTGCGTTTGGCGGTGGAAAACAATGTGGGACGCATTGTGGTGAACGATGCATATGAACTGCGCCGCCTTTCACGTGTGGCCGAACAATTGGGGAAGACGGCAAACATTTATGTACGTGTCACGCCCGGTATCGACGCACATACCCACAGCGCCGTTATGACGGGGCAAATCGATTCCAAGTTTGGGTTTACGCTTGAAAACGGCGATGCGATGCAAGCCGTAAAGGACACGCTGGCGCAATCGACCCTCATTTTAAAGGGCCTGCATTGCCATGTGGCGTCGCAGGTGTTCGATGAACAGCCCTTCCGTGATGCGGCGCGTGTGATGTTGACGTTTCTTGCGGATATTCGCCGTGAAACGGGTGTGACACTCGGCGAATTGGATGTGGGCGGCGGTTTCGGTGTGCCGTATACAGCGGCGGACAATGCGAAACTCTGTACCGAATATATGAAGTGGTCGGCCGAGGCAATGCACACTTTTGCCGCTGAGTTGGATTACCCCCTGCCGCGTATTATCATTGAACCCGGTCGTGCGATCGTGGCGCATGCGGGTGTGACATTGTATACCGTCGGCGGTATCAAGGATATTTCGAATGTGCGTAAATACGTATGTGTGAACGGCGGCATGTGCGACAATCCGCGCTATGCCCTGTATGAAGCGGACTATACCGTCTGCATCGCCGACCGCGCGGGCGAAGAACCGACCGACCGTGTGACGGTGGCGGGACGTTGTTGTGAAAGCGGTGACCTGATCCAGGAAAACACGCCGCTGCAACCCTGCGACGAAGGGGATACCTTGGCGGTGCTGTGTACGGGGGCCTATAACTACTCGATGTCTTCCCACTATAATCGCTATCCGAAGCCGCCTGTGGTGATGGTGCGCGAAGGGGAGACCTATGTGGCGGTAAAGGGCGAGACCTATGAGGATCTGTTGTGTCACGATTGCTGAAAGTTTCCCTTTTCATTTTGTATCCCGATATGTTATAATAGGATAGGAAAGGATGTGTGCGTATGAAACGATGGTTGGCTGTGTTGACGGCTGTGTGCCTGTTGTTCTGTTTGGCCGGATGTCAAAAGCCTGTGGAGAAACCTACCGAAGAAGAAACGCCGATTTGGGAACCGGAAGTGCCCGAAGTGATGGATCTTACGGTGTTGCTCACCAAAGAGGATGTGGCTGAAGCGATCCCGACCGTTACATTCGGTGACGGTATGTTGCAGGAGCACGATACCGTATGGCTGTTTTCTACCGAGGATTATGCTACACAGATTGCGTTGATGGTGGAAGAACCCACGATCAGTTCGGCGGAATACATTATCCTGATTACGGGGCAATATCCCGTGGGGTCGCTGATCGAAGCACCGCAACTCGGTGAGAGTGCTTATTGGTGCGGCGAAAGCGGAGAATTGTTGGTTGCCCAAGGAAAATATGTCCTCTCGCTGTCGGTACAGTGTGCCACATTGGATGCCGAGAGTCGTCTTATCATCGCGCGTTCCTTGGTGTTGAAAGTGCTGGAACGTCTGCCGAAATAAGGAAAAACCCTTTTGGTAAACGAAAAAGACAAAGGAAGGGGCTGTCGGCTTGGTCGACGGTTCCCGTAACCGGTGTCGCCTAATCCTCCCTGTGAACGTTCTCACAGGGAGGATTTTCTGTTTTTAAAATATCTCTTGACAAATCGCTGTTAAAAGTGTATTATTGTATTAGTGAAGTGATACAGATGGAGGTGACCCTATGCAGTGGAAACTGGATAAAAACAAACCCCTGTGTCCGCAGATCGGCGAGCAGTTGTGTCTCGGCATCGCTGTGGGGGAATTCCACGCGGGTGAGCGGCTGCTCTCGGTGCGGGAAGTGGCGCTCGCGGCGGGGGTAAATCCCAACACGGTGCAACGCTCGTTTGAGTCGTTGGAACAGGAAGGGATCCTGTATTCCGTGCGTGGTTCGGGGTGGTATGTCGCAGAGGATATCTCTCGCGCGCACGCCGCACTCGAACGCATGTGGGAAGAAAAGACCGCGGCATACATGGAAGAGATGACCGCATTGGGCATGTCATTTGACGAGGTCAAAACGTTTGTGGCGGCATGGTCGCCGAAGGAGGATGAGGTATGAGCGTATTGTTGGAATGTGTCGGCCTTACGAAGAAGTACGGCGCGACAGCGGCGTTGGATAACGTGAGTTTTACGCTGGAAAGCGGTAAGATCGTGGGTCTTTTGGGGCCTAACGGAAGCGGTAAGACCACATTTATCAAGATCATAAACGGTCTGTTGACGCCGACAGCGGGGCGTGTGACCGTCTGTGGTTTCGAACCCGGTGTGGAAACGAAGAAACTGGTGGCCTATCTGCCCGATAACAGTTACTTAAACTCGTGGATGAGCGTTCGTCAGATCGTGGCGCTGTTTGAAGATTTTTATGCCGATTTTCGTCCGCAGTTGGCGTTCCAAATGCTGGAACATCTGGGGATCAAACCCGATCAGCGCTTAAAGACCTTGTCAAAAGGCAACAAGGAAAAGGTGTGTCTGATCCTCGTGATGAGCCGCAATGCGAAGCTTTATGTGCTCGACGAGCCGATCGCGGGTGTGGACCCGGCGGCGCGCGACTACGTGATTTCCACCATCATCAACAACTACAACCCCGATGCCACCGTGTTGATTTCTACTCACTTGATCGCAGACGTGGAACAGGTGCTCGACGATGTGCTGTTTTTGCAAAACGGTCATTTGCTGCTTCATCGTTCGGTGGATAGCATTCGCGAAGAAGAGGGTTTGAGCGTGGACGGTTTGTTCCGGGAGGTGTTCAAATGGTAAAGAAACTGTATAAACACGAGATAGAAGCCTATTTACGTGTATGGGTTCCGATGCAACTGATCTTGCTCGGTATTGCTTTGTTTACGCGCGGTATTCGTTTGTTTGAATCCCATACCATTGCGTATGACATTATCAACGGGTCCTCCATTTTCATTTTTGCGGTCGCCGTCATTGTGTCGATCGGTCTGACCGGCGTGTTTACCATTGTGCGGTTCTATAAGAATCTGTTTACGGGTGAAGGGTATCTGTCCTTTACCTTGCCGGTGACACCCACACAACATATTTTGACCAAACTGTTTACCGCTTTTGCATTTGAGGTGGCCACTGTTTTGATCGCGCTGTTGGCGGCAAGCGTGGTTATGGCGGGGGATGTGTTTGTCGAAGTCATGAAAGCGATCGGTTATTTGTGGGGGCTCCTGCAGAGTAACCTGCAAACGAAACCGATCCTTTACGCCATCGAGATTGTGGTGATGTTGGCGGTCACGTCGATGTCCAATACGCTCTTGTATTACGCCTGTATTTCGCTCGGCCAGTTGTTTAAGAAAAACCGCCTGTTGGCGGCGGTCGGTGTATACTTCGGTTACTATGCGATCTCGCAGGTGTTCAGCACGATCTTAACGGTGATCGGTACCTTCACGGCGTTGTTTGTCAATATCGAGGATATCTTCCTCTATCACACCGAAGAGGCGTTGCATTGGCTGTTCTGTGGATCGACCGCATGGACTGCCTTGCTTGGCGTGGCGTACGCCTTCCTCATTCGGTACATTTTGCGTAATAAACTAAACTTGGAATAAGGAGGGGTATGTATGAAAATGCGGGTAAAACGCCTTGTGTGTTTGTTGATGGCGCTGATGTTGTGCGTGAGCCTTGCCGGTTGCAAAGAGTTGGATGATATGCGTGCACATCAAGCGTTGCTGCAGGAAGACGGCACGTTGCTGTTGAATGGTGAAAAATACGTGCCTTTGCCGTATTGCGAGGATTTCACTCCGCCGATGGGTGACTGGGAGCTTGTCAATGTGACCAACCCGGATATACCGGTGTTACTGTCTGGTTTTATCGCCATGTATTATTATCCGATCAGCGAAAAACCGCTTGTGGGGGATAACCACATTATTGGTGATATGGGACAATTCTATTGCGCCGAAGAGGATTATGCCGCCCTGGCCGCGCGCATTGAATCGGGGGCGAAAATGGACGGCATGCAATATACCTATGCGGACTTTAACCCCACAACCGATATGTGGACGGAAAAAGTGGTCGTTCTCACAGAAGAACAGATAAATACGGTGAAACGTGTGGTTGCCTCGGTAGAACCGGTGGACGCCTATGATATGTATTACGAAGACACGGTCTCTCTTTACTGGTGCAGTGCCGATGGCCTGTTTTCGAGAAGTGCCTATGATGTTTGTTATTACAACGGACATTACGCGGTGGTGGATTGGGAAACGGATGTACCGCAGTTTTATGAAGCGCCTAAGGAGCTGAATGCCAGTTTCGAAGCAATCATGCGACCGTATATGGAAAGTGAAAAGAATTTCGACGAATACTACGAGACACTGTGGTAAATACAACACCAAAAATCCCGATGCAACCGCATCGGGATTTTGAGTTGGAGAGTGTAAAAAACCTTCTTGCAAATTAAAAAGACGGAGGGAGGGTGTGTGTGAGAGGGAACCGTCAGGGTTCCCTCTCGCGTCGAGCGGGCATTTAGCCCGCGGATAAACCCGCCCGCAGGCGTCAGACGAAAAAAGTTCGGCATTTTGCCGGA